>NZ_JAUZUQ010000033.1:0-37328 GCF_031844105.1 Acidovorax sp. PRC11 | reverse complement strand
GCAGTGCGTAACGCTTACGAGTTTGGGAAGTCCCAACCGGGCTTGAGAGAGTTTCGGCCGGGCCACTGGGAGCTGGCCTTAGTCGTGTTGTTCATTCGTGCAGAGGCAGGCTTTGTAGCGATAGCGGAACTAGCCTGCGGAACAGGTCGGGACAGCTATTTGAGCCGGTTTGAGTTATATGCTAGCCGCCGAACACGTTCCGATGCCCGTACGCCTACGGCGCTGTAAACCAGTCGCGCGGCTTGGCAACACATTTGCCAAAAGAGGTAGGGAGTGGCGACACTGATCACACCTCATCTGACAAGAAAAGGCTGTTCACATGGGATATCTTTGCTGCGGGCAAGCTATGTCGTCTGGACCGCAGGTCCCAAAAAGTTCGCGCCGACTCTAGAGAGTGCCATCAAGTAGGTCCAGCATTAGGCAGATGTGATGTTCTATCTGCAGAACCTTGTTCGTACCGAGCCCGGGGAAGTGGCTCCCTGCGACGTGTTTTGCATACCCGTCTAGCGCGAAATTTGTGCCGAATTCCTTGGGGCGGGTCTTCACTGCTTTCACGAGCTTGCGGGCGGCCTGGAGGAACTTGTCATCGGTGCTCCCGACATCTTTGTCGGTGTCGTCAGACACGAAGTGCTCAATCCAGACGTCGTTGGACTTGTGCTTGTAAACGGCGTGGATCGCTACGGCCGCGGGCTTTCCGCCACCCGGCATGAACGCTGAGCCAATAGCTGCATAGTCGCCGAATCCCACCCACGAGGGTTTGAACGTCTTGTGCCGGTCTGTGAAGAGCTCAGCGCCGTCGTAATCGGAGTTGCGGTCCAACTTGTTGAAATAATCGCGGATGTCAACCCGCTTTGCAGACGGCAGGAGCATCTGTTGAGCTACGGCCATCTTCTCGTTCAACACGATGTGGAAACGCACGTTCGTATCGTCGGCAAGCGTTTTTAGCTCAGCGTCAGTCAAGGCCGGGCTTGAGTAGGCTAAAGCGACCTTTCGCCCGGCAAAGCGCTTGCGGAAGGCCAAAACACGGGCGAGCGTCGTAGTTGAGACGCATCGGAAAGTCGGCAAGATGGAAGCGTGCTCATCAACGACCTTCAGGATTTCGTTGAGCCATGCCTTTGCTTCGTCCTTTGGCTTCAGCTCATGTTTGTCTGGGTTGAGGATGACTGCCAATGTTTGGCCGGCCTTGCCAAACTCCTTAATGCATCTGGCAAGGTCTGCGCTATTGCGCTTGACTGGCTCTATCACCGGCACCAGAGCCTCAAGCGACCTACGGTCGTTCAGCATGGCACGCAAGGCTAGGAATTCGGAACGACGCCCGTAGACAAACGGGAAATACATGACACCTCCCCATCGCGTATTTGTTACGCAATTTAATAGTTAGGAGGCAAATGTAGTGGGATTAAATTAACTCGGCAAGTGCATCCAAAAGGCGCTGTCGCTTAGGTCGTGAAAGAGGCGTCTCGTACGCCAACACGCGCAGGCTCTGCGGCAGGGAGGAAACGAATGCCACCGAATCTTCGTCAGTCGTGCGCGCACGCATGGTGGAGACGAGTACCTGGTGCGCTTGCTGACTGGTCAGGCGGCAGAAGAGCTGCTCGTAATGCTGATGGAGACGCCCATTGGGCATCTCTGGTTGAGGTCCGAAGTGCTTGTGAACCGCGCCCATGTACTCTTGACGGCGCAGCATGCGAAAGACGACTGCGGTCTCAATGCGAGAAATGTCACGGACGGACTTACGCACCTCCCGGAGGCTGCCCTTGTCGGTAAGGCAAAGGATGCCCACACGTTCGTCGACCAGTGATGCGTAGCGTGGAGCAAGGTCTGGATGTGTCACCACGTAGACGCTATCGAAGGCTCGAAGATACGCAGGTGTTTGCGTGTTCAATCGTCGATGGCTGTCGTACTCCGTCTTGATCTCGTAGGCCGTCGAAGTTCCGTTGAAAACGGCTACATCGATGATGGAACCAGCGACGCCGAGCTCGATGCTCATGCTGGAAGTGCGAGGGCTATGTCTGCCGAAGACAATGCGGTTGGCAATGGCTGCCTTGTACACGTACTCGCAGCGAAATTCCTGTCCCAGTTCAGCAAGCGATGCGTCGAACAGGTCCGCTACGGAAGCGTCGCGCTTGGCTGGCCGCACACCGAGCCCCACGAGTCGCTTCGCGACGTGCTTTGCTGCTCCCCGCTGTGCGATGTCATCAAGCACGGGTCGGGAGAAGATGCGAGCAATTAGGCGAGAGCGTTCGGTTTCGGTCATGGAGAAGGATGGTGTTCGCCCAAGATCTAGTGTGAGAGCGACCGCTTAAACGCGCCACCAAACCTTGCGGCGTAGCCGCACAGTGTAGCTTTTTAATGGCGGGGCCGGCGGCTGCTCGGTGGCCCAAGTAGGCCGCGGGAGGGGCTCGAAGCAGGGGCACTTGCCACCCTTTGATTAGTGAAATTCCATAGTCGGAATGACTCTGCCAGCCTGAAGCCGCCTCGCCAAGGTCGGTTCCTCAGCGTTCGCTGCTGGTCGCGAACGAGTCGCCCGATAACGGCGTTGGATTCCAAAGTGGCCGAACGCTCGCGTGCACCGTCGCGGCCAGAACGCCCCGCTGAAGCTCAAAGACAGCCGGCCGCCCACCATGGCCATGCCCGTCAAGAAGGACGCATCAATGCAGTCCCCCTGCCGGCTTCGCCAGCACGATCTCCATCCGATCCCGCCCCTGACGCTTCGACGCATACAACGCCTCGTCCGCCCGCTTGAGCCAATGCGACAGCTCGGCATCGGGCTGGTCGAACAAAGTCGCCCCGATGCTGAGCGACACGGGCTCCGGCGTTGCGAACATCGTGCTCGCCTGTTCGGAGAACGCCTCGCGCAGTTCCCGGCCCAGGGCCTGCGCGGCCGGGGCCGACGCGTCGCGCAGCAGGATCACGAACTCGTCCCCGCCCAGCCGGGCGGCCAGTGCGCCGCTGGGCAGGGTGCTGCGGATCAGGTCGCTGAGCGTAATGAGCAGGCGGTCGCCGGCGTCGTGGCCGTGCAGGTCGTTGACCTGTTTGAAGTTGTCGATATCCATCAGCAGCAGGGCGCACGGGCTGGCCGGCGAGGCCTGACGCAGCAGCGCCGGGGCGCGCAGGTAGAGCGCGCGGCGGTTGTCCAGGGCGGTGAGCGGGTCGCGGGCGGCGATCTGGGCCATGCGTTCCTCGCGGCGGTGGCGTTCGGTGCCGGTCATGGACATGGCGAGCAGCATGATCGCCATCACGCCTTCCACCAGCGATACCTGGATGACCACGCCCCGGAAACTGGCCAGGTTGATGAATGCGTCGGGCACCACCACCGATGCGGCCTTGGCCAGATAGAACAGGCCGTGCGCCCACAGGACGAAGCGCAGCTGGGCCGCGCCCACGCTCAAAGCGGCGCTGCCCTGCGGGCGCAGCAGCAGGCCGGCGCGCACGGTGATGCCAGCGATGAGCAGCGACTGCACGCCCAGCATTGTCTTGGACCACCAGGGCCCCTCGGGCAGCCACAGCATCGCCAGCCACACGACGGCCAACAGCCACCAGGTGCGCGGCAGCCGGGCACGCCTGAACGCGGCGACTCCAGCCAGGAACAGCGCGTGGGCGACGATCAGCAAGCCGTTGGAGAACCAGATGCCCACGAACAGGAAGCCGCTGGAGCGCAGCAGGGCGAGCGCGCTGCCGACGGCGATGACGCCGAACCCTGCGCTCCAGAGCAGCAGCGATCGCTCGCGCACGGTGCTCCACTCCGAAGCCAGGTACAGCGCGGAGGCGGCCGCCAGGGCGGCGGTGATGACGAGCAGGGTGAAGGGATCGAGAACCATGGACGACGAACGGGGGGAGGTATCCGCACCGGCAGGCCGGAAAGTGCCGGAACTGCTAACGATCGGCGCGTTCGCCAGGCGTTGGATACGCTCCAGAAATATTATTTTTAGCAGTATCCGACAGAGTTCAAACCCCGGGCAGGCGCTCGCCTTTTGGGCACCCATCCATCAATAGGGAAGAATCCCCGGCAGCAGCGCCCGGTCCAGCCGTTGCCGCCACCATTTCAGCGCCTCCCCCATGTGCTCCGGCCGCCAGGCGAGCCAGAAGGTCTCGTCGGGCCGGGGCTCTTCCACCTGCAACTCCACCAGCACGCCGGTTTCCAGCTCCACCCGCACGCAGGCGCGCGGCACGAAGCCGTGGCCCAGGCCTGCGGCCTGGGCGGCTATTTTTGCCTGCATGGTCGGCACGGTGATGCGCCGCTGGCCCGAGAGCAGGCCGACGGTGCGGTCCGTGAGTTGCCGGGCGCCGTCGCCCACCACGATGGCGGTGTGCTCCAGCAGGTCGGCACGGGTGAGCGGGCGCCGCAGTTGCGCCAGCGGGTGGGTGGCGGTGGTGCAGAAGGCGAAGGCCAGGCTGCCGACGGCGATGGCCTTGTAGCCTCCGCCGGCCGGGCCTTCGCCGGCGGCGACGATGATGTCGGCTCGGCCCTCGCGCAGGGCTTCCCAGGTGCCGGTCAGGGCCTCGCTGGCGATGCGCAGGCGGGTGCCGCAGTCCAGGTCCTCGAAGGCGCAGATGTCGGGGTTGAAGGCCTCGGTGGGGATCAGCGAGTCGTGCACCAGCCGCACTTCGGATTCGAAGCCGGTGGCGATCTGGCGCATGCGCGATTCGAGCTGCCGGGCCGATGAGAGCAGCCACCGGCCCTCGCGGATCAATTCCTGGCCGGCGGGCGTGAGCGCGACGCGCGGGCCATTGCGGGTGAAGAGGGCGAAGCCCAGTTGCTCTTCCAGCTTGGCGATGGCGTACGAGATGGTGGAGGGCACCTTGTGCAGCCGCTCCGACGCGCCCGCGAAGGAGCCGTGGCGTGCGATGGCGTCCACCAGTTCGATGGCTTCCAGGGTGAGTTTCAGCATGGCCGGGTCCGCGTGGTTTGCATCATCGAAATTATCGATGATGGGCCGCCAAACGTTTCAACCTCTGGAGGGTCTTGGCGCCGGATACTTCTTCCATCGCAGCACGAAACGCCAGGGAGCGACGATCAGAAGGGCTCCCGGCGCGCAGTGTGAATTCCATCGAATCAGCAAAGGAGAAATGACATGCTCGACATCCGCAAGGCCCAGCACCGCGGCACCGCCAACCACGGCTGGCTGCAGTCCCGCCACACGTTCTCGTTCGGCCACTACCGCGACGCGAACCAGCAGGGGTTCTCCGATCTGCTGGTGATCAACGACGACCGCGTGACGCCGTCCAACGGCTTCGGCACGCACGGCCACCGCGACATGGAGATCTTCTCGTACGTGCTGGAAGGCGCGCTGGAGCACAAGGATTCCATGGGCACGGGCTCGGTGATCCGCCCGGGCGACGTACAGATGATGAGCGCCGGCAGCGGCGTGCAGCACAGCGAGTTCAACCATTCGGCCGACGAGCCGGTGCACTTCCTGCAGATCTGGATCGTGCCGAACGAGCGCGGTGCCCGGCCGCGCTACCAGCAGGTGCATTTCACCGAGGCGGACAAGCGCGGGCGGCTGCGCCAGATCATCTCGCCGGAAGGCGCCGATGGTTCGCTGGCGGTGCGACAGGATGCCCGCGTGTATGCCGGGCTGTTCGATGCCGATGAATCCGCCGAGCTGGCGGTGGGCCCTAACCGCCATGTGTACGTGCATGTGGCACGCGGCAGCGTGGAGGTGAACGGCGAGCGGCTGGACGCCGGCGACGGCGCCCGCATCCGCAACGCCGGGCCGCTGAACTTCGCCCGGGGCGAGGGCGCCGAGGTGCTGGTGTTCGATCTGCGGCCGAACGAGCTGCCGACGATGCCCTGAAACCCGCCCGGCGGCCCGCGCGCCTCAACCGTAGAGCAGGCGCGCGGGCCAGATCACCAGCGCGGGGAAGGCCACCATCAGGAACATCATGGCGAACTCGGCCAGCATGAAGGGCCAGACGCCGCGGATCACGTCGTCCATGCGGATACGCGCCACGCCGGCCACCACGTTCAGCACCGTGCCCACCGGCGGCGTGACGAGGCCGATCGAGTTGTTGATGATGAACAGCACGCCGAAGTAGATCGGATCGATGCCCGCGGCCTTGACCACCGGCATCAGCACGGGCGTCAGGATCAGGATGGTGGGCGTCATGTCCATGGCGGTGCCGACGACGATCACCAGCAGCATGATCATCACCATCAGCAGGATCGGGCTGCCGATGAAGGGCTCCAGCAGGCCGACCACCTTGCCCGGCAGGTCGGCCACGGTGATCAGCCAGGCCGACACCAGCGCCGCGGCCACCAGGAACATCACCACGCCGGTGGTGCGCGCGGCGGTGACGAACACGCCGTAGATCTCCGAGGGCTTGAGCTCGCGGTAGATGACCACGGCCACGAAGAGCGAATACACCGCCGCCACCACGGCCGCCTCGGTGGGCGTGAAGACGCCGAAGCGCAGGCCCACCAGGATGATCAGCGGCAGCATCAGCGCCCAGCCGGCCTCGCGGAACGCGGCCCACACCTCGCCGCGGGAGCGGCGCGGCGGCGGCACGATGTTCTCCTTGCGCACCTGCCACCACCAGGTGGCCCAGAGCGCCCCGGCGATCAGGATGCCGGGGAAGATGCCGGCCAGGAACAGCTTGCTGATCGACAGGTTGGCCGCCACGCCGAAGATCACGAAGCCGATCGAGGGCGGGATGATGGGGCCGATCACGCCGGCCGCGGCGATGAGGCCGCCGGAGCGCGCCTTGTCGTGGCCGGCGGCCACCATCATCGGGATCAGCAGGGCCGAGAGCGCGGCCGCGTCGGCCACCGCCGAGCCCGAGAGCGCCGAGAGCACGCAGGCCGCGACGATGGCGACGTAGCCCAGCCCGCCGCGCACGTGGCCGACGAGGGTGAGCGCCAGATCGACGATGCGCTTGGAGAGGCCGCCGGTGTTCATGATCTCGCCGGCCAGCATGAAGAAGGGCACGGCCAGCAGCGGGAAGCTGTCGGCGCCGTTGATCAGGTTCTGGGCGAGGATCTGCGCATCGAACATGTCGAGGTGCCACATCAGCGCGACGCCGCACAGCAGCAGCGAGAACGCGATCGGGATGCCGATCGCCATGGCGCCCAGCAGCGAGAGGAGGAAGACGGCGATGGTCATGGTGCGGGGCTCCTCATCCGCGGGGCTTGTGCCGCGTATCCGCGGCATCGGGCCCGCGCGTGGCGCCGGCCTGGGCGGCCAGGCGGTCTTCTTCCGCCAGCCGTGCCTGCAGGGCGTCGAATTCCGCCGTCTCTTCCGAGTCCTTGACCATCACCAGCGCGTCGCCGCGCAGCTGGCCGCTCAGCACCCGCCACAGGTCGTAGAGCAGGAACACCGCCGCCGACGCGGCGAAGACCACGCCGACCAGGTAGAAGTAGCCCATTGACCAGCCGGTGGTGGGCGCGGTGACGTCCATGTTCAGCCGGGTCTGCGTCCAGCTGCCGGAGAAGACCAGCCAGCAGACCCAGAGCATCAGCACCTGGCCCAGGACCACGCAGGCCTTCTTGCCCGCGTCGGGCAGGCGGCTCACCAGCATGTCCACGCCCAGGTGGCCGTGGTGCCGCATGGCCACGATCGCGCCCAGGAAGGTGAGCCAGACGAAGAGCCAGCGCGACACCTCTTCCGACACGGTGATGCCGGTGTTGAAGGCGTAGCGCAGCACGACGTTGCCGAACACCATCGCCACCATCACCGCCAGAGCGCCGGCCATGAGGAAATCCAGCAGCCGGCAATAGCGGTCCATCCATCGTTCCATGGTTTTTGTCTCCTGAGGGCGTGCGCGTCAGAGACTGCGGCCGTCCAGCAGGCCGCGCGCGGCCAGGTGGTTGATGAAGGCGCGCAGGCCGAACTGCCAGGGCGGCGCGGTCTCGCTGTGGGTGACGCGGTTGCGCAATACGCCGAGACGGGCGCTGCGGATGGTGACCTCGTCGCCCAGCTGGTGGGTGAAGCCGGCGCCGGGTTCGCCTCGGTCCTCGATGGGCGCGAAGAGCGTGCCGAGGAACAGCATGAAGCCGTCCGGGTACTGGTGCGCGGCCAGGGTCTGCGCGACGATGTCCGCCGGATCGCGGCTGATGCTGGCCATAGTGTTGATGCCGCGCATCACGAAGCCGTCGGTGCCGCGCACTTCCAGGTGCACGGTTTCGCGGCGCACGTCGTCCATGCCGAAGCTGGCGTCGAACAGCCGGATGAAGGGGCCGATGGCGCAGGAGGCGTTGTTGTCCTTGGCCTTGCCGAGCAGCAGGGCGCTGCGGCCCTCGATGTCGCGCAGGTTGACGTCGTTGCCCAGCGTGGCGCCCACGATGTCGCCGCGGCCGTTCACGGCCAGCACCACCTCCGGCTCGGGGTTGTTCCAGGCCGAATCGGCGCGGATGCCGATCTCCTGGCCGGTGCCGACGGAGGCCAGCACGGGGGCCTTGGTGAACACTTCGGCGTCCGGGCCGATGCCGACCTCCAGGTACTGCGACCAGAGGTTCTGCTGCTGCAGCAGGGCCTTCAACGCCATCGCCTTGTCGGAGCCGGGACGGATGTCCGCAAGGTTCTCGCCGATCAGCGCCTGCACCTTGCCGCGCAGCTCCTGGGCACGCGATGCGTCGCCGCGCGCCTGTTCCTCGATCACGCGCTCGACCATGCTGGCGGCGAACGTGACGCCGGCGGCCTTCACCACTTGCAGATCGCAGGGCGCGAGCAGGAAGGGCCGGGCGCCGTCGCGAACTCCGAGCCGGCTGTTGTCCAGCAGCTCTTCCACCGCGCACAGGCGCTCGCCGATGACGTTGCGCGCCGCCTCGGCGGGCTGCTGCGCATCGAGCAGGGTGCTCATGGTGGGAAAGGTGCGGCTGACGTCGAACACGCCTTCGGGGCGCAGTGCCACCACCGCCGGGCCGCCCTGCGGGCCGGGCGTCCAGGCGCGCGCCACCAGCGTGCCCGCCAGGCCATCGTCGGGCAGCAGGCCCGTGCTTTCGTCGTTCATCGTTCTCGTCCTCTGAAAGGGGGGTGCAGGGGGCGCGGCGGCCCCGGTGCTCAGTGGTTGTGGCGGGGCGTCTGCTCGGCGATGCGGCGGAACTGCAGCGCGAAATCCAGCGTGGCGCCGTCGGCGAGCTGGCCGGTCTTCTCGCGGTAGAGCGCCTCCCAGGGCGAGCGGCTGGCGGGCACGGGCGGTGGCGGCAGTTCACGGCGGCGGCGGGCGATCTCGTCCTCGGGCACCAGCGCATTGCAGTGGCCGCGGACCAGGTCGATCAGGATCAGGTCGCCGGTCTGCAGCCAGCAGAGCCCTCCGCCCGCCGCGCTCTCGGGCGAGGCGTTCAGGATGGAGGGGCTGTCGGCGGTGCCGGATTGCCGGCCGTCGCCCAGCGTGGGCAGCGCCCGGATGCCGCGCTGGATCAAGGCATCGGGCGGCTGCATGTTGACCACTTCGGCCGAGCCGGGCCAGCCCAGCGGGCCGGCGCCGCGCATCACCAGGATGCAGTCCTCGTCGATGCCGAGCGCGGGGTCGTTGATGCGGGCGTGGTAGTCCTCGGCACCGTCGAAGACGATCGCCCGGGCCGTGAACACGCCTTCGTTGCCGGGCTGGCAGAGGTAGCGCGCGCGGAAGGATTCGGAGATCACCGAGGTCTTCATGATCCCGAAGTCGAATAGGTTGCCCGAGAGCACCAGGAAGCCGGCCTTGTCCATCAGCGGATCGGCGAAGGGGCGGATCACCTCGCGGTCTTTCGCCTCGCGGCCCTGCAGGTTCTCGGCGATGCTGCGGCCGGTGACGCTGGCGCAGTCGCCGTGCAGCCGGCCGGCCTGCAGCAGCTCCCACATCACCGCCGGCACGCCGCCGGCGCGGAAGAAGCGCTCGCCCAGGTACTTGCCGGCGGGCTGCATGTTGACCAGCAGCGGCAGGTCGTAGGCATGGTCCGTCCAGTCGCGCGGATGGAGTTCGACGCCGGCATGGCGCGCCATCGCCTGGATGTGCACCTGCGCGTTGCTGGAGCCGCCCGCGCAGCTGACCACCGCCAGCGCGTTGAGGAAGCTCTCGCGGGTGAGCACGCGCGAGGGGCGCAGGTCTTCGTGCGCCATCTCGACGATGCGGCGGCCGGTGGCATAGGCCATCTGGCCGCGCTCGCGGTAGGGCGCGGGAATGGCGGCGCAGCCGGGCAGGGAGAGGCCCAGCGCCTCGGCCACCGCGTTCATGGTGGAGGCGGTGCCCATGGTGTTGCAGTGGCCGGCGGAGGGCGCGCTGTCGCAGGCGCGCTGCAGGAATTCTTCTTCGTCGATCTCGCCGGCGGCCAGCATGCGGCGGCTGCGCCAGATCACGGTGCCCGAGCCCACCAGTTCGTTATCGTGCCAGCCGTCGAGCATCGGCCCGCCCGAGAGCACGATGGCGGGAATGTCGACGGTGGAGGCGGCCATGATGCCGGCCGGCGTGGTCTTGTCGCAGCCGGTGGTGAGCACCACCGCGTCGATCGGGTAGCCGTAGAGGATCTCGACCAGGCCCAGGTAGGCGAGGTTGCGGTCCAGCGCGGCCGACGGCCGGCGGCAGTTCTCGAAGATCGGGTGGACGGGGAACTCGAGCGGGATGCCGCCCGCGTCGCGGATGCCGTCGCGCACGCGGCGCGCCAGTTCGAGGTGGATGCGGTTGCAGGGCGAGAGATCGCTGCCGGTCTGGGCGATGCCGATGATCGGCCGGCCCGAGCGCAGCTCCTCGGGCGTGAGCCCGTAGTTCATGAAGCGCTCCAGGTAGAGCGCGGTCATGTCGGAGCGCGCCGGGTCGGCGAACCAGTCGCGCGAGCGGAAGCGGCGGCCTTCGGGTGGGGTCATGTCGTTCTCGGTTACTTGCGGCGGGCCTTGTCCAGTTCGGCCATCATTTCGCGGGTGCTGTCCTCGCCGAATTCCTTGCTGTACTTGGCGACCACCGGCTGCAGCTTGTCGCGCAGCCTGGCCTGCTCGGCGGGCGGCAGTTCGGTCACCTGCATGCCGAGCTTCTTCAGCTCGCCCAGCGCCTTGGCTTCCAGCGCGCGGATGGCCTTGCGCTCGAAGGCGGTGGCTTCCTTCGCGGCGTCCTGCACGATCTTCTGCTCTTCGGCAGACAGGCCATCCCAGGTCTTCTTGGACATGAGGAACACCCAGGTGCTGTAGATGTGGCGCGACAGCACCAGGTGCTTCTGCACCTCGTAGAACTTGCTGGTGAGGATGGTCGCGGTCGGGTTCTCCTGGCCGTCCACCGCCTTTTGCTCCATCGCCGAATAGAGTTCGGTGAAGGGCATGGGCGTGGCGTTGGCGCCGAGCGCGTTGAAGCTGTCGATGAACAGCTGGTTCTGGATCACCCGCAGCTTCAGCCCGGCGAAGTCTTCGGCCTTCTGGATGGGCCGGCGCGAGTTGGTGGTCTGGCGGAAGCCGTTCTCCCAGTAGCCCAGGCCGACCAGGCCCTTCTCGGGCAGCTTGGCCAGCAGCTTCTGGCCGAAGGCGCTGTCGAGCACGGCATCGGCTTCCTCGCTGGTGTTGAAGGTGAGCGGCAGGTTCAGCACGCCGAAGTCCTTCACCACCGACACGAGGGTGGAGCTGTCGGGCACCGTCATCTCCAGCGTGCCGCCACGCAGGGCCGAGATCATGGTCACGTCGTTGCCCAGCGTGCCGTTGGCGAAGAGCTTGGCGCGCATCTTGCCGCCGCTCTTGGCCGCCAGCACCTCGCCGAAGTGCCGCGAGGCCTGGGCCTGCGGGTGGTCGTCGGAGATGCCGGTGCCGATCTTGAAGGTGTGCTCGCGCACCTGCGCCAGGGCCGGGCCGGCGAGCGCGGCGGCCAGGGCCGTGGCCAGCGCGAACGTCTTGAAAGCTGCGTGGAATTGCATGATGTCGTGTCTCCTGCGGTGGTTCTCGGGTGTCGCGGGGGTGCAGACTAGGGGTCGGCACCCGTGGCGTCCAATCAGTGTTTTTCCACGGGACATTCCATTCAGTTATCGGTCACCCCAAAATGCAGGGCAAACCCTTATCCATCGCCACTGCCTGCAGCCGCCTGCGCTCGCGGCACCTGCAGTTCCTCGACATCCTGGGGCGCACCCGCAACCTGCGGCTCACGGCCGAACAGATGCATGTCACCCAGCCGGCCGCCACCAAGATCCTGCTGGACCTGGAGGAGATCTTCGATGCGCGCCTGTTCGAGCGCCTGCCGCGCGAGATGCGGCCCACCGAGCTGGGCCTGTTCGCGCTGGGCTATGCCGCCTCCGCGCTGGCGGGCCAGGCGAAGTTCGTGGACGAGTTCAATGCGCTCAAGCAGGGCGGCCACGGCCAGTTGTCCATCGGCGCCATCTCGGGCTCGGCCGCGCGCCTCTTGACCACGGCGATCGCCGAGATGCAGCGGCGCCGGCCGATGCTGGTGCTGAAGGTGCGCGAGCAGAGCAGCGACCAGCTCATCGCCTGGCTGGGCGAGCGCAGGATCGATCTGATGATCGGCCGCTTCACCGACGAGGCGCAGCAGGCGCACTTCCAGTACGAGCGCCTGTCCGGCGAGACGCTGCAGGTGGTGGGCGGGCCGCACCATCCGCTGCGCGGCATCCGCGGGCTGGAGGTGGGCCGCCTGGCGCACTGGCCGTGGCTGCTCTATCCGGAATCGACGGCGCTGCGCAAGGTGTCCGACGACATCTTCCGCGCCATCGGCATGACGCCGACCTCGGGCGTGATGGAGACGCAGTCGTTCCTGTTCGCGCTGGAATCGCTGCGCATCACCGACATGCTCTCGCTGCAGCCGAGCGCGCTGGTGGAGAAGTATGTCGCCAAGGGCCTGCTCGCTCCCATCCACGTGGACGTGCCCCGCGCCATGCCCGACTACGGCATGCTGGTGCGCCTGGGCGAGACGCCGACGCCGGCGGCGCAGGCCTTCATGGCGGTGCTGCGCGACGTGGCGAGCGGCCAGGTGGTGGTGGCCGGGCGGCAGGGGTGAGCGGCGGCACCCCCGGGGCGCGGGCGATCAGCCATCCTGCCCGGCGCCCCGGCCGGCGGCGCGGCGCAGGCACTGCACCAGCATCGCCGCCGCGGGCGTGAGGCGCGCGCCGCGGCGGGTGACGATGCCGAAGGCCTCGTGGCGCGAGCCGATGGCCAGCGGCAGCCGCCGCGCGATGCCGTGCTCTTCGCAGAAGTCCATGGTCGCCGACGACATCAGCGCCACCAGCTGCGGGTCTTCCTTGAGCATCAGCATGGTGGCCAGCGACGACGAGGTCTCGATCGGGTAGGGCGGCAGCTCCAGCCCGGCTTCGCGGAATTCGCGCTCCAGCAGCTTGCGCAGCGGCATGTTGCCCGGGTAGAACACCCAGCGGCAGCGGGCCAGCTGCGCGAGCGTCACGCGGCGCGACTTCGCCAGTGCATGCTGCGGGCCCACGGCGACTGCCACCGCCTCGTCCATCAGCTCTTCGTAGTCGAACTGCTCCACGTTGCTGGACACGGTGGTGCGGCCGACGGCCAGGTCGAGCCGGCCTTCGTTGATCGCGTCGAGCAGCTCCAGGCTGGTGCTTTCCCGGATCTCGATGGAGAGCGCGGGCTGCGTGCGCCGCAACTCGGACACCGCGGCGACCAGCACCGAATGCAGCGCCCCGGTGATGGCGCCCACCGCCACCCGGCCGCCGCTGCCGCGCAGCACGCCGTTCATTTCCTCGCGCAGGTGCTCCAGGTCGGCGCCCACCAGCCGCGCATGGCGGATCAGGCACAGGCCCAGTTCGTTGGGCCGCACGCCCTGCTTGGTGCGCACGAAGAGTTCGGCGCCGAAGGTGGATTCGACCTCGCGCAGCGCCTTGGTGAGGCCGGGCTGCGTCATGCCCAGGCGCTCGGCGGCGCGGTGCAGGCTGCCGCATTCTTCCAGCGCCACCAGCAGCCCGAGATGCCGGAAGCGCAGGCGCGACGTGATCGACGAGAGGCTGGGTATCACGGTGATTCCTCGGGGCTATCACCCCATGCGAAGCTTTCACTATGCAGCAATCCGGCCGGGCCGGAGAATCCGCGGCAACACAAGGAGACATGCGATGAAGTTGCTGCGTTTCGGCCCTCCGGGCCAGGAAAAGCCCGGCCTGCTCGACGCCCAGGGCGTGGTCCGCGATCTGTCCGCCCATGTGCGCGACATCGACGGCGATGCGATCGGGCCGGATGCATTGGCCCGGCTGCGTGCCATCGACCCGGCCACGCTGCCGGCCGTGCCCGGCAACCCCCGCATCGGCGCCTGCGTGGGCCGCATCGGCAAGTTCGTCTGCATCGGCCTCAACTACGCCGACCACGCCGCCGAATCCAACATGCCGATCCCGAGCGAACCCATCGTCTTCAACAAATGGACCTCCGCCGTGGTGGGCCCGAACGACGACGTGAAGATCCCGCGCGGCTCGGAGAAGACCGACTGGGAGGTGGAGCTGGGCGTGGTGATCGGCACGGCCGCGAGCTACGTGGAAGAGGCCGATGCCCTGCAATACGTGGCCGGCTACTGCGTGGTCAACGACGTCTCCGAGCGCAACTACCAGCTCGAGCGCGGCGGCTCCTGGGACAAGGGCAAGGGCTGCGACACCTTCGGCCCCACCGGCCCCTGGCTGGTGACGGCCGACGAGGTGCCCGATCCGCATGCGCTGGGCATGTGGCTGGAGGTCGATGGCCGCCGCTACCAGAACGGCAGCACCCGCACCATGATCTTCAACGTGCCGCAGCTGGTGTCCTACCTCAGCCGCTTCATGACGCTGCAGCCCGGCGACGTGATCTCCACCGGCACGCCGCCCGGCGTGGGCATGGGCATCAAGCCGCAGCCGGTGTACCTGCGCCCCGGCCAGACCATGCGGCTGGGGATCGAGGGGCTGGGCGAGCAGTGCCAGAAGACCGTCGCTGCCTGACGGAGCATCGCGATGATCCAGTACGACTACGACGGCCGCACCGCGGTCGTGACGGGCGGTGCCCAGGGCATCGGCTTGGCCATCGCCCGGCGCCTGCTGGCGGGCAACGCGAAGGTCTGCCTGTGGGACCGGGACGCCGAGGCCATCGCCGCCGCGCGGCAGGCGCTGGCCGGCGCCGGTGCCGAGGGGGCATTGAGCGGCGTGACGGTGGACGTGACCGAGTTCGCGCAGGTCGAAGCCGCGGTCTCCCGCACCGAGAGCCTCTCGGGCCCCATCGCCATGCTGGTGCACGGCGCCGGCATCGCGGGCGCCAACCTGCCGCTGGGCGACTACCCGCTCGATGAATGGCGCAAGGTACTGTCGATCAACCTCGACGGCGCCTTCCACGTCAACAAGGCGGTGGTGCCGGGCATGGTGGCGCGCGATTACGGGCGCGTGGTCAACATCGCCTCCATCGCGGGCAAGGAGGGCAACCCCAACGCCTCGGCCTACAGCGCCTCCAAGGCCGGCGTGATCGCGCTCACCAAGAGCCTGGGCAAGGAGACGGCGGCCCGCAACGTCGCCATCAACGCCATCACCCCGGCGGCGGCACGCACCCGGATCTTCGAGCAGATGTCGCAGCAGCACATCGACTACATGCTCTCGAAGATTCCGCGCGCGCGGTTCGTCGAGGTGGACGAGGTGGCGGCGATGGTGGCCTGGCTGGTGTCCGAAGAGAACTCGTTCACCACCGGCGCGGTGTTCGATCTTTCCGGCGGCCGGGCCACCTACTGACGCGCCCTTCCTCCGGCGCGCCGGCACATCCCCAAAAAAGCACACAACAGAGCACAGGAGACAACGGCATGCATCCCAACAGACGCCAGCTCATCGCCTCGGCCTGCGCGGTGGCCCTCGGCGGCACGTCCGCCCTCGCGCGCGCCAGCGGCTATCCCGGCAAGCCCATCGAACTGATCGTGCCGGTCGCGGCCGGCGGCGGCACCGACATCGTCGGGCGGGCCTTCGCCGAGGTGGGCAAGAAGTACCTGCCGCAGCAGCCGATGGTGGTGGTCAACAAGCCCGGCGCGAGCGGCGCCATCGGCACGGCCGAACTGATCAACGCCAAGCCCGACGGCTACAAGATCGGCATCGTGATCTGCGAGCTCACGATCATCCCGAACCTGGGCATCACCAAGTACACCGCGGCCGACCTGCGGCCCATCGCGCGGCTCAATGCCGATCCGTCGGCGATCACGGTGCGGGCCGATGCGCCCTGGCAGACGATCGAAGAATTCATCGCCGACGCGCGCAGGCGCAAGGACCCGGTGTCCATCGCCAACGCGGGCGTGGGCTCCATCTGGCACATGGCGGCGGCGGCGTTCTCTGAAAAACTCTCGCTGCCGGTGAACCACGTGCCCTTCCTGGGCGCGGCGCCGGCGGCGGTGGCGCTGCTGGGCGGCCATGTGGATGCCCTCGCGGTGAGCCCGGGCGAGGTGGCGCCGCACGTCGCCGCCGGCAAGATGCGGACCCTGGCCGTGATGGCGGACCAGCGGGTGGGCGGGCTGTTCGAGAAGGTGCCGACGCTCAAGGAACGCGGCATCGACCTCTCCATCGGCGTATGGCGCGGCCTGGCCGTGCCCAAGGCCACGCCGCAGGACATCGTGGACACCCTGGGCACCGTCGCGGCCAAGACGGCCGACGACGCCGCGTTCCGCGAGGTGCTCGCCAAGGCGAACCTGGGCTGGGCCTATGCCGACGCGGCGGCGTTCCAGAAGGTCATCGACAAAGACCGCGCCTTCTACGCCGAGCTGGTGCCCCGGCTGGGGCTGCAGAAATGAAGCGGCTCGCCGGAAAGACCGCGGTCGTCACCGCGGCGGGGCAGGGCATCGGCCGGGCCACCGCGCTGGCCATGGCCCGAGAGGGCGCCCAGGTGTGGGCCACAGACCTGCGCGCCGACCTGCTGGCCACGCTGGACGGCACGGACGGCATCCGTACCGCGGTGCTCGACGTGCTCGACCGGGCGGCCATCGACGCCTTCTTCGCCACGCTGGAGCGGATCGACGTGCTGTTCAACTGCGCGGGCATGGTGCATGCCGGGACCGTGCTGCAGGCGAGCGACGACGACTGGGCGCTGGCGATGGACCTGAACGTGCGCTCGCAGTTCTGGACGATGCGGGCCGTGCTGCCCCGCATGGTGCAGGCGGGCGGCGGCAGCATCGTCAACATGGCCAGCGTGGCGAGTTCGGTCAAGGGCCTGCCCGGGCGCTGCGTCTACGGCGCGAGCAAGGCCGCGGTCATCGGGCTGACCAAATCGGTCGCGGTGGACTTCGTGGGCGCGGGCGTGCGGTGCAACAGCGTCTCTCCCGGCACGGTGGACACGCCCTCGCTGGCCGACCGCATCGCCGCCACGGGCGATGCCGAGAACGCCCGCCGGGCGTTCGTGGCCCGGCAGCCGATGGGCCGGCTCGCGACGGCCGAGGAGATCGCCCCGCTGGTGGTGTTCCTGGCCAGCGACGAATCCTCGTTCGTCACGGGCCAGAACTACGCCGTCGACGGCGGGATAACCATCTGATCGCAGCTCCTGCGCCGAAGGCGACTCAGGGGAGAGTCAAACTCTCCACCTCCACCGCGCAGTCGTAGAACGTCGGCGCCGCCCCCAGGTCCGTCAGCGCCTGCCCCGTCACCTCGTTCACGTTCGTGCCCTGCAGGCCGAACTTGCGCCACCAGATGCCCAGGCCGTGCACCACGCCAGGGCGCGCGCGGCCGTTGAGCGACACGCGGCAGGCATAGCTGCCGCGGTCGTTGAACACGCGCACGGGGATGCCGTCGGCGATGCCGCGCGCGGCGGCGTCGTCCGGGTGCATTTCCAGCAGCGGTTCGGTCTCGATGTTGCGCAGGCTCGTGACGTTCACGAACGTGGAGTTCAGGAAGTTGCGCGCGGGCGGCGAGATCATCGCGAGCGGGTAGCGCGCGCCCGGCTGCGCGGGCTCGCGGTTCGGCAGGTAGTCGGGCAGCGGATCGAGCCCCTGCGCGGCCAGCCGCTCGCTGTGGAACTCGCAGCGGCCCGAGGGCGTCGGGAAGCCGCCTTCGGCGAACGGCGCGTCGGGAATCGCCAGCGTGGCGAAGCCGGTGTCCAGCAGCTGCTGGAAGTCCACGTGCGCGCCGTAGGCCTGCCGGCAGAGGTCTTCGTCGCTGTCGGCGAAGCAGGGCTCGGTGAAGCCCAGGCGCGCGGCCAGTTCGCGGAACACCTGGGTGTTGGGCCTGGCCTGGCCGAGCGGCGCCACGGCCGGCCGGTTCAGCAGCACGTCGGTGTGGCCGTACGCCACCTGGATGTCCCAGTGCTCCAGCTGCGTGGTGGCGGGCAGCACGTAGTCGGCGTAGTCGGCCGTGTCGGTCTGGAAGTGCTCCAGCACCACGGTGAACAGGTCGTCCCGCGCGAAGCCGCGCACCACCTTGGCGGATTCCGGCGCCACGGCCACCGGGTTGCTGTTGTAGACCACCACGGCCTCGATGCGCGGGCCGAACTCCGGGGATGCGGCGCGCAGCAGGTCGTCGCCGATGGTGGACATGTTGATGGTGCGTGGGCGCACGCCCGCGGGGATCAGGTCCGGCCGGTGCAGCGCTGTACGCTGCACGGGGAACTGCCCCGAGCTGGAGAGCAGCAGTCCGCCCGCGCGGTGCCGCCAGGCGCCCACGAGCGCGGGCAGGCAGGCCACGGCCCGCGTGGCGTTGCCGCCGCCGCGTGCGCGCTGCATGCCGTAGTTGAGGCGGATGGCCGCGGGCTTCGTGGTGCCGTAGTCGCGCGCGAGCTGGCGGATCTGCTCCACCGGCAGGCCGCAGACCGCCGCGGCGCGCTCGGGCGGCCAGGCGAGCGCCCGCTCGCGCAGGCCCTCCCAGCCCACCGTGTGGCGCGCGATGTAGTCGTGGTCCAGCCAGTCGTGCACGATCAGCTCGTGCATCAGCGCCAGGGCCAGCGCGGCATCGGTGCCGGGCAGCAGTTGCAGGTGCTCATGGCACTTGTCGGCGGTCTCGGTGCGGCGGGGGTCGATGCACACCAGCCGGGCACCGGCGCGCTTGGCCTGCTGCGCATAGCGCCAGAAATGCAGGTTGCTGCCGATCGAATTGCTGCCCCAGACGATGATCAGCTGCGACTCGGCGAAATGCTCCACCTTCATGCCCACCTTGCCGCCCAGCGTCTGGTTCAGGCCCTCGCCGCCGGCCGCGGCGCAGATGGTGCGCCCGAGCAGCGAGGCGCCCAGGCGGTGGAAGAAGCGCCGGTCCATGCTCTCGCCCTGCACCAGCCCCATGGTGCCCGCATAGCTGTAGGGCAGCACGGCCTGCGGATCGCGCGCCGCGATGGCGGAGAGGCGCGCCGCGATGTCCGTGAGCGCCTCGTCCCAGCCCACGGGCTCGAACTGCCCGCTGCCCTTGGGGCCCGTGCGCCGCAGCGGGGTCAGCAGGCGTTCCGGGTGGTTGGTGCGTTCGGCATAGCGCGACACCTTGGCGCACAGCACGCCGTCCGTGTGGGAATGGGCGGGATTGCCCTGCACGCGGACGGCCACGCCGTTGTCCACGGTGGTGAGGAGCGCGCAGGTGTCGGGGCAGTCGTGGGGACAGGCACCGCGCACCTGGACAGGGGCTGCGGCAGAATCTGGAATGTGCGGGGAAGTTTCCATTGTGCGGGATCGGTCGATACACTGCCGCCCATGGCCGAGCCGGGCGCTTCGTCCGGCCGTCTGGGAGTCCGTGGGGTCTGCCTGTTTTCTGGGCAGATGGATGCGATGCAATACAGGGGGGATTTCACCATGAAGGATGGGTTTTGGGGGCGCCGGCGGTTTTCTGCCGGGCTGGCGGTGGCGGCGCTGTCGGGCGCGGGGCTGGCGCGTGCGCAGTCCGACGGGCCGATCGTGCTGGGCCAGTCCGCGCCGTTTTCGGGGCCGTCCGCGCAGCTGGGCATCCAGTTCCATGCGGGCGCCCGGCTGTACTTCGATGCGGTCAATGCCCAGGGCGGCATCGGCCACCGGCCGGTGCAACTGCTCACGCTGGACGACGGCTACGAGCCCGACCGTTGCGTGGCCAACACGCGCAGGTTCATCGACCAGGAGGTGCTGGCCCTGTTCGGCTACGTGGGCACGCCCACCAGCCTGGCCGCATTGCCGCTGTTCACGCAGGCCCGGGTGCCGTTCTTCGCGCCGTTGACGGGCGCAGAGGGGCTGCGCCAGCCCTTCAACCGGCTGGTCTTCCACGTGCGCGCCTCCTACGACGCCGAGACGGCGCTGATCGTGCAGCAGCTCACGCACCTGGGGCTGCACCGGATCGGCGTCTTCCACCAGGACGATGCCTACGGCAAGGCGGGGCTCGAAGGGGTCGCCCGCGCCCTGGCGGCAAAGAACCTGCAGCCGCACGCCACGGGCACCGTGCCCCGCAACTCGGTCGACGTGGCCGAGGCCGTGGAAAAACTCGTGGCCGCCCGGCCGGAAGCGATCGTGCAGGTCTCCACCTACTCGGCGAGCGCGGCCTTCGTGCGCGCCGCGCGCAAGGCCGGCTACGGCGGCACGTTCTACAACCTCTCGTTCGTGGGCGCGCAGGCGCTGGCCGATGCGCTGGGCCGCGACGCGGCGGGGGTCGTCGTCTCCGAGGTCATGCCGTCGCCCTACCAGACCAAGCGGCAGATCGTGCGCGATTTCCGGGAGGCGATCCGCAAGGGCGGCAACAAGGTCCAGGCCAACTATTCGAGCATCGAAGGCTATGTGGCGGCGCGCGTGTTCACCGAGGGCCTGCGGGAGGCCGGCAGCCGGCCCACGCGCGAATCCCTCGTCGCCGGGCTGGAATCGCTCGGCACCACGAACGTGTCGGGCTACCCGGTCAGCTTCGGACCGAACAGCCACCAGGGATCGCGGTTCGTCGAGTTGTCGATGCTGACGGGCGACGGTCGCGTGAAGACCTGAAGACGTGAAGACGTGATGGAGTCCGAAGGGCTCAGATCCTTTTCTTTTAAGGTCTTCGGACCGTCATTCGCTGGAGTTCCGCGGCAGTCGCTCCGCGATCGCGAGCCAGGAAAGCCATCGACGGGAGGGGTCAGACCACTTTGCCACTCCTGGACTGCGCCGCCACAGGCTGCGATAGCAGCAGGCGCCGCGCTTTCACCACGGCACTCCCGCCTTGCGCCGACGGCGCGCTCGGGCCATCCACCAGCGCTACGTGCGCGAGGTCCAGCATCGCAGCGCAGGCGGCGCGTATTCCCTGATACTGGGCCGGCTCGATTCGAGCATACACATCCTCGTCCGATGGCCTGCCGTCTGCGCTCGAGTGCTGCACGTCCAGCGCGGACAGCATGCATTTCCCGAGCGGGTCCAGCCGGGCCGACAGTTGCGACAGCATCCAGGCGGTTTCCTGCAAGCGCAGATCCAGTGCGAGCAGAGCGTCTGCCATGCATTGGATCTGATGCTGAGTGTCTTGCAAGCTTCCTGCAAAGGCCGTGCTGCGCGAATCTTCGGGTTGATCGCGCGGACCCGTGGGGCTTCGGCCCAGGTCGCTCAGGGCCTGCAGCAGCGGTGTGTCAATGACGCCGCCGAACACCTGCCACTCCCGCGTGAGGTACCGGGGCACACGCCCACATGCGATCCACAGGAGAGTTACGTTCTGTGCGGCCTGTGCAAATTCTTCGCGCTCCACGCCCATCCCGCAGGCCACCTGGGACGTGGCGGCCAGGCTATGCCATCCGTACTCCAGCACCCCGCTGGCCCAGTGCGCAGCGGCACGGTCGCCCTCCGTGAACAGGCCCTGCAGCGGCCCGCGCGGCCATCGGTCCGCGACCTTCAGAAGCCGGGATGCGGTGACGCCGATGGCACGCAGCCGGGCCATGGCCGCCATCTGCGAGCGGGTCTCCAGCGTGCACCGCACCGTCTCCAGTGCTTGCGCGACATGCAGCATGTGCTTGCGTGCCGCCGGGTGGCGGAGATGCCCCAGCAGAGAGAGTGGTGCGATGGCGGAGGCCAGCGCCTCATGGGTGTCGATGGGTGCTTGCATGGTGTATGTCTCCTTCCTGATGATGTTGCTCAGTGCGGCGCGGCCCTCCCGCACGCGCGAGGCCACCCCTGCCCCGAACGGGTATGCAATATGAAAATGGGAATGCCCGGCCGCAGGCGCGGGCGATGTGTTAGCGCTGGCCGTCGCCCACGGCGATGCGGTCGGCGCGCAGGCCGCTCCATCGCTCATGCACTGCCAAGGCGATCATGCGGAGGTTCAGCATGTGTCGGCCCTTTTGAATCATTAGGGCGTAACCCCGGCATCCCGCGCGACCGCGCCCCATTTGTCGATCTCGTCGGCGAGAAACCGGCCGAACTCTTCTGGCGAGGACGGCCGTGCGGTAAGACCCGCGGTGGCGAGGCGTTGCTGCAGGGCGGGATCGACGAGCACGTCGCGCAATGCGGCATTGAGGTGTTTAACGATGTCTGGCGGGGTGTCTGCAGGAGCCGCCAGGCCGACCCAACTGGACAGGTCGTAATCCTTGAGCCCTTGCTCCGCGAGCGTCGGAACGTCCGGAGCCAGGGGGGTTCGCTGTGCGGTCGTGACGCCCAGCGCCACGACCCGCCCCGCGCGTACCGCCTGCAGGCTGTTGAGCACATCGGCGATCGTGAAGTCGATCGTCCCACCGATCAAATCTGTCACAGCGAGGTTGTTCCCCTTGTAGCCCACCGCGGTGGCGGTAACGCCTGCCAATGACAGGAAGCGTGCCGCCTTCAACTGACTGCTTCCCGATCCGTATCCATAGGAGAGCTTATCTGGATGTGCCTTTCCGTACGCGACTAACTCCCGCACCGTCCGGATCGGCAAAGATTTGCTTGAAACCAACAGGAAGGGCAATTCTGCGATCAGGGAAATCGGTGTGAAGTCTTTTCGGGGATCGTAGGGCGGCGTCTTCATCGTCGCCAGATTGCTCGCCCCATTGGTAACCCCCACCAGAAGCAGCGTGTAGCCATCAGGCGCTGCCCGCACCATGGCCATGGTGCCAACCACCGCGCTGCCGCCGGGCTGGTTGTCCACAACGATGGGCTGCTTCAAGCGGGTCGCCATGGCCTCGGCGAGCGCGCGGGATACCACATCGCTAGTGCTGCCTGCAGGCATCGGCACTATTAATCGGACAGGCTTGTCCGGATAGGCTGTTGCCATGAGAGGGGCTGCGGTAATGAGCGATGCGATGATTATTTTCTTCATAGTTCCTCCCAGATATTGATCTTGCTTCCGATGCATCAACGGCAGTACGGTCAGGGCTCTGATTCGCTCCCTCATGAGCGAATCAAGGCCGCTATGAGTTCGCATGGACTCGCCTGATGTGTGTTGTGGATATGGCGAAGCCAAGACCACGTGCGACATGACGAGACGAATGCATGGTCGAGATGTTATGCCGGCTGGCGGAATATGACGTTTGCGCAATCTTCGGCAGGGTATGCACGCTGGTTAAATGGATAGGGCGTTTCTGTGCTTTTAAACAATTTTTTATGAGTCACATAAGCATCTTCATAGGCTGTAGCTTTTGGAAGACGCGACTCCCAAGCGATCTTCCACGGCTTGCTCTTTCAGCGCGTAGATAAACGGGGCTATGTACGGGCGCGCAACGCCGAGCGAAGAGCGCACTACCGCAGGGGTCAAGGAAATGTCCTCGACGAGGGGCACAATTCGTAACTGTTGCGGCGTCAACTCCTGTGCCGTGAATTCGTCCACCAGCGCCACATGGGAACCCGCTGCGGCAAGAGCGCATGCGACGTTCGTTTGCCAGATGTGGACACACACGTTCAGGGCAACGCCAAGCTCGTCTAGGGCGGCTTCGATCAGTTGGCCGCCTGGATTGCTCGGGGGCGGGGCAACAACGGGGATATTGACGAGGTCCCGCAAGCTGATCCGCTCTTGGGAGGCAAGCGGATGGTCGATGGGCATGACACATACGACCCGGCCGGAAGTGACTACCTCGACTTCCAGATTGACATGCTCCAGCGGCATAAGTGCGATGGCAAGGTCTACTTGGTTGCTCAGCAGCATGCGCGGCATTTCAGCAAGCGTGCAGACTCGAAGTTGCATCTGCACTTTTGGGTAGCGTGCCAGGAAACGCGCAACGGCTCTCGCGGTCAATCCATTAGACAGGCAAGCACTTGAGCAAATGTTCAGGGAGCCTGCGGATCCGTTGCGGAGGCGGGCGGCCAGATCGTTCACTTGGAGCGCGTGCAGGTAACACGACTCCACTTCCACTTCGGCGATCAGAGCCTTCGCTTCTTCGGTTGGACACAGCCGGCCTTTGACGCGATCGAAAAGTGGATAGCCCAAACACTGCTCCGTGTGGGCGATGCCGCGGCTGACGGCCGGCTGCGACATTGCAAGCAGCTTTGCCGCCCCCTTCACCGATCCGGCCAGCATCACGGCCCGAAAAACCTCCATCTGACGCAAACGAAACTGCATATCCTTCTCCTTGAATTAACTCATCCTTGGAGATTGGTGGCACGACGAGTCGGAATGAAAAAAATATATTTATCCATTGAATAAATTTCCGCATACGATATTTCCTCTAATAGACGTGAGGAAGGCGCGTTCGATCTTCTGACGCTGGCATGGTGGCAAGGACGTAGGGAAAACATTTACAAACAATTTGCCCCTTGTAGGAGGCTGTCCAAGCCGATCCGGCCGACCTATGATTTCGACCGTTCTGACTTAACTCGGCAGCACGCCTGCTGCCCACAAGAAGCAATGACACGCCGCGTCACCATCCGGACGCCCCTGGGAGAGCAGCTGCATTTCCGGCAGTTGCGGGGCAGCGAGGAGTTGAGCCAGCTTTTCTCCTTCGACATCGATCTGCGCTCGGAGAGCCAGGGCATCGATCCCAAGGCGTTGCTGGGCAAGACGGCGACGGTGGAAATCGAGACGCAGGGCGGCGGCAAGCGCTATCTGGACGGCTTGGTCACGCGTTTCGGCATGCAGGGGCAGGACCACCGGTTCTACTCGTACCACCTGCGCCTGCAGCCCTGGCTCTGGGTGGCCACGCGGCGGCAGGATTTCAAGATATTCCAGTTCAAGACCGTCCCGCAGATCGTGGAAGAGGTTTTGAGCCGCTATGGATATCCGCTGCAGATGAAGCTCACGCGCAGCTACCGCAGTTGGGATTACTGCGTGCAATATGGCGAGAGCGATTTCGACTTCGTCTCGCGGCTTTTGGAACATGAAGGCGCGTATTACTACTTCCAGCACGCGAGCGGCCAGCACACCCTGGTGATCGCCGACGACATCGTCGCCTGCCACGATCCCTTGCCGGGCGCGGCCACCATCCCGTTCTACCCGCCCGAGAAATCCGCCACGGCCGACCGCGAGAACATCCACGCGTGGAGCCTGGGCGAGGAGATCAAACCGGGCCGGTACTACAACGACGACTACGACTTCAAGAAGCCCCGTTCGGACCTCTCCAACATGCGCCAGCAGCCGCCGGGCCATGCGCACGATGCGTACGAGATCTACGAGTGGCCCGGCGGCTACGTGCAGCATGGCGATGGCGAGCAATACGCACGTGTTCGCCTGCAGGAAGGGTTGACGGGACACAGCACCGTCAAGGGCGAATCCCGCCACAGGAGCTTGGCCCCTGGCTACACCTTCAATCTGGAGAACTATCCGCGCGGCGACCAGAACCGCCAGTACCTCATCACCGGGGTGAACTACCACCTGCACGAGAATCCCGGCAGTTCATCCATCAACAGCGCCAAGCCCGGCCAAGCGCTGCAGCACAACGAGGAAAACGGCTCGTTCCAGAGGTTCAGCCTGACGGCCCAGCCGACGAGCCTGCCGTATACCCCTGCGAGAAAGACACCCAAACCCCGCACCACTGGCCCGCAAACCGCTGTAGTGGTCGGCCCGGCGGGCGAAGAGATCTGGACGGACGAGTACGGCCGCATCAAGGTGCAGTTCCACTGGGACCGGCTGGGCGCCATGGACGAGCACTCCAGTTGCTGGGTGCGCGTGGCGACGAGCTGGGCCGGCTCAGGATTCGGGGCAGTCTCCATCCCCCGCATCGGCCACGAAGTGGTGATCGATTTCCTGAACGGCGACCCGGACTACCCGATCGTCACGGGCAGCGT
Organism: Acidovorax sp. PRC11; assembly: GCF_031844105.1. Taxonomy (NCBI): domain Bacteria; kingdom Pseudomonadati; phylum Pseudomonadota; class Betaproteobacteria; order Burkholderiales; family Comamonadaceae; genus Acidovorax; species Acidovorax sp. PRC11. The sequence continues at coordinate 11,423 of NZ_JAUZUQ010000033.1, read as the reverse complement.
CTACAACGCCGCCAACATGCCGCCCTGGGCCCTGCCGGGCAACGCCACGCAGTCCGGCATCAAGACGCGATCGAGCAAGGGCGGCGCCGCCGGCGACGGGATGAAGAACGGAGGCGGCGACGCCAACGCGATCCGCTTCGAGGACAAGAAAGGCGCGGAGCAATTGTGGCTGCACGCGCAGAAGGACCAGCTCGTCGAAGTGGAGAACGATGAGGACCATTGGGTAGGTCAGGATCGCCGCAAGACGATCGACCGGGACGAGACGAACGTCATCCACCGCGACCGTACGGAGACCGTCGACCGCAACGAGAAGATCACGGTGCACGGCTGGCGCACCGAAGAAGTCGATGGCGACGAGACCATCACGATCCACTCCAACCGCAAGGAGCGGGTCGATCACGACGAGACCATCAGCATCGGTGACAACCGCGACGAGACGGTGGGTATCAACGAAGACGTCCGCATCGGCAGGAACCGCACAAAGCACATTGGGCGCAACGAAACCGACTCCATCGCGAAGAACTGGACCACCAGTGTCGGGCTGCTCAAGACCGAGACCATCGGCGTCGGCTGCATCCAGACCACGGGCGTCTTCAAGATGGCCAACGTCGGCGTGGCCTACAACCTCAACGTGGGCATCACGATGCTGACCAACGTGGGCATGAACCGCAGCGACACCATCGGGATGGAACACACCCACACGGCGGGCAAGAAATATGCGCTCACCGTGGGTGGTGGCGGCGGAGCCGCGGCCGGCGCGGTCGCCAAGAACATCACCGCGCCTTCCGGCGGCGCGGGGAGCAAGAAGGGCTCCAGCCTCGTCATGGACGAAACCAGCATCACCCTCAAAGTGGGCAAGTCGGTGCTGGAGATGAAGGATGACGGCACGGTCAGCGTCAACGGCAAGCTCATCCAGATCACGGCCGATGGCGACAACGTGGTGATCCAGGGCGAAGACATCCACCTGAACTGATTCGCCCTGGACTGGCATGGACGTCGAAAACCACAGCCCGTTCCCGCACATGGTCATCGAGAAAGCGACTACCCAAGGCCGCTACTTCGATGTCGTCATCGTCGCGGGCAGCTTCACCCTCGCGCACGGGCAGCCCGTGCTGGCCATGGATGAGCAGATGCCCATCCAGTGCGTGGACCGTTATGTCGGCGCGCCCGAGAGCACGCCGTTCCTGGAAGAAACCCACCTCGTCGTCGGCAAACAGCGCACCGACGTGCACGTGCTCGGCCACGCCCGGCCCGTGGACGGCAAGCCAGCAACGCACTGGCCCATCGGCGTGCGCGTCGGCCCGATCACCAAGACGGCGCTGGTCACCGGCCTGCGTGCATGGCACTGGACGCCCTTGCGGGGGTGGCACCTGACGAAGCCCGAGGCGACGACCGCCGTGCCCCTGCACGCCGGCATGGCGTATGGCGGCGCGGTGCGCCGGGCGCGCTATCGCGGGCCGGCCACCGACGACATCCACGACGAACAGGCATTCGACACCTACGAGCTCAATCCTGTGGGCCGGGGCTATGTGGGCGAGGCCGATCTGGACCGAGCCCAGTTCTATCTCGCACCGCAGATCGAGGACGTGCAAAAGCCGCTGCGCGACATCCGCGAGCGGCTCGCGCCCGTCTGCTTTGGCCCGGTACCTCGCTGGAACCCGCAGCGTGCCCGCTATGCTGGAACCTACGACGACGCGTGGCGCGCGGAGCACTTCCCGTTCCTGCCGCCAGACTTCGATTTCGCGTTCTACCAGTCCGCGCAGCCCGATCTGATCGCCCCCGGCTGGCTGAAAGGCGACGAGCCCATCACCCTGATCGGCTGCGACGCCACGGGCCGCATCGACACCCAGCTGCCGGGCATCGACCTCCTGGCGCTTCTCACCGACGAGGAAGGGCTGACCCAGCCCACACCGCTGCGGCTGGACACGGTGACGATCGACCTCGACGCGCAATCGGTGCAACTGGTCTGGCGCCGCGCCGTCCCCAAGGAATGGGGCCTGCGCAAGGTGATGCTGGCGGCCATCCCTGCCGGGCCGGCGCAGCGCGGCGCCGTGCAGCCCATTCACATCCATCGCGATCGCGATCGCGATCGCGATCGCAACCGCACTCCCGCGGAGGTGCCTGGTGGCTGAGAAACACATCGCCAACGTGGAGGCGCAGTGGAAGGCCGTCTGCACCACGCCGGACGTGTGCAAGGTGGGCAAGAAACCCGTGCCGTTCGACTCCTACCGGGACCTGTCGAACGAACTCAAGGCCTCGCCGAACGTATATGCGCGTGGCACGCACGTGTACCGCCTGACCGACTGGGTGCGCGGCACGAACGGCAATGCGGGCAAGGGTGTCGTGTCGCAGACGTCCCAGCAGCCGGGGCACGTGCGGCTGGTCGGCGACGACACGCGCGTGAAGGTCAACGGGCTGGTCTGCGCGCGCCACGACACGGTGGTGGAAATGAACGTCGGGCCCGGCGGGCCCAACACCGTGGGCAAGCTGGTGACGAGCCAGGGCGCGCCGGCCGGCCTGGTCGAGAACGGCAAGCTGCCCTGCAACGACCCGCCCAAGACCTCCCCGCAGTTGGAGAAACTGCAGGGCTACAAGGAGAAGCTGAGCTTCATGGACCCTCACCAACTGGACGAGTACGTCCGGTTCGGGGACCTCAACCAGATGGCGGATGAAGGCATCGCCGCAATCGACGTGAAGGACGAAGGCGGCTGGTCCACCGCAGGCAACGTAGGAGCCCAGGTGACGCGTGGCGCGCTGGGTTTCGTTAAAGACATCGGCTTAGGGCTGGGGCAGCTCGTCTATACCGCAGGAAAGTACGGCAACCCGGCGGGCATGATCCACGGCAGCCTAGATGCGCAGATCCTTGCAGAACAGATCCGGTTGGGAAATATCTGCCTGGAAAGCCTCAAGCAGGCGGCGAAGACTGCAGGCCACGAACTCGCCAAGCCCGTGACGGATGCCTGGGAAAAGGGCAACTATGTGGAAGCCGTGACCCGGGCGGGGCTGGAAATAGGAAGTCTGGTGCTGGCAGTAGGGAGCGTTGCCAAACTGGGCCAGGGCGCAAAAGTCGCGGAAGTCGCAGGCGCTGGCGCCAAGGCGGGAGAAGCGGCTACTGCGGGCGGGAAGGCCGCGGAGGCGGCTGGTGCAGGTGTAAAGGCTGCCGAGGATCTGTCAGCTGCTGGCAAAGCGGCTGACGCGGCCAAAACGGGTGAGGCGGCTGGAGTTCCCGTAGAAGTAGGCCAAACCGTCACGAAAAGCGGCAGGACGGTCAAGGTATTCTCCACGAAGAATTGGAATGGCGTAAAGATCAAAGCGCGGAGCCTGCGAGAGCTTTTTCTTGGAAAGACTCCTGGAAAGAATACCAAGACGGGGAGGGAAGTTATTGAAAGAATGGAGAAGGAAGGAAAAATTAGAGAAAACGCCATCACGGGAGAAAAGGAGTTTCAAGCTTCCGATAGCCAGTGGTATGATATGAGCAAGGCTGACATGGCTCATCATCCGAGGGATGCAGTGTCTTGGTGGAATCAAGAGGGTAGGAATTACGGCGCTAGATCTCCCGAAGTTCGAGAGTTTATGACAAACTCGAATAATTATATTCTGGACCATCAGTCTATAAATCGGTCGGCAGGAGCCAGGTTGAATGAAACCTATAACCTGCCATTGAAATAGAGGAATAAAATGCCTGTGCAAAAGCTCCCTTCTGAAGTTTATGAAGTGATGGTTGAAAACGGTAAGGCTTACCGAAGTGCCAAGGCTTCGGAAAACTACGTCCTTGCGGAAGAGAAATTATTGGATACGTGGAAGAAATTTCCGGAGCCGAAGCATCTTTGGGACTCTTCCCAAAGCCTAATAAAAGCGATTTCATCATTTTACTGGGAGCAGAGAAAATTTGCTGATGCGGAGAAGTGGGCGAAAGAGCTTTTTCATTGCGAACTATTGCCTGGCGATGCTGAGCCTTACATCATCGTTGGCAAGATTTACTTCGAGGCTGGAAGCCAGGGTCTTGCGGCGCAAAACTTGATCAAAGCATATGAGCTGGGTGGGCGTAGGGGGTATTCTGGTGAAGATCCAAAATATCTGAAATTCGCCTTAGATCAGATGAAGAAGGCGAGCAAATAATGGCAGAAGTCGATTTCGACGATGATGACGGGCCGCAGTTGCCCGACTACATCCATCAAAAGATCACGGCGCTGTCGGAAAAGGCCAACGAAGCGTTGGAGAGCGGCAGGCCGTCGGCCGCGATCGAGCCTTTGAACCAAGCGCTGGACATGCTGCCCGAGCCCCAGCCCGATTGGGAGGCCTGGACTTGGCTCAATGGAACGTTGGGCGAGGCCTATTTCGATCTCGGCGACTTCAAGATGGCGAAGATTTCCTTCCTGGACGCCATGAGCGGACCGGATGGCATCGGCAATCCTTATCTGCTGCTGCGGGCAGGCCAGTCGCTGTTCGAATTGGGGGAGCTGGCGCAAGCCAGGCACATGCTCGCCCAGGCACACATGCAGGAAGGCGACGAGTTGTTTTCCGATGAAGACCCCAAGTACCTGGCTTTCCTGAACTCGGATCGCGGTCCGGCCTGATCGCCCCAGGAGTTGTCGCATGCCATTCCGGTTCGATCCACTGCCCGACATGCTGCTGCGCAACCTGGGCCGCTACAGCCGCCAAGAGCCGCTGCAGCGTGCCCTGCTGTCGCTGCAGCCTCCTGTGCGCGATCTCCGCCAGGGGCGCGATACGGACCCGTACCACGTCAGCGTGGAGTGTCTGGGGCTGGACCTCATGCTGCAGTGCATGGACCCCACCTTGCCCGACCATGAGCAGTTATGGGGGCTGCATGCCCTGACCTTTCACACTTCCATGTCCCGACCCATGCCATGGACCGGAGGTTGGCCCAAGGGGCTCGACGTTGCCACAGCCACCTCTCGCGACGTCGTGGCGGTGCTGGCGGAGAAGAACGATGAAGCGGCCCTGGCGTTGCCCGAGATGGCGTGCTTCCTGGTGCCCGGCTTTGACGGGCAGACCTGGGCCGCGCAATGCACGTTTGGCGGTCCGGCCAAGGTCCTGAAGACCATGACTCTGGTGCGCACCGGGGAATGGGTGGGCGCTTCTTGGCTTCCCCCGTTCAAGCCGGCAGGTACTGCGGTCCCTGCAGCATGATGGGACCCTAAAGTGGAAACGACAGACAAGAAGCGGTTTGTGGGTACCCCGAGTGCAGACGCGAATGACCGCGACCCTTTGCTACAGGGCAATTACGGCATCGCTCGCAGCATCGACAAACGCAGGGACACGTTTGCCTGGGTGGTGCGTCTCAGCCGGCAAGGGCGCGGCGTCGGCACTCGCTTCTTCTACGACCACGTCTACTGCAGCACTGAAGCGGCACTGCAGGCCGCCAAGCAGTATCGCAACGAGCTGCTGAAGCTGTATCCGCCTTTGTCCAGCCGCAGCTACCGCGAGAAGCTGCCCCCGCGCAATACCAGCGGTGTGGTGGGTGTGAGCCGTGACAACGGCAGGACGGGCTACTGGATGGCTTGTACGCGCCTGCGAGACGGAACGCTTTTGATCAAGCGTTTTTCCGTCAAACGCCATGGCGAGGAAGGCGCGAAACAACTGGCCATAGCCGAGCGGGAACGGCAATTGCAGCTAGTGGACTATCCCAAGCTCGTCGATCCGCAAGCCTTTCTTTTTTTCGATGAGCAGGCGAGCACGTCCGTCAACTGCCTTGCAGCGTCCGAGGGGACTAGTTCTGCCGCTTCCCCTCGAACTCCCGCGTCTGCGCCAGGCCGCGCATGAAGGCCTCGCAGCGCGCCAGCTGCTCCAGGCTCACGTATTCGTCGGGCTGGTGGGCCTGGCGGATGCTGCCCGGGCCGCAGACCACGGTGGAGATGCCGGCGTTCTTGAAGAGGCCCGCCTCGGTGCCGAAGGCCACCAGCGTGGTGCCGGCCTCGCCCGCGAGGCGCTGGGCCAGCCGCGTGACGGGGTCCTGCGCGCTGCCGAGGAAGCTCGGGATCTCGCAGATGGTGTCGAAGGTGATGCTCGCCTGCGGCGCCACCGCCTGCATCGCGGGTTCCAGGGATCGCGCATAGGCCACCACCTCGGCTTGCATGCGGGCCGCGTCGGCCGTGGGCAGGTCGCGGAATTCGTAGCGGAACTCCGCATCGCGCGGCACCACGTTGTCGGCGATGCCGCCGTGGAACTGGCCCACGCTGGCGGTGGAGAACGGCACATCGAAGCCGTCGAAGCGCGGCTCCTCGCGCTCGAAACCTTCGGCCATGTCGCGCACGCGACCGACCACGCGCGCGGCCATCTCGATCGCGTTCACCGAATGCGGCGTGAGCGAGGAATGCGCCTCCTTGCCGCGCACGCAGCAGCGGTAGCGGTACACGCCCTTGTGCGCGATGGCCGGCACCATGTCGGTGGGTTCGCCCACGATGCAGGCGAGCGGCCGCACGCCGGCCTCGCGCATGTCGGCGATGAGTTCGCGCGCGCCGAAGCAGCCGACCTCTTCGTCGTAGCTGAAGGCGTAGTGGATGGCGAAGGGCGCATCGCTTTCCAGGAACTGGCGCGCCTGCGACAGCGCGATGGCGATGAAGGCCTTCATGTCGGCGCTGCCCCGGCCGTAGAGCCGGCCGTCCTGCACGGTGGCCGAGAGCGGGTCCATGCTCCAGTCCTGCCCGTTCCAGGGCACGGTGTCGGTGTGGCCCGAGAGGATGATGCCGGCGGGCTTGCCCTCGCCGAGCGTCGCGAAGAGATTGGCCTTGGTCTTGCTTGCGTCGTAGGTCAGCCGGCATTCCACGCCGAGGCGCTCCAGTTCCGTGCGCACGAAGTCGATGAGTTCCAGGTTGGAGCGTTGGCTCACGGTGTTCATGCGCACCAGGGACTGGGCGAGCGAGAGGGCGTGTTCTGACAGCATCGTGGGGTGTGGAATAACCCTGTCTGGTGCGCATGCGGAGCCAGGGCTAGACTCTCCGCAACCTGAGGAAACACCCATTATGAAACTCATCGACTCCATCGTCACCGAGGCCGCGGGCATCGCCGCCGTGCGCCGCGACATCCACGCGCACCCCGAGCTCTGCTTCGAGGAAGTCCGCACGGCCGACGTCGTGGCCGCCAAGCTCGCCGAGTGGGGCATCGAGGTCCACCGCGGCCTGGGCAAGACGGGCGTGGTGGGCATCGTGCACGGCCGCGACGGCGGCGCCTCGGGCCGCGCGGTGGGCCTGCGCGCCGACATGGACGCGCTGCCCATCACCGAGTTCAACACCTTCTCGCACGCCAGCACGCACCCCGGCAAGATGCACGCCTGCGGCCACGACGGCCACACGGCGATGCTGCTCGGCGCGGCCCAGCATTTCGCGAAGCACCGCGATTTCGACGGCACCGTATACCTGATCTTCCAGCCGGCGGAGGAGGGCGGCGGCGGCGCGCGCGTCATGATCGAAGACGGCCTGTTCACGCAGTTCCCGATGGAGGCCGTGTTCGGCATGCACAACTGGCCCGGCATGCGCGCCGGCCAGTTCGCGGTGAGCCCCGGCCCGGTCATGGCCTCGTCCAACGAATTCAAGATCGTCATCCGCGGCAAGGGCAGCCACGCCGCCATGCCGCACATGGGCATCGACCCCGTGCCCGTGGCCTGCCAGATGGTGCAGGCGTTCCAGAACATCATCAGCCGCAACAAGAAGCCGGTGGATGCGGGCGTGATCTCGGTCACCATGATCCACACCGGCGAGGCCACCAACGTGGTGCCCGACAGTTGCGAACTGCAGGGCACGGTGCGCACCTTCACGCTGGAAGTGCTCGACATGATCGAGCAACGCATGAAGCAGGTGGCCGAGCACACCTGCGCCGCCCACGACGCCACGTGCGAGTTCGAGTTCCACCGCAACTACCCGCCCACCGTGAACGCGCCGGCCGAGGCCGCGTTCGCGCGCCGCGTGATGGAAGGCATCGTGGGCGCGGAGCACGTCTCCCCGCAGGAGCCGACCATGGGCGCGGAGGATTTCGCGTTCATGCTGCAGGCCAAGCCCGGCGCCTACTGCTTCATCGGCAACGGCGAAGGCACGCACCGCGAGATGGGCCATGGCGGCGGCCCCTGCACGCTGCACAACCCGAGCTACGACTTCAACGACGACCTGCTGCCGCTGGGCGCGACCTACTGGGTCGAGCTGGCCCAGCAGTGGCTGGCGGCGCCGCGCCCCGCCACCAGCGGCACGGCGGCCTGAGCGGGATGGCGGACACCACCGGGGCGTTTTCCTCCACCTATGCGCAGGCCCGGGCGCGGTTCCTGGGCGCCGCGGCGGACGCGGGCCTGCCCGTCGAATCGCATGCGCATCCGCTGCCGGGCCGCGAGGGCGAGGCGCTCGCCATGGACGTGGTGCGCGACGGGCCCGCCGATGCGCGCCGCCTGATCCTCTTGAGCAGTGCCTGCCACGGCGTGGAAGGCCACTGCGGCAGCGGCGTGCAGGTGGCCATGCTGCGCGACGCGGCCTGGCGCGACCGCGCGCGCGAGGCCGGCGTGGCGGTGCTCTACATCCACGCGCTCAATCCGCACGGGTTCTCGCACACGCGCCGCGCGACCCACGAGAACGTCGACCTGAACCGCAACTTCCACGACTTCTCGCAGCCCCTGCCGGCGAACGACGCCTACCGCGAGATCGCCGCGCTGCTGGTGCCCGACGAGTGGCCGCCCGGCCCGGACAACGAGCGCGCCGTGGCCGCGTTCATCGCCGGGCGCGGCGAGGCGGCCTGGCAGTCCGCCATCACGCGCGGGCAGCACGAATTCCCGGACGGGCTGTTCTTCGGCGGCACGGAGCCCACGTGGAGCAACCGCACGCTGCGGCAGGTGCTGCGCACGCACGGTGCGCAGGCCGCGCGCATCGCCTGGATCGACCTGCACACCGGCCTGGGCCCCAGCGGCCATGGCGAGCGCATCTACGCGGGCCGCGACGATGCGCAAGCCATCGGCCGGGCCCGCGCCTGGTGGGGCGGCGACGGGGCGACGCCCGTCACCTCGATCTACGACGGCACGTCCACCTCGGCCTTCCTCACCGGCCTGATGTGGAACAGCGTGTACGACGAATGCCCGGGGGCCGAGGTCACCGGCATCGCGCTCGAATACGGCACCGTGCCCATCCTCGACGTGGTGCAGGCCCTGCGCGCCGCCCACTGGCTGCGGCTGCATCCCGAGGCCCCTGCCGCGCAGGCCGAGGCGATCCGCGGGCAGGTGCTGGCGGCCTTCTACACCGACACGCCGGCGTGGCAGGCGCGCATCGTCGGGCAGGCCCGCGAGGCGCTCTTCCAGGCGGCCAAGGGTTTGGCCGGCCTGCCCTGAACGGCAGCGCCCCGGGCGGGCCCGACCGGGCCCGGCGCGCACGCCTGCCGGACAGCGCGGGGAGCGCATGTCCGACGCCGCTTTCCACTCCTGACGGGCGCGCGCCTCTGGCCTTTTTGCGCGTTATTGCAAACAATCGCTTTCATCAACCACATCGGCAGTGACCGTGGCGGGAGAGGCGCCATGGAGCAGAACGCGGCCGTACACCGTGAAGGGAGGCACCATGGCAGGGCAACAGAGGGCCAGCTGGACATTGGCACAGCGCCTGATGGCGATCAACACGCTCATCTTCCTGCTGCTCGCGGCGGGTGCCGTGTCCATCTGGATCATGATGGAGCGGCTCGGCAGTGACGCCGAGATCGTGCGTGCCTACAACGTTCCGCAGCTCCAGCGCATCGCGGAACTCGAACTCAACGTCACGCGCGTGTCGCTGCAGCTGCGGCACGCGATCCTCTCGCACGCCCGAGGAACTGAACGCCACCCTGGCCGACATCGCCGACAAGCGCGCGCAGCTGCAGAAGACGCTGAAGGACTTCGGCGACAACATGATCTCCGACGACGGCCGCCAGGCATTCGCGCCGCTGCCGGCGCTCATGGAGGATTTCTGGGCCATCGGCGGCCAGAACCTGCAACTCGTGCAGGCCGGCCGCAAGGACGAAGCGTTCGCCCTGCTGGTGGACCGCACGATCCCCGCGCGCAACCGCCTGCTCGCTCCGCTCGCCAAGGAGAAGGAGCGCCAGGGCGAGCGCCTGTCATCGCGCATCAACGAGGTGCAGGGCCTGGCCCGGACGGACCGCAACCTCGCCACCCTCGCGGTGCTGGCGGTGGTGGCCTGCCTCGGCGGGCTGGCGTGGTACCTGCGTTCCGTGGTGCGCCAGCTCGGCGGTGACCCGCCCGAACTCAAGCGCGTGGCGCTGGCCGTGGCCGAGGGCGACCTGGCCGTGGACGTGCCCGTGCGCGCCGGCGACGCCTCCAGCATCATGTCCGGCTTCGGCAGCATGCGCGAGCGGCTCTCGGCCGTGGTGACCACGGTGCGGTCGAGCGCGGAGCGCGTCTCGGACGCCAGCGGCGAGATCGCGGCGGGCAACCACGACCTGTCCTCGCGCACCGAGCGCCAGGCCTCGGCGCTGGAGCAGACGGCCGCGGCCATGGAGCAGCTCGGCTCGACCGTGCGGCAGAACGCCGAGAGCGCGCGCCGCGCCAACGAACTCGCCCTGGCGGCCTCCACCGTGGCCGCGGACGGCGGCGCCGTGGTCGCGCAGGTGGTGGACACCATGCGCGGCATCCAGGACAGCAGCCGGCAGATCGGCGACATCATCGGCGTGATCGACGGCATCGCGTTCCAGACCAACGTCCTCGCGCTCAACGCGGCCGTGGAGGCGGCGCGCGCGGGCGAGCAGGGCCGGGGCTTCGCCGTGGTGGCGTCAGAGGTGCGCACCCTCGCGCAGCGCAGCGCGACGGCCGCCAAGGAGATCAAGGAACTCATCACCGCGAGCGTCGAGCGCGTGGGCCGGGGCAGTGAACTCGTGGACCGGGCCGGGGCGACGATGACGGAGATCGTCGCCTCCATCCGCCGCGCGACCGATCTGATGGGCGAGATCAGCGCCTCCAGCGCCGAGCAGAGCCAGGGCGTGGACCAGATCGCCGAGGCCATCACCCACGTGGACCAGGCCACGCAGCAGAACGCCGCGCTCGTCGAGCAGATGGCCGCTGCGGCCAGCAGCCTGCAGGCGCAGGCGCAGGAACTGGTGCGTGCGGTGGAGGTGTTCCGGCTGGGAGGGCAGGCCGGACGGATGCCGGAGCGCGCGGCCACGGCCGGTGCCGTGGCCGGGTCCGCCGCGGGCGTGCGGTCCATGGCCGCCGCGCCGGCCCGGCCGGGGATCTCTACCCCCTCGCCGGTACCCGTGCGGCGGCCGCCCGCTGCCGCCATCGCGCCGCCCGCGCGAAAGCCGGCAAGCCCTGGCCCGGCCGTCTCCGCGTCCGCATCCGCGCCCGCACCCCCGCCCCCCCCCCCCCCCCCCCCCCCCCCCGCGGCCCCCCCCCCCCCCCCCCCCCCCCCCCCCCCGCCCCCCCCCCCCCCCCCCCCCCCCCCCCCCCCCCCCCC
>NZ_JAUZUQ010000032.1:0-38058 GCF_031844105.1 Acidovorax sp. PRC11 | reverse complement strand
GGCGCGAAGGCGGCCGCGGGGCGGAAATCCCGGTGCCCGGCACCGCCGAGCCGGAACACGGCCACCGCCTGCTGCAACTGCCGGGCCTGGTGGTTGAGGCTGCTCGACGCCGCGGCGCTTTCCTCCACCAGCGCGGCATTCTGCTGGGTGACCTGGTCCATCTGGGACACGGCCTCGCCCACCTGCGCCACGCCCTGGCTCTGCTCGCCGCTGGCGGCGCTCACTTCGCCGATCAGGTCGGTCACGCGGCGGATCGCGGAGACCACCTCGGTCATGGTCGCACCAGCCTGATCCACCAGCGCGGCGCCGCGCTCCACCTCGATCACGCTGCCGTCGATCAGGAGCTTGATGTCCTTGGCGGCGCCGGCGCTGCGCTGCGCCAGGCTGCGCACTTCGCTGGCCACCACGGCGAAGCCGCGTCCCTGCTCGCCCGCCCGCGCCGCCTCCACGGCGGCATTCAGCGCCAGGATGTTGGTCTGGAAGGCGATGCCGTCGATCACGCCGATGATGTCGGCGATCTTCTTCGAACGGTCGTTGATGGTCTTCATCGTGTCGACGACCCGGCCGACGACGTCGCCGCCCTGCACCGCCACCGTGGACGCATTCACGGCCAGCTGGTTGGCCTGGCGGGCGCTGTCGGCGTTCTGACGCACGGTGCTGGAGAGTTCCTCCATCGATGCGGCCGTTTCCTCCAGCGCGCTCGCCTGCTGCTCGGTACGACTGGAGAGGTCGGCGTTGCCCTGCGCGATCTCGGAGCTGGCGGTGGCCACGCCGTCCGCGCCGCTGCGCACGGTGGCGACCACCGCCGCGAGCGCGCTCTGCATCGCGGCCATGGCCGCCATCACGCTGGCCTGGTCGCCGGGACGCGCGCGCAGCTCCGTGCTCAGGTCGCCCGCGGCCACCCGCTGCGCGGCGGCGGCCAGGTCCGCCGGCTCGGCCCCCAGGGCACGGGACAGGTCGCGGACGATGATCCAGCCCACCAGCAGGCCGATGGCGAGCATGGCGGCGCCCAGCGACGCCAGCATCACGGTGGAACGGGCGGCCAGCCGCGAAGCGTCCAAGGCCAGCTCGTCCGCGATCCGCTTCTGCAGCGCCCGGGAGTCGTCCACCGCCTTGAACAGCACGTTCTGCCGCGCCCGCACATCGCCCATCAGCAGGGCCCCGCCGCCCACCCGGTCGCCCTGGTCCACCAGGCCGGTCGCGCGCTCCAGGGCCTCGTTGTAGCCGCCGCGGGTCTGCAGGATCACGTCCAGGAGCTCACGGGCCTTCGGCAGCGCAATGGTCTTCTCCAATTCCCGGACGATGGCTTCGTTGGCCTGGCGCATCTCGCCGATCCGCCCCTTTTCCTGCTGCTGGACGGCGGGATCGGGAGAGATCACCACATTGCGCGCATACCGGGCAATGGCGTTGAGGTTGTCCTTGAGTTCGGTGAACTGCGCCACCTTCACCATGCGGTCGGTGGCCACCTCCTGCAGGTCCCTGGCCACGGTCCGCATGTTCAGCGCGCCCACGGCGGCGATCAGGATTCCCAGCAGGGCCAGTACGCCAAACCCCAGTGTGACGCGCGTCGAGACTTTCAGAGATGCCATGGATGCCTTCCGTATCAGTTGCCTGCCACCACCCCTGAAAATGAAAAATCCAGAAAAGTGCTGTAGATCATTTTTATCATATAGACACCTGATAAGCAGCCTGGTGCAGGCATCCTTTTTCTCACTTTCCATTTTCAGCCGACCTGCGCGGCCCGCTCCATACCCCCTAGCGTGAGTGGAAAGGCACACATTTCCAACAAGGTGCCGCGGCCCGGGCCCGGGCGTGGCCGTGTGATGGACGGCACGCGCCGACGGGTCTACCGCCCCTGCGGGCGCATGGGTGGCGAGGAGTTCGGCATCCTGCTGTCCGGCATGGATGACGCCCAGGCCGGCGCCTTCCTCGACGATCTGCTCGCCATGGGAAGCGTCGGGCTGGCTCTGCTGCGGGAGGGCGACACGCTGGCGGAAACCATCCGCCGCGCCGACGAAGCGCCGTACGCGGCCAAGCGGGCCGGCAAGGAGCGGTGGCATGCGCCCGCGCAGCCCGGACCCGCGCGCGCGGCAGCCTAGTCGCCCAGTTCCACCCGCTGCGTCCAGGGCACATCGCCCAGGGCGTCGTAATGCGCCACCACGACCGCGGAGCCGCCCGCAGGCGATGCAGGCGGGGTGGCGGACGCTGCCGCCGCCGCGCCGCAGAGGCATTGCCGCAGATAGGCGATCGAGGCGCGGTCCAGCCCGGCGACCGGCTCGTCCACCAGCACCAGTGCCGCGCCGCTCGCCAAGCCGGCCGCGAGCAGCACCTTGCGGCGCGTGCCGGTGGAAAGCTGCTCCATGCGCTTGCCGGCATGCCCGGCCAGCCCGAAACCCTGGACGTGGGCCGCCAGCGCATCGGCACTCCAGCCCGGGCGGCGCGCCGCCTGCGCGGCCCACCAATCTTCCGGCGTCTGCTGCGCGGCGGGCCCTCCGCCCTCCGCGCCGTCGCTGCGGGGATCGATCCAGAACACGTCGCGCGTTGCCGCGTCGATGCGTCCTTGCCGGGGATTCAGCTGGCCGGCGATGATCCGCAGCAGCGTGGTCTTGCCCCGGCCGTCGCCACCCCGCAGCAGCGTGGCGCCCGCCGCGATGCGCAGATCCATGCCGCCGAACAGCGGCTCATCCATCCCGGGCATCCCATGGCGCAGGCCCGTGCACGCCCACAGCACCGGGCCGGTGCCGGCCGCGGGACCCGGCGCGGCAGCAGGCTGGCCGGCGGCATCCAGGGGGCGGGGCGAGAGGGAGGCCGGGGCGGGAGACATCTCGGAAGGCATGGCGGGCGTGTCCATGGTGTGGTTTCACGCCATTCTCCGGCACGGCGCGGGCCGTTCGCCCGACAATCGGCCGTGGAGCGTCACGCCTGCGCCCGCTTGCTCCGGCGTTCGCCCTCCCCATCCTTCTCCGTCCACCCGCACAGAGCCCATGACCCTGCGTTACCTCGATTTCGACTACAGCGAAGACAGCGACGGCTGCGGCACCTGGGATGCCATGGCGAGCGTGACCAGCGAGCATCTGCCGGCGCTGCATGCCGAGATCGCCGCGGTGCTGGACTGGGCGCACGACCGCTTCGGCGGCCAGCGCGGTCCGATCGAGGATGGCGGACTCTGGGATTACGACCTGCAGGCCGTGGAAGAGACCGCCACCGGGCAATCGCTGCGCTACGACGAAGACACCCGGCGCGTGGTGGCGGCTTCCGGCACGGCAGGCGCACCGCGCCACACGATCACGCTCTCGCTGTGCGGCACCGGCCCGTTCTGCGACGCCTTCCGCGAGCGCTTCGCGCTGGACTGAGCGCGGAGGCGGGCACTTCCCGGCCCATGTCTCAGCCCTCAGCCCATGTCCACCACGGCCAGCACCACCGCGGATTCCTCCACCGACAGCACCACCCGCCGCCCCGTGCGCAGCCCGGAGCCGGCAGGCGCGAAGCCCACCATGCGCACGCCGGCATCGAGTTCGGCGGCGATTTCGTCGCCCTGCACGCCGCCGCGCGAAACACGTGCCACGCGGCCCGTCCAGGTATTGGAGGTTTCTTCATCGCTGGGCGCAGCGGGAGCGCCGTGCCGTGAAGGCAAGGCCCGCGCCCGTACGGCCGTGGCCTTGCACAGCGCCAGCACGGGATTGCCGGGCCGCAGCCCCAGCAATTCGCCGCTCTCGCGCGTAATGCGGGCAGACAGGCGCAGGCCGTCCGCGTCAGCGCCGTGCGCCGGCGAGGAGGCCGGCTCCGGGGGCAGCCGCTCGCCGCGCAGCAGCACCCGCACCACGGCGCCATCGCCTTCCAGCGCCTCGACCACGCACGGCCACTGGTTGCGCATGCTCGTGCGCAGGGCGAGGCCCGCTGCCGGACGCGCCGCGTGCGCGGCCTGCGGCGACACCGCCACTGCCGCATCCGTGCGCCCCGGCGCCACCGCGGCCAGCACGCCCGCCCGGGCCTGCGCGAGCGCGTCGGCGGCATGCAGCAGGGCGTGGCCGGCTTCGGTCAGGCGCGCGCCGCCGCCGCCCGCGCCGCCCACCACCCGTTCCACCAGCGGCGTTCCCGCCAGGTTGGTGAGCGTATCCACCGCCTGCCAGGCGGCCTTGTAGCTCACGCCGACCGCGCGGGCGGCCTGCGAGATCGAGCCGGCCGCGCCGATCCCGCGGAGCACGGCCACGCGGCGGTCGGCCGGGCCATGGGCCAGCGCGTCGAAGAAGGCGATCGGGGCCGGCGCAGCGGCGGGCCCGGCAGGTCGGGAATGCATGGGCGCAATGATGCCGCAACCCCTGGCGGCGAACGCCGTGGGCGGGGCTCATCCGTTGCCGGTTTCGGCTGACAGACCGGCGGCCCGTCCGCCGCCAAACTTCGCGGATGCCGCTTTCCTCCCAGCCCCCGCCCACTTCCGCCCCGCAACCCCTGCCCGCCCGCCTGTGGGCCGCGGCCGGGAGCAACCTGCAGCTCACGGTGTCGGCCGGCCTGATCGCCGCCATCGTGCTGTGGGGGCTGGCCTCGCCGGCCACGCTGGGCGTCTTCTTCGGCTCGCTGCTCGCGAGCATCACGCGCAACTTCGGCTGGCTCTATCTGTGGGTGGTGCTGGGCCTGGTCGGCCTGGCCTTCTTCCTCGCCCTGAGCCGCTATGGCGACCTGAAGCTCGGCGACGAGGACGACGAACCCGAGTTCTCCACCCCCACGTGGTTCGCGATGCTGTTCGCCGCGGGCATGGGGATCGGCCTGGTGTTCTGGGGCGTGGCGGAGCCGGTCTCGCACTACGGCCTGCCGCCGCCGGGCATCGCGCCGCAGACGCCCGAGGCCGCGGGCGCCGCCATGCGCTACGCCTTCTTCCACTGGGGGCTGCACCCCTGGGCCATCTACGGCATCGTCGGCCTGGCGATCGCCTTCTTCCAGTTCCGCCGCCAGGCCCCGGGTCTGGTGAGCTCGGCCACCGAATCGCTGCCCTGGCGCGGCATGCGCCGGTTGTCGCCCGCGGTCAACGTGCTGGCGGTGGTGGCCACCGCCTTCGGCGTGGCCGCGTCGCTTGGCATGGGTGCCGCGCAGATCAACGGCGGCCTGCAGGCGGTGTTCGGCGTCCCCGTCGGTCCGTGGCCGCAGGCGGCGATCATCCTGGTGACCACCGCGCTGTTCATCACGTCCGCCGTGAGCGGCCTGGACCGCGGGGTGAAATGGCTCTCCAGCGCCAACCTGCTGCTCGCGGCCTTCCTGGCGCTGGTGGTTTTCCTGCTCGGCCCCACGGTGTCGCTCGTGAACACCTTCACCAACACGCTGGGCGCCTACCTCAGCGAGTTCGTGCGCACCAGCCTGCGCATGTCGCCGTTCCGGGACAGCAGCTGGGTGGGCGACTGGACCATCTTCTACTGGTCGTGGTGGATCGCATGGTCGCCGTTCGTGGGCCTGTTCATCGCGCGCGTGTCGCGCGGCCGCACCATCCGGCAGTTCGTGCTCGGCACGGTGGTGGCCCCCACGCTCGTGGGCTTCCTGTGGTTCTCGATCTTCGGCGGCACCGCGCTCCACCTGGAGATCTTCCAGCAGGTGCCGCTGGCGGCCGCCGCGCAGGCCGACCCGGCCACGGCGATGTTCGCGATGTTCAACGCCATGCCGCTGGGTCTGGCGATGTCCATCGTGGCCACGGTGCTGGTCGTCGTGTTCTTCGTGACGTCGGGCGACTCCGCCACGCTGGTGCTTGGCACGATGAGCACGCGCGGCGATCCCAACCCCTCCGCGGGCGTGAAGATCGTCTGGGGCCTGCTGGTGGCGGGCATCGCCCTGTCGCTGCTGTTCGCGGGCGGGCTGCAGGCGGTACAGACGGCCACCATCGTGTTCGCGCTGCCGTTCGCGCTGGTGCTGGTGCTCATGGCGGTGGCCCTGCTGCGCGCGGTGCGGGAGGACCACGAGGCCGAACGCCAGCGCGAGCGCGCCCTGCGCCGCCGCATGCGCGAGATGGTCATGCGCGAGTGACCGCGGGGTGGACGGGGCCGCGCCCCTAGCGGTCCCGTCCTACAGCCCCAATCGCCGCCGCCGCGCGAGCTCGACCGGGCCGGCCATGCGCCAATGGCTTTCAACCGATGCGGTCGTGCGGAAGCCATGCCGTCCCTTTCCCCTCCCTCCACGACCTATTCAGGATTCCACCGTGCCGCCAAACGACTCCACCCTGCTGACCGCCCACGACGCCTACCTGCTGCGCGAGGGAACGCATGCGCGGCTCTACCAGTCCCTCGGCTGCCACCTGCGGCGCGAGGAAGGCACGCCGGCCCGCGACGCGAGCGGCGCCAATTTCTCGGTCTGGGCGCCCAACGCGGCCTCGGTGTCGGTGATCGGCGACTGGAACGGCTGGAACGGCGACGCCGACCCGCTGTCCGCGCGTGATGACGGCAGCGGCGTGTGGGAAGGCTTCGTGCCGCATGCCGCGCACGGGCAGGCCTACAAGTTCCGCATCGTCTCGCGCACCGGCGGCCGCGTGCTGGAGAAGGCCGATCCGCTCGCCATTTGCTCCGAACTGCCGCCCCGCACCGCCTCGCGGATCTGGGACCTCGACTACACCTGGAACGACGGCGAGTGGATGGCCTCGCGCGGCCCGCACAACGCGCTCGACGCGCCGATGTCGATCTACGAGGTCCATGCGGGGTCGTGGCGCCGCAAGGACGGGCAGTTCATGGACTACCGCGAACTCGCCCACGCGCTCGGCGACTATGTGCAGTCGATGGGCTTCACGCACGTGGAGCTGATGCCGGTGACCGAGCATCCGTTCTACGGCTCCTGGGGCTACCAGACCACCGGCTACTTCGCGCCGACCTCGCGCTACGGCACCCCGCAGGATTTCATGTACTTCGTGGACCACCTGCACCAGCGGGGCATCGGCGTGCTGCTGGACTGGGTGCCCTCGCACTTCCCCATGGACGGCCACGGCCTGGCCGAATTCGACGGCACGCACCTGTACGAGCACTCGGACCCGCGCCAGGGCTTCCATCCCGAATGGAACTCGGCCATCTTCAACTACGGCCGGCACGAGGTGCGCAGCTTCCTCATCTCGTCGGGCCTGTTCTGGCTCGACAAATACCACCTGGACGGCCTGCGCGTGGATGCCGTGGCCTCCATGCTCTACCTCGACTACGCGCGCAAGCATGGCGAATGGATTCCCAACCGCCACGGCGGGCGCGAGAACCTGGAGGCGATCGAGTTCATGCGGCTGCTGAACCGCTCGCTCTACCGCGACCATCCGGACACGGTGAGCATCGCGGAGGAATCGACCGCCTGGCCGATGGTCTCGCGGCCGCTGGAGATGAACGGCCTCGGCTTCGGCATGAAGTGGAACATGGGCTGGATGCACGACACGCTGGCCTACTTCAAGGAAGACCCGATCAACCGCCGGTATCACCACCACAAGCTCACGTTCTCGCTGGTGTACGCCTTCAACGAGAACTTCGTGCTGCCCCTCTCGCACGACGAGGTGGTGTACGGCAAGGGCTCGCTGATCGACAAGATGCCCGGCGACGAGTGGCAGCAGTTCGCCAACCTGCGCGCGCTCTTCGGCCTGATGTGGGCCCACCCCGGCAAGAAGCTGCTCTTCATGGGCGGCGAATTCGGCCAGCGCCGCGAATGGACGCACGAGGGCGAACTCGAATGGTGGGTGTGCGACAGCCCCCTGCACGGCGGCCTGCAGCACATGGTGCGCGAGCTCAACCGCGTCTACCGCAGCGAACCGGCCCTGCACGATCTCGACTTCTCGCCCGAGGGCTTCCAGTGGGTCGAGGCCGACGATGCCGACCGCAGCGTGTTCGCGTTCCTGCGCAAGCCGGGCCCCGAGGCCCAGCGCCAGGGCGCCGGCCCGGTGCTGGTGGTCTGCAACCTGACGCCCATGCCCCGCGAAAACTACCTCGTCGGCGTGCCCACCGCCGGCTACTGGCAGGAGCTGTTCAACAGCGACGCCCGCGAATTCGGCGGTGCCGGCTGGGGCAACCTGGGCGGCCTGCAGGCCGCGCCGGTGCGTTCGCACCACTGCGAACAGTCGATCTGCCTCACGCTGCCGCCGCTGTCCACCCTCATCCTTCGACAGGAGCCCGCACGCCATGCCCGCACCCCGTGAACCCGCGCCCTCGACCCCGCCGTCTGCTTCCCGCACCCCGGCTCCTGCGCCATCGGCTCCGCAGCGCGCCGCAGCTGCTCCGGCCGGGGAGAACGCGGAAACCTGCCCGTCCGCGCTGACGGCATCCGCCACCGCACCGCAAGCCGCCCCCCGGGCACCTTCCGGCACCATGCCGTCCGGGGACGCAGGCCGCGGACGCGCCGTGATCGATGCGGTGCTGCCGGCCGTGAACGGCGGGCGCTTCCCGGTGAAGCGCGTGGCCGGCGAGCCGGTGCGCATCACCGCCCATTGCTTCACCGACGGGCACGACGTGCCGCGCGCCATGCTGCAGTGGTGGAAGGACGCCGAGGACGGATCGCCAGCTCCGCAAGCGCCCACCGAGGTGCCGATGCAGCTGGAGGCGAACGACGAATGGCGGGCGGAGTTCACGCCGCAGGAGCCGGGCCTCTACCGCTACACCGTGGCGGCCTGGGTGGACACCTTCGAATCCTGGCGGCACGACATGGAGCGCCGCGTGGACGCGGCCGACATCCGCGTGGCGGCCCGCGTGGGCGCCGCCGAGGCGCGCGCCGCGGCCATGCGCGCGGCCTCGCACACCGCCGCCGCCGACGCCCGGCTGCTGGAGGCCTGGGCCGCGGACCTGGAACAGGGCGCGCAGGGCCCGGAGGGCGCCGCCGAGGCGCTCAAGGCGCTGGCGCTGCAGGACGATGCCGCCGAGGCGATGCGCCGCCACCCGGACCGCAGCCTGCAGACCCTCCACCCCGTGGCGCTGCCGCTGCGCGCGGACCGCGAACGCGCCCGCTTCAGCAGCTGGTACGAACTCTTCCCGCGCTCGGCCTCGCCCGTGCCCGGCATGCACGGCACCTTCCGCGACGTGGAAGCCCGCCTTCCCGGCATCGCCGAAATGGGCTTCGACGTGCTGTACCTGCCCCCCATCCACCCGATCGGCCGGGTGCAGCGCAAGGGGCCCAACAATGCACTCACCGCCGGCCCGGGCGACGTGGGCAGCCCCTGGGCCATCGGCGCGGACGAGGGCGGCCACAAGTCCATCCACCTGGACCTGGGCACGGAGGAGGATTTCCGCCGGCTGGTGGCCCGCGCACGCGAGCACGGCATCGAGGTCGCGATGGACATCGCCTTCCAGTGCGCGCCCGACCATCCCTACGTGCGCGAGCATCCGGACTGGTTCCGCTGGCGGCCCGACGGCACCGTGCAGTACGCCGAGAACCCGCCCAAGAAATACCAGGACATCTACCCCTTCCACTTCGAATGCGAGGACTGGCGCGGCCTCTGGCAGGAACTGCGCAGCGTGTTCGCGCACTGGATCGGCCAGGGCGTGCAGATCTTCCGCGTGGACAACCCCCACACCAAGGCCTTCGCTTTCTGGGAGTGGGTGATCCAGGACATCCAGCGCGAATATCCCGGCACGATTTTCCTGGCCGAGGCGTTCACGCGGCCCAAGGTGATGCACGGCCTCGCCAAGCGCGGGTTCACGCAGTCCTACACCTACTTCACCTGGCGCACCACGCGGCAGGAACTCACCGACTACTTCACGGAACTGAACACCGCGCCGGGGTGCGACTACTTCCGTCCCAACGCCTGGCCCAACACGCCCGACATCCTGCCGGCCCACCTGCAGGGCGGCGAGCCCGCGGTGTTCGCGTACCGCCTGGTGCTGGCCGCCACGCTCTCGGCCAACTACGGCATCTACGGCCCGGCCTACGAGCTGCTGGAGCACGAACCGCGCGCGCCCGGCAGTGAGGAATACCGCGATTCCGAGAAATACCAGCTGCGGCACTGGGACCTGGACCGGCCCGGCAGCCTGCGCCCGCTGATCGCCTGCGTGAACCGCATCCGCCGCGAGCATGCCGCGCTGCAGGCCGACCACAGCCTGCGCTTCCTGCCGGTGGACAACGAGATGCTGCTTGCCTACATGAAGCGCTCGCCCGACGGCCGCGACGTGATCGTGACCGTGGTCAACCTCGATCCGCACCATGCGCAATCGGGCTGGATGCGCCTCTCGCCCGAGGACATCGCCATCGCCGAGGGCGACCCGCCCGCGGCCGACTGGCAGATGCACGATCTGCTGAGCCAGCAGCGCTTCGTTTGGCAGGGCGAGCACCACTACATCCTGCTCGACCCGCGCCGCGCGCCGGCCCACATCTTCGCCGTGCGGCGCCGCGTTGCGGACGCCGGAAGCCTCGACCCTTTCCAGTGATGCCATGAACGCTCCATTGCCGCACACCTCCCCTTCCGCCGCGAGCATGCCCACGGCCGCCACCGCCGGCGCCGCGGCCGGGCCGCTGCCCGAGCCCGGCCCCGTCGTCACCCCCGAAACCCCGGAGATCGACACCCAGGGCGACCCCCAGTGGTACCGCGACGCCGTCATCTACCAGTTGAACGTGAAGGCGTTCTACGACAGCAACAACGACGGGTACGGCGACTTCAAGGGCGTGACCGCCAAGCTGGACTACGTGAAGGACCTGGGCGTCAACACGATCTGGCTGATGCCGTTCTACCCCTCGCCGCTGCGCGACGACGGCTACGACATCTCCGACTACGAAAGCGTGCATCCGCAGTACGGCACGCTGGAGGACTTCAAGGAAATGCTCGACGCCGCCCACGCGCGCGGCCTGCGCGTGATCACCGAACTGGTCATCAACCACACCTCGTCCGAGCACCCCTGGTTCCAGCGCGCGCGGCACGCCCCGCCCGGCTCGCCCGAGCGCGACTTCTACGTCTGGAGCGACACCGACCAGATCTACCAGGGCACGCGCATCATCTTCACCGATACCGAGACCTCCAACTGGGCCTGGGACCCGGTCGCCAAGCAGTACTACTGGCACCGCTTCTTCAGCCACCAGCCGGACCTGAACTTCGACAACCCGGCGGTGCTGGAAGCCGTGTTCAAGACCATGCGCTTCTGGCTGGACATGGGCGTGGACGGCTTCCGGCTCGATGCCATCCCGTACCTGGTGGAGCGCGACGGCACGAGCAACGAGAACCTGCCCGAGACGCACGCGGTGATCAAGAAGCTGCGCGCCGCCATCGACGCCGAGTACAAGAACCGCTTCCTGCTCGCCGAGGCCAACATGTGGCCCGAGGACGTGCGCGAATACTTCGGCGACGGCGACGAGTGCCACATGGCCTACCACTTCCCGCTGATGCCGCGCATGTACATGGCGATCGCCCAGGAGGACCGGCACCCGATCGTCGAGATCATGCAGCAGACGCCGGACATTCCCGACGGCTGCCAGTGGGCGATCTTCCTGCGCAACCACGACGAGCTGACGCTCGAGATGGTGACCAGCAAGGAGCGCGACTACATGTACAGCATGTACGCGGCGGACATGCGCGCGCGCATCAACCTCGGCATCCGCCGGCGGCTCTCGCCGCTGATGGAGAACGACATCGACCGCGTGAAGCTCATGAACGGCATGCTGCTGTCGATGCCGGGCTCGCCCATCATCTACTACGGCGACGAGATCGGCATGGGCGACAACGTGTTCGTGGGCGACCGCAACGGCGTGCGCACCCCGATGCAGTGGTCCCCCGACCGCAACGGCG
Source organism: Acidovorax sp. PRC11 (assembly GCF_031844105.1). Classification (NCBI taxonomy): domain Bacteria; kingdom Pseudomonadati; phylum Pseudomonadota; class Betaproteobacteria; order Burkholderiales; family Comamonadaceae; genus Acidovorax; species Acidovorax sp. PRC11. Next base: position 26,360 of record NZ_JAUZUQ010000032.1, on the reverse strand, counting down.
GCTTCTCGCGCTCCGATCCGCAGCGGCTCTACCTGCAGCCGATCATGGACGCGGTGTACGGCTACGAGGCGCTGAACGTCGAGGCCCAGTCGAGCGACCAGAGCTCGCTGCTGCACTGGACGCGGCGCATGCTGGCCGTGCGCAAGACCAGCCGCGCCTTCGGCCGCGGACGCCGCACCTTCCTCAAGCCCGGCAACCGCAAGATCCTCGCCTACGTGAGCGAGCACGAGGACGACATCATCCTCACCGTGTTCAACCTCTCGCGCGCGGCGCAGCCCGTGGAGCTGGATCTCTCCGCCTACCGGGGCCGCACGCCGATCGAGATGCTGGGCCGCGTCACCTTCCCGCCGATCGGCGACCTGCCCTACCTGCTCACGCTGCACTCCTTCGGCTTCTACTGGTTCCGCCTCTCCAGCGAGGCCCCCGTCCCCTCCTGGCACCAGGAAGGCCTGGACCTGCAGGAGCGGCCGGTGCTGGTGCTGTTCGACGGCTGGACCAGCTTCTTCCGCGAACGCGTCATGCCCTGGCGCATCGGCATGGCCGAGCGCATGCGCGCGCAGTTCGAGGGCGACACGCTGCCCCGCTTCATCGAGCTGCAGCGCTGGTATGCTGACAAGGGCGCGGCCATCGCCGGCGCGCGCATCGTGGACCACACGGTGTGGAAGGCGGGCGATGCCTGCGAATGGATGCTGCCCCTGATCGCCGTGGATACCAATGCGGGTGCCAGCACCACCGCTGCGGGCCAGGACGGTACGGCGGCAGGCGTGCCGTACTTCGTGCCGCTGGCGCTCGCCTGGGAGGAAGGCAGCGAGGAACGCATGCGCCGCATCTCCCCGGCCGGCGTGGCGCGCGTGCGCCAGCAGGCGCAGGTGGGCGTGATGGGCGACGCGTTCCACGACGAGTCCTTCTGCCGCGCCGTGGTGCGCGCCCTGGGGGAGAACACCGCCCTGCCGACGGACCGCGGCGGCAGCGTGCGCTTCTCCCACACGTCCGCCTTCACGGCGCTGGCCGAGGGCCTGGACGCGCTGCCCGTGGCACGCCCCGGCGCGCAGAGCAGCAACACCGTGGTGTCGCTGGGCGAGACGCTGTTCCTCAAGGGCTACCGCCGGCTGCGCGAGGGCATCAACCCCGAGCTGGAGGTGGGCCGCTTCCTGACCGAGGTGGCGCACTTCCCGCACTGCGTGCCGGTGCTGGGTGCCGTGGAGTACATGGCCCCCGGCGGCGGCACCATGACGCTGGCGCTGGTGCAGGCCTACGTCTCCAACCAGGGCGACGGCTGGGAATACACGCTCGGCTACCTGGAGCGCTTCCTGGAGGACACGCGCACCGTGCCCGACGCGGTGCTTCCCGACGTGCACGGCGGCTTCCTCGCGCTGGTCCGCACGCTCGGACGGCGCACGGCGGAACTGCACCAGGCGCTCGGCCTGCGCACCGGCGACACGGCCTTCGACCCCGAGCCGATCACCGCGCAGGACGTCACGGCCTTCCGCGACCGCGCGCGGGCCGAGGCGGAAGAGACGCTCGCCCTGCTGGAGCGGCGCCTGCACGACCTGCCGCCCGCCACGCAGAACGACGCGCAGGCGGTGCTGGCACGGCGCGGCGCGATCCTGGAGCGCCTGGCCGCCGACGGCGCGCAGCTGCCCACGGGCCACAAGAGCCGCTACCACGGCGACTACCACCTGGGCCAGGTGCTGGTGACGGGCAACGACTTCGTGCTCATCGACTTCGAGGGCGAGCCGGGCCGCAGCTTCGAGCAGCGCCGCGCCAAGGGCTCGCCGCTGCGCGACGTGGCCGGCATGCTGCGCTCCTTCAACTACGCCCGCTGGGCGGCGCTGCGCCACATGACGCAGTCCACCGAGGAGATGGTCCGGCTGGACGAAGCCGCGCGCGACTGGGAGCACCAGGCCCGCGACGCGTTCCTGGAGGCCTATGCCACCACCGGCACCCATCCGGACCTCGACCTGGTGGTGCTGTTCGAACTGGAGAAAGCCCTCTACGAACTGCGCTACGAGCTGGGCAACCGCGTGGATTGGGCGCAGGTGCCGCTGCAGGGCATCCTCGCGCTGATCGGCGCGGCGGCCGCCCCGACGCCCCGGCCCGCCGTGCCCACGCTGCCGCCCCCACCCGGAGGTTCCACGGAAGCGCCCTGACCGCATGGGGGCCGGCCTCCCGGCGGGCCCCCGTTTCTGCCGCCTTCCATCCCGATAGCCCGCTTGCGGGCCCCACCCTTTTCGCCGAGGCTTCTACCATGGAACATTTCGCCTTTCCCCTCGAGCCCGTCCGCGCCATGCTGTTCCAGCTCGGCGCCTTCCTGCCGCGCCTGCTGGTGGCCCTGGTCGTCGTCGCGGTGGGCTGGCTCGTCGCCAAGGCCGCGCGCTTCGCGGTGACACGCGGCCTGCGCGCCATCAACGTGCAGGTGCTCGCCGAGCGCGCGGGCCTCGACGGCTTCCTGCGGCAGGCCGGCTCGAAGACCGACACCATCGGCCTCTTCGGGCTGCTGGCCTACGGCATCGTGCTGCTCGCCGCCCTGCTGATCGCCTTCAACGGCATGGGCCTGAGCTACGTCACGGCCCTGCTCAGCCGGGTGCTCTGGTTCATTCCGAACCTGTTCATCGCGCTGCTGATCCTGGCGCTGGGCGCGTACTTCGCGCGTTTCGTGGGCGACATGGTGTCGGCCTACTGCCGGCGCGCCGGCATGGCGGACACCGTGCTGCTCGGCAAGATCGCGCAGTACGCGATCGTCATCTTCTCGGTGCTGATCGCGCTCGACCAGCTCGGCATCGGCGGCGATATCGTGCGCCAGAGCTTCCTGATCCTGCTGGGCGGCATCGTGTTCGGCCTGGCGCTCGCCTTCGGCCTGGGCGGGCGCGAGCGCGCCGCCGAATGCATCGAGCAGTGGTGGCCGCGCCGGCGCGGCGATGCGCCCGCCGCCCGGGACCCGCGGGTGCCTCCGCGCGATCCCCGTGATCCACGCGATCCGGGGTTCTGACCGGCCGCGCTCTTGCCGCTCCTTTCCTGCCTGAACGGCCCGTGTCTCCGGACGGCACGGGCCGTTTGCTTTTCGCCCCCGCACTTCCACGCACGGGAAAACCCCAGCCCCCCGCGTCAGCCTTTTCTCAGCCCAGGCGCCGTACGATCCGCTCTAATGCCGGGCGGACGCGGTGCCGGGGTTTTCTTCGCGCGCGTCCACCCACAACACCAATGAACGACAGGAGACAGCAAGCGTGACAGGACTCCTCCAACTGGCCCGGGGCATGGACTGGGTGTCGACCAAGCTCAGCAAGGTCGCGGGCTGGGCCGTGCTCGCCGCCGCCCTGATTTCCGCCGGCAACGCCCTCATGCGCTACGGGCTCGACATGAGCTCGAACGCGTGGCTCGAGATCCAGTGGTACCTCTTCGGCACCACCGTGATGCTCGGCGCCCCCGTGGTGCTCAAGCTCAACGAGCACGTGCGCGTGGACATCATCTACGGCAAGCTGCGCGGCCGCGGCCCGGTGTTCGTCGATCTCTTCGGCCTCATCTTCTTCCTGCTGCCCGTGATGGGCCTGCTCACCTGGCTCACCTGGCCGTTCTTCTGGAACATGTTCGTCACCAAGGAGATGTCCGGAAACATCGGCGGCCTGATCCGCTGGCCCGCGGCGCTGCTGCTGCCGGTGGGCTTCGGCGCGGTCTTCCTGCAGGGCCTGGCCGAGATCATCAAGCGCGTGGCCTACCTCACCGGCCACCTGCAGATCAGCACGCATTACGAGAAGCCGGTGCAGTAACCGCATCGACCAAAAAGCGCCGCCCGTCCCGACTTCTCCAGGAAGACCCTCCCCATGCACATGGAAAACTTCGCCCCGATCATGTTCGCGGGGCTGATCGTGATCATGCTGATCGGCTTTCCGGTCGCGTTCTCGCTCGCGGCCCTGGGCCTGTTCAGCGGCTTCTTCGCCATCGAGATGGGCTGGTTCCCGGCCAACTTCATGGCCAACCTGCCGATCAACATGTTCGGCATCCTGTCGAACGACCTGCTGCTGGCCATCCCGTTCTTCACGCTGATGGGCGCGGTGCTCGAGAAATGCGGCCTCGCCGAGGACATGCTCGACTCCATGGGCCAGCTCTTCGGCCCCGTGCGCGGCGGCCTGGGCTACTCGGTCATCATCGTGGGCTTCATCCTGGGCGCCATCACCGGCACCGTGGCCGGCCAGGTGATCGCCATGGCGATGATCTCGCTGCCGGTGATGATGCGCTACGGCTACAACATGCGCTACGCCACCGGCGTGCTGGCCGCCTCGGGCACCATCACCCAGCTCGTGCCGCCCTCGCTGGTGCTGATCGTCATGGCCGACCAGCTCGGCCGCTCGGTGGGCGACATGTACAAGGGCGCCTGGGGCCCCGCCATCCTGCAGGTGCTGATCTTCGCCATCTACACCTTCCTGCTGGGCCGCATCCGCCCCGAATACGTGCCCGGCCTGCCCCGCACGGCGCGCACGCTGCACGGCTGGGCCCTGTGGGGCAAGTGCCTGCGCGGCATCATCCCCTCGGCCATCCTGATCTTCGCGGTGCTCGGCTCCATGGGCGGCCTGCCGTTCATGGACCACGCCATCGCCACGCCCACCGAGGCGGGCGCCATGGGCGCCGTGGGCTCGCTGATCCTCGCGGCCATCCACAAGCGCCTGACGTGGCAGCTCATCAAGGAAGCCATGGACGGCACCATGCGCCTCACCGCCATGGTGGTGTTCATCCTGATCGGCTCGCGCGTGTTCTCGCTGGTGTTCCAGGGCGTCGACGGCGCGATCTGGATCGAGCACATGCTCACCGACCTGCCGGGCGGCCAGATCGGCTTCCTGATCGTGGTGAACATCTTCATCTTCTTCCTGGCGTTCTTCCTCGACTTCTTCGAGATCGCCTTCATCATCCTGCCGCTGCTGGGCCCCGTCGCGCACAAGCTGGGCATCGACCTCGTGTGGTTCGGCGTGCTGCTGTGCGTGAACATGCAGACCAGCTTCATGCACCCGCCCTTCGGCTTCGCCCTCTTCTACCTGCGCGGCATCTCGGACACGCTGTTCAAGGAAAAGCGCATCGACCGGCCGGTGAAATCGAGCGACATCTACATGGGTTCCATCCCCTGGGTGGTGATGCAGCTGATCCTCGTGGCGATCGTGATCTTCTTCCCGCAGACCGTGACCGTGTTCCTCGACAAGGAAAAGGTGGTCGACCTCGACAAGGTGCAGCTCGACATGCCCGCGGACACCTCGGCCGAGCCGTCCATCAACATGGACGACCCCTTCGGCACCGGCAGCAAACCCGCGGACGGCGCCTCCGCCGCCCCCGGCGCGGAACCCGCGATGCCGATGCCGGAACCGATGCCCGAGCCGACGGCCCCCGAACCCGCGCCGGAAGGCGCGGCCAGCACGCCGCAATGACGCAGAGCGGACAGCCCGCGCGCAGGGACGGCGCGGATGCCGGGGCCGGTACCGACGAAGGCACCGGCACAGGCATCGGCATCGACATCGACATCGAAAGCGCCGCCTTCCCGCCCCTGGTGCGGCTGCTCGCCGTCGTCATCGTGGGCGGGCTGGCGGCCTTCGCCCTCTGGTCCCTCCCCGCGCTGCGCGGTGCCCAGTGGACCTTCCCGGCCCTCGCCACCTTCGGCCTCGCGGCCGTGCTGATCGGCTGGGTGGGCTGGTGGATGGTGTTCAGCCGCACGCGGTTTTGCTACAGCGAAGGTGGCGGCGATGGCAGCGGCGGCGGCGTGATCGTGCAGACGTGGCTGTGGGACAAGCGGGTGCGCGCGGCCGACGTGGCGAGCTTCAAGATCGTGCACTGGCCGTGGTTCCAGGCCGTCATCGCGCCGCGGATCCTGTTGCGGCGCAAAGGCGGCGGGATCACGTGGGTGCATGCGGCGGATGCGGGATTGCTGGTGGCGTTCGGGGAGAGTGTGGTGAGGGCGGGGGCTGTGAATGGGCTTTCACGGGAGCCTTCCTCTGCTGCACCTGCTTCTGCCGCGCCTTGATTCGGTTCCTGGATTAGTTTGCTTTCCGGAGCCGGGATGTCGCCCCGGCGGGCGAGTCACTTTCTTTCGCTTCGCCGAAAGAAAGTAACCAAAGAACGGGCGACCCTGCTGTCTGCGACCCCGTTCGCCCGCGGGGCGAACGGGGCAACCTGGGGTGCTCGGGGGCGGGGTGTGCCGTGGAACTCACTGCGCGCTGGCGCGCTACGTTCGGACAGCCACGGCAAGCCAGTTCACGAAGCGGGCGTGTCCTTCGGCACGCCCGCCACCCCGCCCCTGCGCGCCCCAGGCGCATCCAGAAGGGAGCGACACGGGCCATCGCTGCGCTCGGCCCCTGCGGGAAGACAGGCCATCGCTACGCTCGGCAACAGCCCAAGCGCCCTGCCCGTCCAAAAAAAATGGTGCGCGGTGCGAAGCACTCGCGCACCCAGGGCCGAGCGAAGCAATGGCCCGTGTCCTGCACCCCACCCTTGTGTCTGCGCCGAGGAGCGCAGGGCGCGGGGCGGGCAGGCGTGCCGCAGGACACGCCTGCTTCGTGATCTGACTCGCCGGGGATGTCCGAGCGCAGCGCACAAAGTGCGCGAAGCGAGTTCCACGGCGCCGCCCCGCGACCGAGCACCACAGGCTGCCCCCTTCGCCCCAAAGGGGCGAAGGGGGACGCAGACACCAGGGCTCGCCTTTTCTTTGCCTACTTTCTTTTGGCGAAGCAAAAGAAAGTAGGTGCGCCGCCGGGCGCACATCCCGGCCCCGGGAAACAAACCCACCCCGCCGCAAAAAACAAAAAGGGAACGGCCCCGAAGGACCGTCCCCCAACCAAAACGCAGCTTCTTCTTATGCCAAAGAAAGGAACAGAAAAGAAAAGCTAAATCATCACACCAGACATCACAGCTTCTGCGCCTGCATGAACCGATCGAACGTGCCTTCCGTGAACCGGAACCACGCATTCTCGTCCGCCAGGAACTTCGCGTAATCCGTGTACACCTTCTTCCACTCCGGGTTGGTGTTGTTCAGGTCCGCATAGATCTGCTGCGCCGACTTGAACGCCGCATTCATCACGTCCTGCGTGAACGGCCGCAGCTTGGTGCCCGAGCCCACGAGCTGCTTGATCGCCACCGGGTTGCGCGCGTCGTACTTCGAGAGCATCGTGACGTGGGCGTGCGAGGCGGCGGCTTCCACCACGGCCTTGTATTCGGCCGGCAGGCCTTCCCAGGCCTTGGTGTTGATGTAGAAGTCCAGCTGCGGACCGCCTTCCCACCAGCCGGGGTAGTAGTAGAACGGCGCGACCTTGTTGAAGCCCAGCTTCTGGTCGTCGTAGGGCCCCACCCACTCCAGCGCGTCGATCGTGCCCTTTTCCAGCGCGGGGTACAGGTCGGCACCGGGAATGGACTGCGGGATCACGCCGAAGGGCTCCAGCACCTTGCCCGCGAACGGGTTCGTGCGGAACTTCAGGCCCTTGAGGTCGGCGACGGACTTGATCTCCTTGCGGAACCAGCCGCCCATCTGCGCGCCCGTGTTGCCGCCGGGGAAGCTGATGATGTTGTACTTGGCGTAGAACTCGCGCATCAGCTTCAGGCCGTTGCCCTCGTACATCCAGGCGTTCATCTGCCGCGCGTTCAGGCCGAAGGGCACGGCGCAGCCCAGGCAGAAGGTCGGGTCCTTGCCGTAGAAGTAGTAGGGTGCCGTGTGCGCCATTTCGACCGACGCGTTCTGCACGCCGTCCACCACGCCGAAGGCGGGCATCAGTTCGCCGCCGGCATGCACCGAGATCTGGAACTTGCCGCTCGTGGCTTCGCTGACCTTCTTGGAGAACACTTCCGCCGTGCCGTAGATGGTGTCCAGCGACTTGGGGAAGCTGGATGCGAGGCGCCAGCGGATGCTGGCCTGGGCGTGCACAGCGGGGGCTGCGCCGGCGGCCAGGACGCCGGCGATGCCTGCGTGCTTGAGGATGGAACGACGGTCCATGGATGGGTCTCCGGTGATGATTGTTTGCATGCCTGCTGCCGGGCGCCTCTGGCGACAGGCAGACGGACTGTTTCAGCCGGAAACGATTGTAGGAACGCCCCTGCGCACGCTCTTGGGGGTTTTCCCGCGAACACCCGGGCGGGGGCCGCGCGGATTCAGGCTTTTGCAAGCCTTTCCGCGCAAGGCCCGCCCGTCATTCGCCCAGGGGGCCGAAGCGCGCGGTGACGGAGCGCACGATGCCCTGGGCATCCAGGCCCTGCAGCGCGAGCAGCTTGGCGGGGTCGCCATGCTCGATGAACACGTCCGGCAGGCCGAGCTGCAGCACGGGCTTCTGGATGCCGGCGGCGTTCAGCGCCTCGCACACGGCGCTGCCGGCGCCGCCCATCACGGCGCCCTCTTCCACCGTCACGAAGGCGTCGTGCGTGGCGGCGATCTCCAGCAGCAGCGCGGTATCGAGCGGCTTGGCCCAGCGCATGTTGGCCACCGTGGCGTCCAGCGTTTCGGCGGCCTGCAGCGCGGGGTAGAGCAGCGTGCCGAAGGCCAGGATGGCGATGCGCCGGCCCGTGCGGCGCACCTCGCCCTTGCCGAAGGGCAGGCCTTCCAGGCCCGGCAGGGGGTCGACGCCCGCGCCGCTGCCGCGCGGGTAGCGCACGGCCACGGGGTGGTCCTGACCGAAGGCGGTGGACAGCAGCTGGCGGCACTCGCGCTCGTCCGCCGGGCAAGCCATGCTCATGTTCGGGATGCAGCGCACGAACGGGATGTCGTAGGCGCCCGCGTGCGTGGCGCCGTCCGCGCCGACGAGGCCGGCCCGGTCGAGCGCGAACACCACCGGCAGGTTCTGCAGCGCCACGTCGTGGATGAGCTGGTCGTAGGCGCGCTGCAGGAAGGTGGAATAGATCGCCACCACCGGTTTCACGCCCTCGCAGGCCATGCCAGCGGCGAAGGTCACGGCATGCTGTTCGGCGATGCCCACGTCGTAGTAGCGGCCGGGGAAGCGCTTCTCGAACTCCACCATGCCGGAGCCCTCGCGCATCGCGGGCGTGATGCCCACGAGCCGCTCGTCCTGCGCGGCCATGTCGCAGAGCCACTGGCCGAACACCTGCGTGAAGGTCCGCTTCGGCGGCGTGGCGGGTTGGGTCAGCCCCACGCTCGGGTCGAACTTGCCCGGGCCGTGGTAGGCCACGGGATCGGCCTCGGCGAGCTTGTAGCCCTGGCCCTTCTTCGTGACCACGTGCAGGAACTGCGGCCCCTTCAGGCCCTGGATGTTCTCCAGCGTGGGAATCAGCGAGTCGAGGTCGTGCCCGTCGATCGGGCCGATGTAGTTGAAGCCGAACTTCTCGAACAGCGTGGCCGGCACCACCATGCCCTTGGCCTGCTGCTCGAAGCGCTTGGCCAGCTCCAGCAGCGGCGGCACGGGGCCCAGCACCGTCCTGCCGACGTTCTTGGCGGCGGCGTAGAACTGCCCGCTCATGAGCTGCGCCAGGTAGCGGTTGAGCGCACCCACCGGCGGGCTGATGCTCATGTCGTTGTCGTTGAGGATGACGAGCAGGTTGGCATCGGCCACGCCGGCATTGTTCAGCGCCTCGAAGGCCATGCCGGCCGTCATCGCGCCATCGCCGATGATGGCCACGGCCCGGCGGTCCTCGCCGCGCTGGCGGGCCGCCATGGCCATGCCGAGCGCCGCGGAGATGCTGGTGCTGGAGTGCGCCGTGCCGAAGGTGTCGTATTCGCTCTCGGTGCGCTGCGGGAAGCCCGAGAGGCCGCCCAGCTGGCGCAGCGAAGGCATGCGGTCGCGGCGGCCCGTGAGGATCTTGTGCGGATAGGTCTGGTGGCCCACGTCCCACACCAGGCGGTCGCGCGGCGTGTCGAACACCGCGTGCAGCGCCACGGTGAGTTCCACCGTGCCCAGGTTGGAGCTGAGATGCCCTCCGGTCTTGGAAACGCTGTCGAGCACGAACGCGCGCAGCTCCTCGGCCAGTTCTTTCAGCTGGGAACGCGACATCCGGCGCAGGTCGGCCGGATCGTTCACGGTCTGCAGGAGGGGGAAGGAGTTCGTGGACATATTGCTCTTGGTTGGAAGGGTCCGGCACCCGTCATGCCGGTCGCGGGGGAAACCATGGGGCGCCGCTTTCCGGCCGCCGCAGCGCTCCTCTCCGGGGCGTGGCGACGCGGCCCGGGGCGGCGCGGACCGCACGCCAGTATCAGCGGGACCGGTCGATCACCATGTCGGCCAGCGCCGCCAGCGGCCGCGTGCGCGACAGGCCGCTCGCCGCCAGCGCGGCATGCGCCTCGTCGCGCAGCGTGGCAGCGTAGGCGCGCGCGCGGTCGAGGCCCAGCAGCGACACGTAGGTGGGCTTGTCGCTCGCAGCGTCCTTGCCGGCGGTCTTGCCGAGCGTGGCGGAATCGGCCACCACGTCCAGCACGTCGTCCACCACCTGGAACGCGAGCCCGAGGGCCGCGCCGTAGCGCGACAGGGCCTCCCACGCGGCGGGGGATGCGTCGCCGCAGGCCGCGCCCATGAGCACGCTCGCCTGCAGCAGCGCGCCGGTCTTGAGGCGGTGCATGCGGCGCAGCTCGTCCTCCGAGAGGGCGATGCCGACGCTGGCGAGATCGATCGCCTGCCCGCCCGCCATGCCGTCGGCCCCCGCGGCGCGCGCGAGCAGCCGGCACAGCCGGGCCTGCATGGCGTCGGGCACGTCGCCATCGGGCGTGAGCAGCTCGAAGGCCAGCGCCTGCAGCGCGTCGCCCGCGAGCAGGGCCTGGGCCTGGCCGAACTGCACGTGCACCGTGGGCTTGCCGCGGCGCAGCACGTCGTTGTCCATGCAGGGCATGTCGTCGTGCACCAGGGAATAGGCGTGGATCAGCTCTACCGAGCAGCCCGCGCGCAGCGCCGCGCCGCCGTGGCCGGCCACGGCCTCGGCCGCGGCGAGCACCAGCAGCGGGCGCAGCCGCTTGCCGGCACCCAGCACCGCATAGCGCATGGCGTCGCCCAGGCCGCCGGGCGCATCGGCGGGCACCCAGGCCTCGAGGGCGGATTCCACGCGCTGCAGCGCCTCGGCGCTCCAGGCGGAAAGATCGAAGCCGGCGTCGCCGGCGCAAGGGGAAAACGCGGCGGTGCCCATCAGTCTTGCGTCCACGGTTGCAGCGTGCCGTTCTCCAGCACCTTGATCTGGTCCTGCACCGCCTCCAGGCGGCCGCGGCAGAACGCCAGCAGCTCCGCCCCGCGCTGGTAGCCGGCAAGCATCTGCTCGAGCGGCAGCTGGCCCGACTCGATGCGGCCCACCAGCTGTTCCAGCTCCTCCAGCGCGGCTTCGTAGCTCGCGGGCTCGGGGGAGGCGGGGGCGGTGGCGGTAGGGGAGGCCTTGGGCATGGCAGGAACGCCGCGCCGGCGGGCGCGGATAAAACGGGCCATTTTAGGCGCATGCCGGTGCGTTGGGCGGGCAGCGCCCCGCGTCACGCGCACGCCAAGGAACCGCAATACACGCACGGGGGGTCCGGAAATAACCCCATTGGCTACAATCCCATTTCTTCGTCGAACCGGCTGTGGGTACTTTGCTCGGCCGGTTTCGTTTTTTCCACGTCCCCGTGCGCACGCGCACCCTCCCTGTGGGGAGTCTTTAGGTCAGGTCACCCATGTCTGATTTAAGTCTTCAACTGCAGCAGGCCGCAAGCCAACTACCAGTTTCAAGCTACTTCGATGATGCGCTGTTCCGGCGCGAGCTGGACACCATCTTTCAGCGCGGGCCCCGCTATGTGGGGCACCAGCTGAGCGTGCCCGAACCGGGCGATTATTACGCGCTGCCGCAGGAAGGACAGGGCCGTGCCCTGGTGCGCAACGCGCAGGGCGGCGTCGAACTGGTCTCCAACGTGTGCCGCCACCGCCAGGCGGTGATGCTGCAGGGCCGGGGCAACCTGCGCACGAACGGCAAGGGCCATGCCGCGGGCAACATCGTCTGCCCGCTGCACCGCTGGACCTACTCGCCCCAGGGCGAGCTGCTGGGCGCGCCGCACTTCTCGCACGATCCCTGCCTGAACCTGAACAACTACGCGCTGCGCGAGTGGAACGGCCTGCTCTTCGAGGACAACGGCCGCGACATCGCCGCCGACCTCGCCGGCATGGGCCCGCGCTCGGAGCTGTCGTTCGACGGCTACGTGCTCGATAAGGTCGAGCTGCACGAGTGCAACTACAACTGGAAGACGTTCATCGAGGTCTACCTCGAGGACTACCACGTGGGGCCGTTCCACCCGGGGCTGGGCAACTTCGTCACCTGCGACGACCTGCGCTGGGAGTTCCAGAAGCACTATTCGGTGCAGACCGTGGGCGTGGCCTCCACCTTCGGCAAGCCCGGCTCGGATGTGTACCGCAAGTGGCACGAGGTGCTGCTGAACTACCGCGAGGGCCGCATGCCCGAGCGCGGCGCGATCTGGCTCACCTACTACCCCCACATCATGGTGGAGTGGTATCCGCACGTGCTCACCGTCTCCACGCTGCACCCGATCAGCCCGACGCGCACGCTCAACATGGTCGAGTTCTACTACCCCGAGGAGATCGCGGCGTTCGAGCGCGAGTTCGTCGAGGCCCAGCAGGCCGCCTACATGGAGACCTGCATCGAGGACGACGAGATCGGCGAGCGCATGGACGCCGGCCGCAAGGCCCTGCTGGCGCGCGGCGACAACGAGGTCGGCCCCTACCAGAGCCCGATGGAAGACGGCATGCAGCACTTCCACGAGTGGTACCGCGGCGCGATGGGCGAGGCCGTTCCGCAGCGCTGACCGCGCACCGGCCGCCGCCGCGAATCCCGGAGGGTGGGTTTTCCGGGACATCTTTCCGGAATGCGGGCGCCGGGGTGGCCTAACATCGGCCTTCCCCTTCGGCCCCTCATCTCCCGCCCCACGCCCATGCAAGCCCTCTGGATGGTCCTCGCCGCATTCCTCTTCGCGAGCATGGGGGTCTGCGTGAAGATGGCGTCCGCGCACTTCAACGCGGCCGAGCTGGTGTGCTACCGCGGCATCATCGGCATGGCCATCCTCTGGGCGCTGGCACGGCGCCAGGGCGTGGGCCTCGGCACGCGCTACCCCGGCATGCACGCCTGGCGCAGCCTGATCGGGGTGGTGTCGCTGGGCGCCTGGTTCTACGCCATCGCGCACCTGCCGCTCGCCACCGCCATGACGCTCAACTACATGAGCAGCGTGTGGATCGCGGCCTTCATCGTCGGCGGCGCGCTGCTGGCGTGGCGGCCCTCGGGCGGCGCGGGCGGCACGCGCCCGCCCCTGCAGGCACCGCTGGTGCTGACCGTGATGGCCGGCTTCGCGGGCGTCGTCATGATGCTGCGCCCGAGCCTCGGCGCCCACGAGATGTTCGCCGGCCTGATCGGGCTGCTGTCGGGCCTCTCGGCCGCGTTCGCCTACATGCAGGTGATGGCGCTGTCGCGCATCGGCGAGCCGGAAACGCGCACCGTGTTCTATTTCGCGGTCGGCTCGGCCGTGGCGGGCGGCGCGGCGATGCTGCTCACGGGCGCCTCGGCCTGGCCGGGCTGGCCGGGCCTGTGGCTGCTGCCGATCGGGTTCCTCGCCGCCGCGGGCCAGCTCTGCATGACGCGTGCCTATGCGCGGGCGGGCTCGCAGCGCGGCACCCTGGTGGTCGCCAACCTGCAGTATTCCGGCATCGTGTTCGCGGGCGTCTACAGCGTGGTGCTGTTCGGCGACGACATCCCGCCCATCGGCTGGGCCGGCATGGCACTGATCATCGTGAGCGGGGTCGTCGCGACGGTATTGCGGGCGCGCGCTGCACCGGGGGCTCCGGCGGAAGAGCACTGAGCCGACACGGAACCTTCGCGCCCGGCGCACAATCCGGCGCAGGGGCGCCCGCCCGATCGCATGCGCCGGTAGCGCCGGCCTCCGATTCCTTCCCGCACCATCGACTGAACACGCCATGGCCTATACCACCCTCATTTCCGCCGACGAACTCCGGGCGCTGCGCGCGAGCGGCGCTCCCCTGATGGTCTTCGACTGCAGCTTCGATCTGGCGCACCCTTCGCGCGGACAGCAGCAGTACCTGGAATCGCACATCCCCGGCGCGGTGTACGCGCACCTCGACGAGGCGCTGAGCGCCCGGCACGGCGTGCCCGGCGCGGGCGGCACCATCGTGGCGAAGGAGGGCGAGATGCCGTCGTCCGGCGGGCGGCATCCGCTGCCGCATCCCGAGCGCTTCGCCGCGTGGCTGTCGTCGGTGGGCTTTTCCAATGCGATGCAGGCGGTGGTGTACGACCGCAACGGCACCAACTTCTGCGGCCGCCTCTGGTGGATGCTGCAGTGGGCCGGCCACGGGGCCGTGGCGGTGCTCGACGGCGGGCTGCAGGCCTGGGAGCAGGCTGGAGGCGAGCTGGCGCACGGCGAGGAACCCGCGCACTTCCAGGCGAACTTCGCGCTGGGCGAGCCGCTGCAGCGCCTCGCCACCGCCGCCCAGGTGCAGGCCGCGCTCGGCCAGCCGGGCCAGACGGTGGTGGATGCGCGGGCGCCGGCACGCTTTCGCGGCGAGGTGGAACCGCTCGATCCGGTCGCGGGCCACATTCCGGGTGCGCTGAACCGGCCGTTCTCCGACAACCTCGGGCCCGACGGCCGCTTCAAGCCGGCCGCGCAGCTGCGGGCCGAGTTCGAATCGCTGCTCGCCGGCCGCGATCCGGCCACCGTGGTGCACCAGTGCGGCAGCGGCGTGAGCGCCACGCCCAACCTGCTGGCGATGCAGATCGCCGGGCTGGGCCCCACGGCCCTGTTCGCGGGCAGCTGGAGCGAGTGGTGCGGCGATCCGTCCCGCCCGGTCGAGCGCGGCTGACGGCCTGCACGCCACGGCAGCGCCGTGAGGAAAACGTCATAAGCTAGTCCGGAAATCTTCGTTCCGCGCGGTGGGGCCGCTCCTGAGAATGGCCCCGTACCGCCCGCCCTGCCCTCCGGCAGACCCGCGCGGCGGCCCACCGCCCGAGGACCGAAGATGACCGCCCCTGTTTCCCGCCGCCGCCTGCTCGCGGCCGCTGCCGCCGCACCGCTCGGCCTGTCCACGCTGTCCCCCGCCTTCGCGGCCGACCGGCTGCGCATCGGCGTGGTGCCCGGCGCCTATGCCGATTCCGCCAACGTCGCTGCCCGCGAAGCCCGCACCCAGGGCCTGCAGGTCGAGGTGATCGAGTTCACCGACTGGACCACGCCCAACGTGGCGCTGAACGCGGGCGACATCGACATCAACTACTTCCAGCACCAGCCCTTCCTCGCCAACGCGATCAAGAAGCAGGGCTTCCAGCTCGCGAGCGCGGGCACCGGCATCCTGGCCAACGTCGGTCTGTATTCGCTCAAGCACAAGAAGGTGCAGGACGTGCCCGCCGGCGGCAAGGTGGGCATCGCCAACGATCCGGTCAACCAGGGCCGCGGCCTGCTGCTGCTGCAGAAGGTGGGCCTCATCCGGCTCCGGCCCGGCGTGGGCTACCTCGGTACCCTGGACGACATCGTGGACAACCCGAAAAAGCTCCGCTTCGTGGAGGTCGAGGGCCCGCAGCTCGTGCGCATCACGCCCGACGTGGACATCGCGCAGGGCTACCCGCACTTCATCGTCGCAGCCAAGGCGTTCGACCCCTCCAGCGGCCTCGCCTATTCGGGCATCGAGGACGCGCAGTTCGCGATCCAGTTCGTGGTGCGGCAGGACCGCGTGAACGATCCGCTGGTGCAGCGCTTCGTGCGCATCTACCAGAACTCGCAGGCCGTGCGGGCCGAGACGCACCGGGCTTTCGCCAACGACGACCGGCTCTACACGCTGGCCTGGACGCGGACATGACGCAGGAAGTGCTGCGCATGGCGCCTTCCGCACTGCTCGGCCACACGGCGGCGCCCGCGGAGCCCGGACGGGCCGCGCGCGGAGCGGGGATCGCGGCGCGGTCCGGGCCATCGTCCGGTCCTGCTACTGGCGTGACCGCAGCGGCGACGGCCACCGGCGCCTCACGAGCGGCCGGCGGTGCGGCGGAGGTCCGCTCACCCCGCGGCGCGGTCTCGCTGCGCGGCGTTTCCAAGACCTATGCCTCGCCCGCCGGCGAGGTCGCCGCCCTGCGGGACATCGACCTGGACATTCCGGCCGGCAGCGTCTTCGGCATCATCGGCCGCAGCGGTGCCGGCAAGTCGAGCCTGCTGCGCACCATCAACCGGCTGGAGCAGCCCACGCGCGGGCAGGTGCTGGTCGATGGCGTGGACGTCGGCACGCTGGACGCGGACGGCCTCGTGGCCCTGCGGCGGCGCATCGGCATGATCTTCCAGCACTTCAACCTGCTGTCGGCCAAGACGGTGTTCGACAACATCGCGCTGCCGCTGCGCGTGGCGGGCGCCCGCCCGTCGGAGGTCACGCGGCGCGTGCATGAACTGCTGGAGCTGGTGGGCCTGCAGGACAAGCACGGCGCGTACCCCGGACGGCTCTCGGGCGGGCAGAAGCAGCGGGTGGGCATCGCCCGCGCGCTCGCCACGCACCCGGAGATCCTGCTGTGCGACGAGGCCACCTCGGCGCTCGACCCGGAGACCACGCACGCCATCCTGCAGCTGTTGCGGGGCATCAACCGGCGCCTGGGCATCACCGTGATCCTGATCACCCACGAGATGCGCGTGATCCGCGAGATCGCCGACCGGGTGCTGGTGCTGGAGCGGGGCCGCATCGCGGAACAGGGCCCCGTGTGGCAGGTGTTCGGCGCGCCGCGCCACGACGCCACGCAGGCCTTGCTGGCGCCGCTGCGCCTGGGCCTGCCGGACGACCTGCGCGCGCGCCTGCACGCCGAGCCGCCGGAGGGCGCCTTCCAGCGCATCCTGCAACTGGGCTACAGCGGCGCGTGGGGCCTGGAGCCCGACCTCGCGCGCATCGCGCAGGCCCTGCCGCCCGGCGCGCGGCTGCTGCACGGCGGCGTGGACCGCATCCAGGGCCATGCGCAGGGCCACCTGCTGCTGGCGGTGGACGGCAGCGCCCCCCTGCCCGATTTCGGCCCGCTGACCCGCGGCCCCGGCGCCATCGCGCACACGATCGAGGCGATCGGCTATGCCGCGACCGATGCCATCGATGCAGCCGATGCGGCCGAGCCGCCGGCGCCCTCCGCAACCCACCTTCCCGCCACCGCATGAACCTCTCGCTCTCCATTCCCGCCGAACGCTATGGCCAGGCGCTGGCCGACACCCTGCTGATGGTGGGCGTGTCCGGCACGGCCGCCCTGCTCGCGGGCATTCCGCTGGCGGTGCTGCTGATCGTGACCGCGCCGGGCGGCTTCCTCGCCTCGCCGCGCATCCACCGCGGGGTGGGCAGCGTGGTCAACGGCTTCCGGGCCACGCCCTTCATCGTGCTGCTGGTGGCGCTCATTCCGTTCACGCGCATCGTGGCGGGCACCACCATCGGCGTGTGGGCGGCCATCGTGCCGCTCTCGGCCAGCGCCACGCCGTTCTTCGCGCGCATCGCCGAGGTGAGCCTGCGCGAGGTGGACAAGGGCCTGATCGAAGCCGCGCAGGCCATGGGCTGCCGCCAGTGGCACATCGTGCGCCACGTCTACCTGCCCGAGGCGCTGCCCGGCATCGTGGGCGGCTTCACGATCACGCTGGTGGCGCTGATCGGCGCCTCGGCCATGGCCGGCGCGGTGGGCGCGGGCGGGCTCGGCGATCTCGCGATCCGCTACGGCTACCAGCGGTTCGACACGCAGGTGATGGTGGTGGTGATCGCCGTGCTGATCGCGCTGGTCACGGTGGTGCAGTCCGCGGGCGACTTCTTCGTGCGGCGGCTGCGCGACCGCTGAACGCCTGCTGGCCCGCTCTTTTCAAATTTCCTCAGGAGCCCGCACACCATGGCCGAAATTGCCGTTGCCTCCGAGAGCGCAGCCGCCGGCAGCCGCCTTCCCCTGCCGCCCAGCCCGCCCCACCGGATCGCCAGCGAAGCGGAGGCGCTGGATGCCGCGCGGGCCCTGGCGCGCGCATTCCGCCAGGGCGCGGCCGACCGCGACCGCGAACGCCGCCTGCCCTGGGACGAGATCGAGCGCTACACGGCGAGCGGGCTCGGCGCCATCAGCGTGCCGCGTGCCTACGGCGGCCTCGGCGTGTCGTTCCGCACGCTGACGGAGGTGTTCGCGATCCTGTGCGCGGCCGATCCGTCGCTCGGGCAGATACCGCAGAACCACCATGCGCTCGTGCGGCACCTCGTGGAGTTCGGCAGCGAAGCGCAGCGCCGCCGCTTCTTCGCCGACGTGCTCGCGGGCCACCGCCTGGGCAATGCCGGCCCGGAGCGCAAGGCCCGCGCGGCGGCCGTGAACCACGCCACGGCACGCCTGACGCGCGATGCGCAGGGCCGCCTGCGCGCGAACGGGACGCGCCACTATTCCACCGGCGCGCTGTTCGCGCACTGGGTGCCCTTCCGCGCGGACGACGAACTCGGCCGCCCGGTGCAGGTCTGGGTGCGCCGCACGGCACCCGGGCTGCGGGTGATCGACGACTGGGACGCCTTCGGGCAGCGCACCACCGCCAGCGGCAGCGTGGTGCTGCAGGACGTGCCCGTGGGCGAGGACGACGTGGTCGCGCTGTACGCGGCGCAGGACCGGCCGACGCTGACGGGGCCGTTCTCGCAACTGCTGCAGGCGTCCATCGACCTGGGGATCGCCGAGGGCGCGCTGGACGACGCACTCGCCTACGTGCGCGAGAAGACGCGGCCCTGGGTGGATTCCGGCGTGGAGCATGCCCACGAAGATCCGCACATCCTGCGCGAGGTCGGCGAGCTGGCCATCGAGGTACACGCGGCGCGCGAGGTGCTGGCCGAAGCGGCCGACCGTCTGGACGCGCTGGCCCGCGAGCCCCTGACGGATGCCGCCAGCGCAGAGGCCTCGGTGGCGGTGGCGCGCGCCAAGGTGCTGACCACCGAAGCCGCCCTGCGCGCCAGTGAACACCTGCTCGAACTCGCCGGCACCTCGTCGGCCCGCGCGGCGCACAACCTGGACCGCCACTGGCGCAACGCGCGCGTGCACACGCTGCACGACCCGGTGCGCTGGAAGCTGCACCTCATCGGCCGCTACGTGCTGAACGGCCAGGCGCCGCGCCGCCACCAATGGAACTGAAAGAGCCCGTGCCATGACCGCCCACACCCCGCAGGAACGCCACTCCCTCCACCAGGCCGAAGCCGCCGTGCCGGCGCAGCCGCCTGCCGTCCCCTCCCCTGCGCACCGCCCGCCCGTGCTGGCCACTCCGGCGGACATCCTGGCCACCGCCGCCGCGCTCGCGCGCGCCTGGGCACCGCAGGCGCTCGAACGCGACCGGGAGCGCCGACTGCCGCGGGCGGAGGTCGAGGCCTTCAGCGCCAGCGGGCTCTGGGGCATCACGGTGCCGCAGGCCCACGGCGGCCCGGGTGCCGATGCCTGGACGCTCGCGCAGGTGATCGCCACCGTCTCGGCGGCGGACGGGTCGCTCGGCCACATCCCGCAGAACCATTTCTATGCGCTCGAAGTGCTGTGCGTGGGCGGCACCGAAGCACAGCAGCGCTTCTTCCATGAACGCGTGCTGCGGGGCGAGCGCTTCGGCAATGCGCTGGCCGAGACCGGCCACCGCGACTACCGCCGCCGCACCCGCCTGGAGCGCTCGAAGGGCGGCTGGGTGCTGCAGGGGCGCAAGTTCTACTGCACCGGGGCGCTGTTCGCGCACTGGATTCCCACGCAGGCCCTGCAGCAGCTCGGCGACGGGCGCGAGGTGAGCGTGATCGCCTTCGTGCCGCGCGATGCGCCCGGCGTTTCGGTGGAAGACGACTGGGACGGCATGGGCCAGCGCGTGACCGGCAGCGGGTCGGTGGCCCTCGACGGCGTGCGCGTGGAGCCGGAATGGATCGTGCCCTTCCAGGCCAGCTTCGACCGGCCCACCACCATCGGCCCGTTCGCGCAGCTGATGCACGCGGCCATCGACCTCGGGATCGGAGAAGGAGCCCTGCGGGCGGCCCTGCCCTTCATCCGCCAGCATGCGCGCCCCTGGATCGACGCGCAGGTGGCGCATGCCACCGACGATCCGCTCACCCTGCACGCCGTGGGCGACGTGGACCTGCGCCTGCATGCGGCACGCGCCCTGCTGCACCGCGCGGCGCGCCTCGTCGATGCGGCCCGGCATGCGCCCGACGAAGACACCGTGGCCGCCGCGTCGGTCGCCGTGGCCGAGGCCCGCGCGCTCGCGCACCGCGCCGGCCTGCTGGCCGCCAACAAGCTGCTGGAACTGGGCGGCACGTCGGCCACCGCCGCGGCGCACGGTTTCGACCGTTTCTGGCGCAACGTGCGCACCCACACGCTGCACGATCCGGTGCGGTGGAAGTACCACGCCGTGGGCAACTACGTCCTCAACGGCACCCGGCCGCCGCGCCACGGAGCCCTGTGATGCCCGCCGCGCAACGCACCCGCCCGATCGTCCTCAACGCCTTCGACATGAACGCGGTGGGCCACATCAACCACGGCCTCTGGACGCACCCGCGCGACCGGTCGAGCGAATACCACTCCCTGGAGTACTGGACCGGCCTGGCGCGCGAGCTGGAGCGCGGCCTCTTCGACGGCCTGTTCCTTGCCGACATCGTGGGCGTGTACGACACCTACGGCGGATCGGCGGACGTCACGCTGCGCGAATCGGTGCAGTGGCCGATCAACGATCCGCTGCTGGTCGTGCCCGCCATGGCCGCGTCCACGAGGCACCTGTCGTACGGCGTCACCGTGAACCTGAGCTACGAGCAGCCCTACCTGCTGGCCCGGCGGTTCTCCACGCTGGACCACCTCACGCGGGGCCGCGTGGGCTGGAACGTCGTCACCGGCTACCTCGACTCGGCCGCGCGCGCCATGGGCGTGGATCAGCAGCTGCCGCACGATGCGCGCTACGACCGGGCCGACGAATTCATGGACGTGGTCTACCAGCTCTGGGAGGGCAGTTGGGACGACGGCGCCGTGCTGCGCGACCGCGCCCGCCGCATCTATGCCGATCCCGCCCGGGTGCGGCCGGTGCGGCACCACGGCGACCACTACCGGGTCGAGGGCTACCACCTCTGCGAGCCCTCCCCGCAGCGCACGCCGGTGATCTTCCAGGCGGGCAGTTCGGGCCGCGGGCTGCGCTTCGCCGCCCGGCATGCGGAGTGCGTGTTCATGTCCACCCAGGACAAGGCCGCGACGCGGGAGCTGGTGCGGGCATTGCGCGAAGAGGTGGTGCGCGCGGGCCGCCGTCCCGGCGACGTGCAGGTGGTGGTGGGCCTGACCGTGGTGGCGGGCGCCACGCGCCGCGAGGCCGAGGAGAAGTACCGGGACTACTGCCGCCACGCCAGCCCGGAGGCGGCTCTGGCCCACCTCTCGGCCGGTGCGGGCATCGACTTCTCCACCTACCGGCGCGATACGCCGCTCATCGGCCAGCACCGCAGCAACGGCATCGAGAACAGCCTGCGCCGCCTGGCCAACGGCCGCCCCCGCTACACGCTGGGCGACCTCGTGGAGGAACTGGCGCTGGGCGGCCGCTACGCCACCGCGGTGGGCTCACCCCACGACATCGCGGACGAAATGCAGGCGTGGCTGGACGAGGCCGGGGTGGACGGGTTCAACCTCTCGCGCACCGTGGTGCCCGAGAGCTACACGGACTTCGTCGACCTCGTCGTGCCCGCACTGCAGGAGCGCGGCCTGCACAAGACGGCCTACGCCGAGGGCACGCTGCGCCACAAGCTGGCCGGCCGGGGCGACCGGCTCGCGGAATCCCACCACGGGTCGGGATTCCGGCACGCCGCGGCCCTGCCCGCGGTGCGCGCCGCGTAAGGTGCCATCCGCCGCGCATCGCGTGGCGCGAACGGCGCTCGTGGCCCGCCCCCGCCTCCCCGCGCGCCACGGCCGAGCCATAGGACCTCCATATCCGCCCGATAGCCCCGCCGGCGCGTTGCGCGTGCGCGCGCCGCCCGTGCAGCACCCCGCTCCTCGGGCGCCCGCGCCGCCCCTGGCGCGCCTGTAAGGGAAATTCCTACAAACCCGGCTTGCGGGCGAGACACGCTGCACATCCAAACCCCGACTTAATTTCCGATTGGGCCGGATTCACAATCCATTTCAACGGATCGCGACACACCTGCACACCGCCAGGGGCCTCGCGATCTGGTAACGGAAAAAGGATTGAACATGACCTCGGAACAACTTCTCGCTGAAATCCGCGAAGCCAACCTCACGTACCTGATGCTGGCCCAGACGCTGATCCGCCAGGACAAGGCCGAAGCCGTGTTCCGCCTGGGCATCAACGAAGACGCCGCCGACATCCTGGCCTCCCTCTCGGCCGCGCAGGTGCTCAAGCTGGCCTCCCGCAATACCCTGCTGTGCAGCTTCCGCGTGGACGACAACCTCGTCTGGAGCCTGCTCACGAACCACAACACGCCCAAGAAGGTCGGCAACGAAGCCACCAACACGCTGCACGCCAACATCCTCATGGCCAGCCGCGTGTCGGAAGTGCTCTGAGCGGCACGCCCCGCTTCCTTCGCCCCTCCCGCCCGTCCCGTCCTTCGAAAGCCCGCCATGACCGCAGCCGCCGCCCCCGTGAAGAGCGTCCTGAACGAATCCAAGCAGATCGAGCGCGCCGCCATGCTCATCCAGATGGGCGCCCGCATGCAGGTGCTGGAGTCGGAGACGTCGCTGTCGTATGAGCGCCTGATCCGGCTCTACAAGGAAATCGCGGGCAAGTCGCCGTCCAAGGGCCAGCTGCCGTTCTCCACCGACTGGTTCCTCACCTGGCAGGAGAACATCCACAGCTCGCTGTTCCTGAACATCTACGAATACCTCTCCAAGGGCGTGAGCCTGGATTCGGTCGAGCTGCTGACCAAGGCCTACCGCCTCTACAACGAGCAGGTCGCCACGGCCGAGATCGAGCCCCTGCTGTCCTTCACCCGCGCCTGGCGCCTCGTGAAGTTCGTGGACGCCGGCATGCTCACGCGCACCAAGTGCTCGCAGTGCGGCGGCCAGTTCGTGACCGAGATGTACGAGAACGCCCGCGCCTACACCTGCGGCCTCTGCAATCCTCCGGCCCGTGCCGGCAAGAGCAAGTCGGCCGGCGCGCTGATGCTGCACTGATCCTTTTTTCGACGCGAGTAACCTCTCTCCCGGCCCCGTGCCGGGATTTTTTTTGCCTGCCCCCCCGGCCAAGCGCGCTGGAGGCGCCCTCAGCGCATGGAGAGCAGGATGCGCACGTTGTCGTCCACCGGCAGCACGTAGTCGTGCGCTGCCAGCACGGTGTTGCCGGCCGGGCTCACGAGCTTCAGGCCGACGAACACCGACTGGGCCGTGGCGGCGTAGGTGCCCACCACCACCGCCTGCGCCGACTGCGCACGGCTCACCTCGCGCACTTCGCGCGACAGCAGCAGTTCGCCCTGGCCGGGCACCATCGCCAGGCTCTCGCGCATCTTGAGTTCGGTCACGCGCACGCCGCGCTGCACCATGCGGCCGGCGATCTGCTCGGAGCACAGCCGGCCGAGCCGCGACGATTCGCCCAGCCGGTCGATGTGCACCAGCGTGCCCACCAGCACCGGCAGGCGCGGATCGAGCTGCGGCACCTGCAGCAGCAATGCGTCGGCCGCGGCGTAGTTGGCCTCCAGCAGCGCTTCGGCCGCGGTGGGGCCCAGGCCCAGCGCACCGAGCGCGCCCGGGCTGCCGCCATTCGGCGTGGCGGCGGCACCGTAGTAGTAGCGGGCGCAGCCCGGCAGCAGCAGGGCCGCGGCACCGGCGGCCAGGCCCGTGCGCAGCCATGCGCGGCGCGATGTCGGCCCTGATGCGGACGAGGAAGCCGCGGCGGACGCGCGCGCCGGCACGGACCCCACGATGCCCACGGTCTCGGTCGCGGTTTCGGTCTCGGTCACGGAAGGGATCGGCCGCGTCATGGCACCACCTGCCAGGTCTTCACCGGCGCGGGCGGGGGGCCCATGGCCGGCGGCGGCGCGGGCAGTGCCGGGAGGTACAGCACGGCATCGGCCTGGTCGATCGAATACACGTCGCCCGTGCGGGCCAGGTAGCGGCCCTCGCTCTCCAGCGAGGTGGTGACCAGGACCTCGGTGCGGGCGGGTCCGGGCGCCAGCCGCTGGACGGCGACGGGCCGCGCCGCGTCCGGAGCGCCGACGACCACGCTCGCCACGGGTCCCGAGGACGCCGTCGCGGGGACGGTTCCGGTGACGCCTCCGGCTCCGGCCACTGCCACGGCCACCGGCGCGGGCCCCGGAGGTGCCCATGCGAGCAGGTAGTCGCCGTTCTCCATCGACGCGTCGCGCGCCACGCGCACGCCCTCGCCCAGCAGCACCGGCCGCGCGCCGTCGCCGGGAGGCGCCACGTGCTGCACGAGCTGCACGCCCACGCTGAGCCGCACGTCCGTCGGCTGGGTGGAAATCGTCAGCCCGCGTTCCACGAGGTGGGTGATCAGCAGGGAACGGAAACCCGCCCCGAAACCGGGTACCCCGCCCGGTTCATCGACCGGAGTGACGTAGATGGGGTGCGCGCCCGCCGGCCATTCGCGCAGCTTGGCGGCCGTGCGCGCCGCGACGTCGGCGGCGAGCACGTCCCAGTGGTGGACGGCGCGGGCCGTCTTCTGGGTGGACGGTGCATGCGCCTGCGGATGGGGCAGGTCGGGCGGAGCGGCGCAGCCGGCCAGCCCCGCGGCGCACAGCAGCAGCGCCAGCGAAGGCCGGAGCCCGCGGGGGGCGGAGAGCAGCGGGAGTTCCGCAACGGGGGTCATGCGCGCGCGCCTTTCCTCGGAATGCATGTGCCCATGCTAGCCGCCGCGCGCCGGGCGCATGGGCCGAACAGCGGCGCTTTTCCCGGCTACTCCGTTCCGCAGCCTGCACCGCCCGCCCCCGGCCCTGGCGTTTCCTTGTCTTGCCTTGCCTTGCCTCGGAAAATTCGGAATCTCCGCAGACTTCCATCGGCACCGATGCCACGGCCGGGCGCCCGCCTACGTGCAGAGGGGGTCTTGCCGCGCCACAATCCGCGCATGCAGCCCTCCGCTCCCGTCCTGGCCACGCCCAACGATCCCGCCGCGCCGCGGGACGCCGACCCGCCACCACCGCCCGCGGGCGATCCGCCGGCCGACCCGCCGCCCGCCGCAGACCCTCCCCCGGCCTCTCCCCCGGCGGGCGACCCGCCCACCCCGGCGCCCGGTCCCGCCGAGCCCCCGCCTCCGCCCGCGGGGGCGTTTTCGTCTTCGCCGTCGCCTTCTTCGCCCTTCGCTCTGCCCTCGCCGCTGGTGCTGCACATGCCGGTGGACGTGCGCAACCTCTCGCTCGCCCTCCTGGCGCTTTTCGCCGCCGTGGCCCTGCTGCACTGGGCCGCCGCCGTCTTCATCCCGCTGATGCTGAGCCTGCTGCTCACCATCGCGCTGCAGCCGATCGTCACCGCGCTGCGGCGCTGGTACGTCCCGCGCTGGCTCGGTGCCGGCGTGCTGCTGCTGGGTATCGTCGGCGGTCTCGGCGGCACGGCCTGGTCGCTCTCCGATGGCGCGGCCGAGCTCGTCGATTCCCTGCCCGTGGCGGCGCGCAAGGTGCGAGACGCCATGCGGCTCAACATGAACGGCCCCAGCCCGCTCGACACCATGCAGAAGGCCGCCAGCCAGATCGAACAGGCCGCCACCGAAAGCATCCCGCCCCAGACCCGCCGCGGCGTGCAGCGCGTGGTGGTCGAACGCGCACCCTTCAACATCCGCGACTACGTCTGGACCGGCACGATGGGCCTGGTGTCGGCCGCGGGCCAGCTCACGGTGGTGGTGTTCCTCACCTTCTTCTCGCTCGCCTCGGGCAACCTGTTCCGGCGCAAGCTCGTGCGCATCGCCGGCGCCAGCCTGGAGCGCCGCAAGATCACGATGGAAGTGCTCGACGACATCTCGGGCCAGATCCAGCGCTACCTGCTCGTGCAGGTGGCCACGAGCGTGCTGGTCGGCATCGGCACCGGCGTGGCGTATGCCCTCCTCGGCCTGGAGAACGCCATCGTCTGGGGCGTGGTGGCGGGCGTGCTCAACCTCGCTCCGTACGTCGGCTCGATCATCGTCACGGGCGCATCGGCCCTCGTCGCGTTCCTGCAGTTCGGCATCGTGGACATGGCCCTGGCCGTGGGCGGCGCGTCGCTGCTCATCCATACCCTGGTGGGCAACCTGCTCACGCCCTGGCTCACGAGCCGCACCAGCCGCATGAGCCCGGTGGCGGTGTTCGTGAGCGTGCTGGCCTGGGGGTGGCTGTGGGGGCTGTGGGGGGTGCTGCTGGGGATCCCGGTGATGATGGTGGTGAAGGCGGTGTGCGATCGGGTGGAGGATCTGAGGCCGATCGGGGAGTTGATGAGTGATTGATTGATTGATTGATTGGATTGGTTGGTTGATCGCTTGGGTTCTTGATCGAGCAATCGTGTCGTGGTTG
>NZ_JAUZUQ010000031.1:0-38139 GCF_031844105.1 Acidovorax sp. PRC11 | reverse complement strand
AATGAAGGATTCGAAGGTGATCGTGGCGATCAACAAGGATGCCGAGGCGCCGATCTTCAGCGTGGCCGACTACGGGCTGGAGGCGGATCTGTTCACCGCCGTGCCGGAACTGGTCAAGGCCCTCTGATGAGGTGACTACCCCCTGAGGCGCTGCGCGCCTTCCCCCTTCTCTCGCTTCGCGGGAAGGGGGACGCCGCCGGTGGCCCGGCAAAGCCGGTTCCACGGCGTCTGCTGGCATGGCCTGCTCCGCGGCCACCGGATGGGAGGCGCTGCGCCGATGGCCCGGGCCGCACACGGTGGTCCGCGCTGCCAGGGCATCGCATGCGATGCCTTTTTTTTCGCCTGGAAAGCGCCTGGCCAGCGCATTTTTGAAATTTCTGGAGACATTCCCATGAGCTACACCGCCCCCGTCAAGGACATGCTGTTCGCCATAGAGCATCTCGCAGGCATCGCCCAGGTCGCCGCGCTGCCGGGCTTCGAGGAGGCCGGCCTGGACACGGCGCAGGCGGTGCTGGAGGAATGCGCGCGCTTCAACGAAGGCGTGGTGGCACCGCTCAACGTGGCGGGCGACCGCCATCCGTCGTCGTGGAAGGACGGCCACGTCACCACCACGCCGGGCTTCAAGGAAGCGTTCCGCCAGTTCGCCGAGGGCGGCTGGCAGGGCCTGCAGCATCCCGTCGAGAGCGGCGGCCAGGGCCTGCCCAAGACCATCGGCGCGGCCTGCGCGGAAATGCTCAACAGCGCCAACATGAGCTTCGCGCTGTGCCCGCTGCTCACCGACGGCGCGATCGAGGCCCTGCTCACCGCGGGCAGCGACGAGCTCAAGGCCACCTACCTGGAAAAGCTCGTGTCGGGGCAGTGGACCGGCACGATGAACCTCACCGAGCCGCAGGCCGGATCGGACCTGGCCCTGGTGCGCACGCGCGCCGAGCCGCAGGGGGACGGCACCTACAAGGTCTCCGGCACGAAGATCTACATCACCTACGGTGAGCACGACATGGCCGAGAACATCGTGCACCTGGTGCTGGCCCGCGTGGCCGGCGCGCCGGAGGGCGTGAAGGGCATCAGCCTGTTCGTGGTGCCGAAGTTCCTGGTGAACGCCGACGGCTCGCTGGGCGCGCGCAACGACGTGCACTGCGTCTCGATCGAGCACAAGCTCGGCATCAAGGCCTCGCCCACGGCGGTGCTGCAGTTCGGTGATGCCGGCGGTGCGGTGGGCTACCTGGTCGGCGAGGAGAACCGCGGCCTGGAATACATGTTCATCATGATGAACGCGGCGCGCTACGCCGTCGGCCTTCAGGGCATCGCGGTGGCCGAGCGCGCCTACCAGCAGGCCGTGCAGTACGCGCGCGACCGCGTGCAGAGCCGCCCGGTGGACGGCAGCCTGCCCGGCAGCGCACCCATCATCCACCACCCCGACGTGCGCCGCATGCTCATGACCATGCGCGCGCTCACCGAGGGCTGCCGCGCCATGGCCAGCGTGGCCGCCGCCGCCTACGACGCCGCGCACCACCATACCGACTCGGAAGTGCGCAAGCAGAACCAGGCGTTCTACGAATTCATGGTGCCGCTCGTGAAGGGCTACAGCACCGAGATGAGCCTGGAAGTGACCAGCCTCGGCGTGCAGGTGCACGGCGGCATGGGCTTCATCGAGGAGACGGGCGCGGCGCAGCACTACCGCGACGCGCGCATCCTGCCGATCTACGAAGGCACGACGGCGATCCAGGCCAACGATCTGGTGGGCCGCAAGACGGCGCGCGACGGTGCGGCCACGGCGCTCGGCATCGCGGCGCAGGTCCGCGCGACGGCCGACGAATTGCGCGCCGCCGGCACGCCCGAGACCGAGGCCGTGGCGAAGCGGTTGGGCGAAGCCTGCGACGCGTTCGAGGAAGTGGCGCGCTTCATCTCGGCGAACACCAAGGCCGACCCCAACGCCGCCTTCGCGGGCAGCGTGCCCTACCTGATGCTGGCCGGCAACCTGGTCGCGGGCTGGCAGATGGGCCGCGCGCTGCTCAAGGCGCGGGCGCTGCTCGCGGACGGGCAGGGCGACGCGGCCTTCCTGCAGGCCAAGGCGGCCACGGCGCGCTTCTATGCCGAACACATCCTGGTGCGCACGAAGGCGCAGCGGGACGCCGTCGTCGACGGCGCGTCCAGCGTGACGGCGCTCGCGCTGGACGCCTTCTGAAGCGGCTCCGCCTTCGCCCCCGCATCCGCCGCCATCGACCGACATTCCCAGAACGACATCCGGAGACCTTTTCCATGCGCACCCTGCCGCCCGTGTTCCAGAAACTCTCGCTGCCCGTCATCGGCTCGCCGCTCTTCATCATCAGCAACCCCAAGCTGGTGATCGCGCAGTGCCAGGCCGGCATCGTCGGCTCCATGCCGGCGCTCAATGCGCGTCCCGCCGAGCTGCTGGACGAATGGCTGGCGGAGATCACCGAGACGCTCGCGGCCTGGGACCGCGCGCACCCCGAGTCGCCCGCCGCGCCGTTCGCCATCAACCAGATCGTGCACAAGAGCAATGACCGGCTGGAGCACGACATGGAGGTCTGCGCCAAGTACAAGGTGCCGATCGTCATCACCAGCCTGGGCGCGCGCGAGGACGTGAACCAGGCGGTGCACGGCTGGGGCGGCGTGGTGATGCACGACATCATCAACAACAAGTTCGCCCACAAGGCCATCGAGAAGGGCGCCGACGGCCTGATCGCGGTGGCGGCGGGCGCGGGCGGCCATGCGGGCGTCAAGAGCCCGTTCGCGCTCATCCAGGAGATCCGCCAGTGGTTCGAAGGCCCGCTGGCGCTCTCGGGCTCGATCGCTTCCGGCGGCGCCATCCTGGCCGCGCAGGCCATGGGTGCCGATTTCGCCTACATCGGCTCGGCCTTCATCGCCACGCACGAGGCGCGCGCGCAGGAGGCCTACAAGCAGGCCATCGTGGACGGCAACTCCGACGACATCGTCTACAGCAACCTGTTCACGGGCGTGCACGGCAACTACCTGGCGCCCTCGATCCGTGCCGCCGGGCTCGACCCGGACCACCTGCCCGAATCGGACCCCAGCAAGATGAACTTCGGCGGCGACGCGAAGAAGGCCTGGAAGGACATCTGGGGCTGCGGCCAGGGCATCGGCGCGATCACCGAGGTGACGGGCGCGGCGGAGCTGGTCGGCCGCCTGCGCAGCGAGTACGCGGCGGCGCGCGCACGCCTGGCGCTGTGACGGGCTGAACGCCTGAACGCGCTTTCCGCAGGAGCGGCCGGGGGCTGCGCCTGCGGATGGTGTTCCTGGGGCACAATGCGCGCCCTCCACGGGTAAAACCACACCAAGATCCGCCAGCCGCGCCGCCCGCACGGGCGCACGGCCCGCGCACGCCTTTCCGCATGCCTTCCTCGCCGTCCCGCAGCACCCTGATCGACTCGGTCAAGGGCATCGCCTGTGCCACGATCGTGGCGCACCATCTGGCGTTCTACGGACCGATGTCCGACGTGGCCCAGCCGCTGATGCCCGCGCTCATCGCCTGGCTGTACGAATACGGGCGCATGGCCGTGCAGGTCTTCCTGGTGCTCGGGGGCTACCTCGCGGCGGCACGGTTCTGCGCGGCGGACGGTGCGCCAAGCCGCGCCGCGGTGCCGGACATCGGCCGCCGCTTCGTGCGGCTGGCGGTTCCCTATGCCGTGGCCCTGGTGCTGGCCGTGCTGGCGGCGGCGGCCGTGCGGCCCTGGCTGGACCATCCTTCCGTGCCCGGCGATCCCAGCCTGCCGCAGCTGCTGGCCAACGCGCTGATGCTGCAGGACGTCGTGGGCGAAGAGGCGCTGTCGGCGGGCGTCTGGTACGTGGCCATCGATTTCCAGTTGTTCGCGCTGTCGGCGCTGCTGCTGGCGGCCGCCCGGCGCGGCGCCCGCACACCGTTCCTGCCCGCGTGGGCGGGAGAGCAGGCGCTCGCCCGCGCCGCGGTGGCCGCCGCGGCCGCACTGTCGCTCTGGGTGTTCAACCGCCACCCCGGGCTCGATGCCTGGGCGGTGTACTTCTTCGGCGCCTACGGGCTCGGCATGATGGCGCGCTGGGCCGTGGACGCCCCGCGCGGCAGTGCCGGCGCGGCGGCATGGACGCTGCTCATCGGCCTCTGGGGCGCCGTGGCGCTGGCGCTGGAATTCCGCACGCGCATCGCCGTCGCCTGGGGCTCGGCGCTCTGGCTCGTGGCGGTGCTGTGCTGGCAGGCGCGCCATGGGGGGGCCCCGGCAGGCCGCGGCGGCGATGGCGCCCCGGAACGGCGGCCACCGTCCCGCCGGAGCGCCTGGCGGGGCTGGCCGGCACGCCTGGGGCGCATGTCGTACTCTGTGTTCCTCGTGCATTTCCCCGTCTGCCTGCTGGTGAATGCCGTGGTTTCCAGTCTCTGGCCCGCCTCGCCCGCCATGAATGCGCTGGGCATGGCCGCTGCCATGGCCCTGTCGCTCGCGGCCGGAAGGCTGCTCTACGAGCGGGTCGAGCGCCGCGTGCCGTCCTGGGCGCTCGCGCTGCGCTGGCAGGCGGGCGTGGTGGGCGCGGGCGTGGTCGTGGTGTTCGCTGCCGGCCGGCTGGGGTAGCGCCAGCGCCAGCGGTGCCGCGGGCGGCGTCCGGCGTGCCCGCCGCGCTCAGGCGGGGACGTCGGCGAACAGCCCGGGTTCCAGCGCCTCGATCTCCGCTTCGTACGGCCCCGCATCGCCGCCGAGGCTGCGGGTGGCCTCGGCGGAGGACCGGAGCACGTCGCGGCAGGCGGCCAGCATGGCCTGGGGCGGCGACAGCCGCTGCCGCGGGCCCGACAGGGCGATCGCGCCCTGCAATTCACCGGTGACCGAGAACACCGGCGCCGCCACCGACGCCGTGTCCGGGTCGCGCTCGCCATACGACACCTGCCAGAGCCGCGCCCCGGCCCGCACCCGCTCTCCCGTGGCCGGCGTGAAGGCCTGCAGCACCTTGCCCGATGCGCCCTGCGCGACCGGGTACGCCTGGCCGATCGCCACGGCGGCCCGCACGGAGCGGGCGGGCTCGGTGCGGAACACCGCGATGCGCGACTCCCCATGGCGCACATAGAACGACGCCGTTTCCCCCGTGGCCTGGCTCAGTCCCTTCAGCAGCGGCTCGATCACGTGGCCGACGTGGAACGAGCGCTGGTAGATCGCGGCCAGCCGCAGCGGCTGGGGGCCCACGGCGTACTGGCCGTCCGCGAGCCGGCGGATGAAGCCGCCATGCTCCAGCGCCCCCAGGAGCCGCAGCACCGTGCTCTTGTACAGCCCCGTGCGGCGGGACAGCTCGGTCAGCGTCAGGCGGTCGTCGCCGGGGCCGAAAGCGGCGAGCAGCGCGAACGCGCGGTCGAGCACGGCCACGCCGCTGGAGTCCGGCGCAGCCGGGGAAGGGGAGTCAACCGGGTCAGTCATGCGGGCAGGGTCGGCGCGGGGATTGAAGGGTCTGGGGGACCGCCGAGTGTGGCATGCCACGGGGCGAGTCCCGCCGGCGGACGGCAGCGCAGACCACTTTCGTGCGCGGGAAAACCCTCTGAGGATCGCTGCGGTATGCGCCTTAAAGTTCTATCAGATGAATTCATGTTCTATCTAATAGAACTACCAAGGAGACAACCACATGCAGACGATTCGCAGGGCATGGGCGCGCGGCGCCCTCGTGTTCGCAGGGCTGTGCATCGCGGGCAGCGCGATCGCCCAGGGGGCTTATCCCGATCAACCGGTCAAGCTCGTGGTTCCGTTCCCGCCAGCGGGCGGCACGGACGTGCTCTCGCGCCTCATCGCGAACGAAGTCGCGGCGAAGGAGAAGATCACCTTCGTCGTCGAGAACAAACCGGGCGCCGGCGGCAACATCGGGCTGGATGCCGTGGCCAAGGCCCGCAAGGACGGCTACACCCTCGGCACCGGGCAGACGGCGAACCTCGCCATCAATCCGACCCTCTACACGAAGATGCCGTTCGACGCGTCCCGCGATTTCGCGCCGGTCGTCCTGCTGGCCTCGCAGCCCGTGCTGCTGGTGGTGCGCGCCGAATCGCCGTTCAAGACCATCGCCGATCTCGCCGCCCAGTCGAAGGAGCGGCAACTGACGATGGCCTCCGCCGGCACGGGCACCGTCGGCCACATCAGCGGAGAAATGTTCGCCAAGCGCGCGGGCGTGCGGATGATGCACGTGCCCTACAAGGGAGCCGGCCCGGCGACCACCGACCTGCTGGGCGGCGTGACCGATTTCTACTTCGCCACCCCGCCCACCGTGTTGTCGCTCGTGAAGGCCGGCAAGCTGCGGGCCCTGGCCGTCACGTCGGCGAAGCGCCTCGATCTGCTGCCCGACGTACCCACGGTGGCGGAGTCCGGCTACCCGGGCTTCGTCGCGGAAGACTGGAAGGCCGTCGTGGCGCCCGCCGGCACGCCACCCGCGGCGATCGCCCGCATCAACCAGCTCATGAACGCCGCGCTGACGCGCCCCGAGGTGATCGGCCGGCTCCACGACGAAGGCAGCGTGCCCCGCGGCGGCACGCCCGGGGACCTGGGCCGCTTCATGAAGAGCGAGCAGGAGCGCTGGGGCGTCGCGGTGCGCGAATCCGGCGCGACGCTGGACTGACGCGCGGTGACGAACGGAAGCACAGGCATGGCCCTCCAACCGCTCAAAGGCATACGCGTCCTCGACCTCACCAACGTGCTCGCCGGGCCGTTCTGCTGCCACCAGCTGGCGCACATGGGGGCGGACGTGATCAAGGTCGAGGCCCGGCTCACGGGCGATCTCGCGCGGCAGCTCGGCGCCGACGTGGAACTGAACCGGCGCAACATGGGCGTGTCGTTCCTCGCGCAGAACCCCGGCAAGCGCTCCCTGACGCTGAACCTCAAGAACGCGCGCGCCAAGGAGGTGTTCCGCCGGCTGGTGCGGACCGCCGACGTGCTGGTCGAGAACTTCCGGCCCGGCGTGATGGACCGCCTCGGGCTCGGCTACGAGGCCTTGCTGGCGGAGAACCCGCGCCTCGTCTACTGCGCGATCTCGGGGTTCGGGCAGTCGGGCCCGTTGCGGGATCTGCCCGCCTACGACCAGATCATCCAGGGCATGTCCGGCGTGATGAGCGTCACCGGCGATGCGGGCTCCGCGCCCCTGCGCGTGGGATACCCCATCGCGGATACCGTGGGCGGCATGACGGCCGCGTTCGCGGTGGCCGCCGCCCTGGCCGACACGCGCCGTACCGACGGCGTCTTCATCGACGTGTCGATGCTCGAAGCCACCATGGCCACCATGGGCTGGGCCGTCTCGAACTACCTCGTGGCCGGGCGCGAACCGGCGGCGATGGGCAACGACAACGTCACCGCCAGCCCGTCGGGCACGTTCCGCACGGGCGACGGCCTGATCAACATCGCGGCGAACAAGCAGGAGCAGTTCGAGGCGGTCTGCCACGTGGCGGGCCATCCGGAATGGATCGCGGACCTGCGCTTCGCCGACCGCTTCGCCCGCCTGGCCCACCGCGCCGAACTCTCGGCGCTGCTGGAGGCGGCGCTGCGCGAGCGCGGCACCGAGGACTGGTGGCGCGCCCTGAATGCGGCGGGCGTGCCGTCCGGCCCCGTCTACACGGTGCCGCAGGCGCTGGACATTCCGCAGATCGCGGAGCGTGGCATGGTGGCCACCTATCCGCAGGTGCCCGGCGTGGGCCGCGACGTGCGGCTGGTGCGCACCGGCTTCAAGCTCAACGGCGAGGCGCCTTCGGTGGCGTCGCCCCCGCCCGAACTCGGGCAGCACACCGCGGCGATCCTCGCCGAACTGGGCTTCAGCGCCCAGGACATCGAATCCCTCCAGCAGGAGCAGGCCGTATGACGACGAAGACCGCAGAAGAAGTCCGCGAGGGCGTGCGCGACTGGTGGCGCACTTCCATCATCGACATGGCACCCGGCGAGATCCGCTACCACGGCTACCCGATCGAGCAGCTGATCGGGCGCGTGGGCTTCGCCCAGATGGCGTGGCTCATGACGCGCGGCGAGCTGCCGGGCGAGGGCCAGGCGCGGCTGCTGGAGGCGGCGCTCGTCTCGGCGGTGGACCACGGCCCGCAGGCGCCGAGCATCGGCATCGCCCGCATGGCCGCCACCTGCGGCGTGGGGCTCAACAACGCCATGGCCTCCGCGCTGAACGTGCTCGGCGACGTGCATGGCGGGGCGGGCGAGCAGGCCGTGGAGATGTACCTGGACATCGCGGCCCGCGAGGATGCGGGCGCCGACGCCGCCACGGCGGTGCAGGCCGGCCTCGACGCAGCCATCGCGCGCCACGGCAAGTTCGTCCCGGGCTTCGGGCACCGCTTCCATCCCGTCGATCCCCGGGCTCCGCGCCTGCTGGCGCTGGTCGATGCGGCCGCGGCGCAGGGCCATGTCGGCGGCCGCTTCGCACGCATCGCGCGGGCCGTGGAAAGCGGGCTGGCCGAACGCAAGGGCGGGCGGCGCATTCCGATGAACATCGACGGCGCGACGGCCGTCATCTATGCCGAACTGGGATTCCCGCCGCCGCTGGCGCGCGGGCTGTTCTGCCTCTCGCGCTCGGTCGGCATCCTGGCCCATGCCTGGGAACAGATGCAGCAGGGCGGCCGCAACAAGGGGCCGATTCCGCGCGAATACATCTGGCGCTACGACGGGCCTGCGCAGCGCGAGGTGCCCGGGGACATTCCTACGCCCTGACGCACGCCGCGCCCATGCAGGGCCCTGTCCGGCGGGGGAGATGGTGACGGGCACGGCTCCGGGCGGCCCGGCGTGCGGCGGAAGTCAGCGCAGCGGCGAGCCCAGGGGTCCGTCGGCCGGTTCGGCCAGCGGCAGGGAAGAGTCCGCGACGAGCGCCACGGCAGCGCCCTCCACCGGAAGCACCGCCGCCCCCGCCGCCGTCACGGCCGCGCGCTCGCGAGCGGTGCGCCGGCGGTCGATGAACCAGGCCATGAACGGCAGCAACAGCAGCGACCCCGGCACCGCCCATACCAAAAGGTAGGGGCTGACCGACGACGCCGAGCGCATCACGCCGCGCAGGCGCTCGCGCTCCTCGGCGCTCCAGCGGCCCTGGCGGCGCTGGCGCAGCAGCCACACCACGGAGCCGCGCATGGTGGCCAGTTCCTTGCGGAACCGGCTCTGCTCGCGCTGGTTGCCGGCGAGGAAGGCGCAGAACCATTCGGGCGTCCAGTCGCCGCGCCCCCATCGGCGCGTGGCGGCGCACCAGCCCGTGGCGGCGACCACGGCCGCACCTGCCGATGCCTCGGCAGCGGCACCGGGTTCGCCGGACGCGGCACCGACCGGCGCCACGGCCGCGACCGCCACGGCCTGCGGCGCAAGCGCGGGCGGCAGTGTTTCTGCAGCGGTGACGGAAGAGGGCGCAGGCATGGGCGGTGTTCTGGAAAGGGGTGGGCAGGGCCGGCAAAACGGGGGCAGGCGACGGCCCGGCGCCATGCGGCGCGGGCCATCTGCACACTGTGCCACGGAGTGAAATCTCCTGCTGCACACAGTGTATCCGAAGGCTGTATATTCATACAGTCACAAGCGATGGAGTTGACCTGTGAACGAAGAAATCCTGGTTCCGTTGCAGGCCATCAAGGGCCGCGGCACGGCAACGCGCACGCCGCACCGTTTCATGCGCGACGTGCGTGGCGCGTTCGACGACGGCTGGGGCGGCTCCTCGGCGCACGGAGGCGGCGATGGCGACGGCGATGGCGGCACGCCCGCGCCGCCCGCCACCCAGGTCATCCTGGAGACGGCGCGCAGCGCGATCTGCGCCAACGATTCGCCCGACATCTTCTTCGACCACTCGGTCAATCCCTACCGCGGCTGCGAGCATGGCTGCGTCTACTGCTATGCGCGGCCCACGCACAGCTACCTCAACCTGTCGCCGGGGCTGGACTTCGAGACGCGCATCATCGCCAAGCACAACATCGCCAGCGTGCTGCGCGATGAACTCGCGCGCCCGGGCCACGTGCCGCACCTGCTCAACGTCGGTTCCGCCACCGACTGCTACCAGCCCGTGGAACGCGAACTCGGCCTCACGCGCGCGGTGATCGAGGTGCTGCGCGACGTGCGGCACCCGCTCTCGCTCATCACCAAGTCGAGCGGCGTGGAGCGCGACATCGATCTGCTCGCCCCCCTCGCGCGCGACCGCCTGGCCGCTGTCTACGTCACCATCACCACGCTCGATCC
Source organism: Acidovorax sp. PRC11 (assembly GCF_031844105.1). Classification (NCBI taxonomy): domain Bacteria; kingdom Pseudomonadati; phylum Pseudomonadota; class Betaproteobacteria; order Burkholderiales; family Comamonadaceae; genus Acidovorax; species Acidovorax sp. PRC11. The sequence goes on along the minus strand of NZ_JAUZUQ010000031.1, from coordinate 27,979 downwards.
GGCGCTGGCCCGGCGGCTCGAGCCGCGCGCCGCCGCCCCGCACCGCCGCCTGCGCACCATCCGCACGCTGGTGGAGGCGGGCATCCCCGTGGGTGTGAGCGTGGCGCCGCAGATCCCGTTCATCACCGAAGACATGGAACAGGTGCTGGAGGCCGCGCGCGACGCCGGCGCCACCTCGGCCTTCTACACCGCCATCCGCCTGCCGTGGGAGCTGGACGGCCTGATGCGCGAATGGCTGGGACTGCACTATCCCCAGCGCGCCGAGCGCGTCATGGCGCGCATCCAGGACCTGCACGGCCTCGGCACCGAGGCCCGCGCCGCCGGCCGCAGCTACGACAGCCGCTTCGGCTCGCGCATGAAGGGATCGGGCCTCTGGGCCGACCTGCTGCGCCAGCGGTTCATGGCGGCGTGCCGGCGGCTCGGGCTGAACCGCGAGCGCATCGAGCTGGACATGGCGCAGTACCGGCCGGGACTGGCGAGGGGGCAGGGGAGCCTGTTCTGACGCCCCGCGCACCGCCGCGATTCCGGCGCCGGCGGTCAGGCCGGGAGGCGCCGCAGCCCGCCCTGCGGGGATGGGGACCGTGCATCCACGCCTTGCCCGTCCTGCAGCCGGAACACCGCCAGCGCCTCGCGCAGCACCGACACCTGCGATGCCATCGCGGAGGTCGCGGCGCTCGCCTCCTCCACCATCGCGGCGTTCTGCTGGGTCATCTCGTCCATCTGCGTGACGGCGCGGTTCACTTCCTCGATGCCCGCGGTCTGCTGGGCATTGGCCGCGGCGATGCCCTCCATGAGGCCCGAGATGCGGTGCACCGACTCCACCACCTCGCCCATGGTGCGGCCCGCCTGCTCGACGAGTTCCGACCCGCTCTGCACCTCGTTGACCGATTCGCTGATGAGCGACTTGATCTCCTTGGCCGCCTCGGCGCTGCGCTGCGCCAGGCTGCGCACCTCGCCGGCGACGACCGCGAAGCCGCGGCCCTGTTCGCCGGCCCGCGCCGCCTCCACGGCCGCGTTCAGCGCCAGGATGTTGGTCTGGAAGGCGATGCCGTCGATCACGCCGATGATGTCGCCGATCTTGCGCGAGCTGGCATTGATGGCGCGCATGCTCTGCACCACCTGTTGCACCGCCTCGCCGCCCTGGGCCGCCGTCTGCGCGGTGGCGGACACGTACTGGGCCGCCTGGCGTGCGTTGTCGGCGTTCTGGCGCACGGTGGCGGTGAGCTCTTCCATGCTGGAGGCGGTCTGCTGCAGCGAGGAGGCCTGCTGCTCCGTGCGGCGCGACAGGTCGGCGTTGCCCTGCGAGATCTCCGCCGCTGCGTGGTCGATGGTGCCGGTGGCCTGCTGGATGCGCTGCAGGATCGCGCCGAGGCGGTCGCGCATGAAGCCGATCGCGTGCATCAGGCTGCGGTCGTCGCCGGGGCGCAGCGCGATCCGTGCCTGCAGGTCTCCCTCGGCCATGCGCAGCGCGGCCTGCGCGGCGGCCCCGGGCTCGCCACCCACGGAGCGCTCGATGTCGCGCACCACGAAGCCCGCGAACACCGACAGCGCCAGGCCCAGCAGCGCGAGCAGGCCGATGGCCCGGTAGAGCGTGTTGCGGAAGGTCTGCTCGATGTCGTCCACGTAGTCGCCGGCGACGAGGTCCCAGTTCCAGGGCTTGAAGCGCACGGCGTAGCCGATCTTGGGGCTGGGCGCGTCGCTGCCGGGGCGCGGCCACCAGTATTCGAGGAAGCCGCGCCCTTGCGCGGAACTGCCGGCGGCAGCGATGTTCACGTAGAGCGGCGTGCCCTTGGCATCCTTGAAAGACAGCATGTTCTTGCCGTTCAGCTCCGCCTTGATCGGGTGCATGACCATCACCGAGTCGGCGCCGATGACCGTGACGTAGCCGTCCTTGCCGTAGCGCTGGGCCGCCACGCGCTCCCTGGCCGCGCGCTGGGCCTCTTCCTGGCCCATCTTGCCCGCCTGCGCCTGCTTCTCGTAGTCGCGCAGGATGGACAGCGACATGTCCGTGATGTCGGACAGGGCCGTCTGCCGTGCCTCGTACTGCAGCGTGCGCGCCTGCCATGCGTTCGCGAAGGTGAGGCCGAGCAGCCCCAGCAATGCCAGGACCAGGGGCAGCCAGAGCTTCTGACGGAGGGTGAGTTTTTTCATGGAGTGACCTCGAAGAACGCCGCAAGAGTCGTTCTGCCTGCAGCAACCTCGCTGCGGATCACGATAGTGACGCAACCGCGCGCAGCCGTGACGTGTCACCAGATGTTTTCCGTGGAAAGAAACTCGGCAGGAGGCGATAACCCCGTATTGGCCCGCGGTGTGATGGTTCCGCGCAACACCTTCGGGCTGCGATATGCGGCCGGCGCGCATGGACCGTTGCCCTCAACCCTCCGGAGCGGCGGGCCGCGCCGCCCCCTCAGCCCCGGCCGGTTTGCCGGCACTCCGCGTACATGTCCTGCGCGGCCTCGTAGACGCCGGTGCGCACGTCCATCAGCCCCAGCACGGAGTGGAAATAGTTGTCGTGCGTGAGATGCCGGCTGCGCAGGTCCTTCTGGAGGCAGGCGGTGGCGATGCCCGTGCGCTGCTGCATGGCCGGCGACAGCCAGGTGATCCAGGGCACGTGCTTCTGCACGTCGGGCGCGATGGCGTACGGCATGCCGTGCAGGTAGATGCCGCCTTCGCCGAGGGATTCGCCGTGGTCCGCCAGGTACACCATGGCGGTCTGGGCGCTGCCGGAGCGCGCCTCCAGCCAGCCGATGGTGCTGTTCAGGAAGTGGTCGGTGGAGACGATGCTGTTGTCGTAGGCGTTCACCACCTGCTCGCGCGTGCACTCCTGCAGCGCGGAGGTCAGGCATTCCGGCTGGAACTTCTTCTGCGACGGCAGCGAGCGCTTGGTGTAGGCGGGCCCGTGGCTGCCCATCTGGTGCAGCACCACGACCACGCCGCGGGCCCGCTGGTCCGCGGGCAGGGCCGCGATGCGGTCGTCCAGGCCCTGCAGCATCACGTCGTCCAGGCACTCCCGGCCATCGGCGCACCATTGGGGATCGGTGGGGTGGGCCGAGGTGCTCGCGTTGGAAACGCGGTCGCAGACGCCCTTGCAGCCGGACTGGTTGTCCACCCACAGCACGGCGAGGCCCGCATGCTGCAGCACGTCCATCAGGCCTTCGTAGTCGGCAGGCCGCTTCTCGTAGGCCTGGCGCCCGAGATGCGAATACATGCAGGGCACCGAGGCGGCGGTGCTGGTGCCGCAGGACCAGGCATCGGTCGCGCTGGCGATGTCCTTGCGCGCCGACAGCTCCGGGGTGGTGTCGCGCGCATAGCCGTTCAGCCCGAAATTGCCGCTCCGGCCCGTCTCGCCGAGCACGAGGACCAGCAGCGGCGGCGCCGTCTGGCCCTGGTAGCTCGCGCCCAGGTGGGCGTCGCGGCCCAGCGGCTGCAGGGGGCCGCGGTCGTGCCGCAGCGGCTTGGCGGCCAGGCTGCCGACGGCGTAGATGCTGTTGAGCGGGTTGATGAGGTAGCGCATGCGCGTGTGGTTGCGCATGGTGGCCGAGAAATCCTGGAACACCGCGAAGATGCACACCGCCGCCATGGCGAAGGCACCCAGCACGAACGCGCCCTGGTGCAGCGCGCGGCGGCGCCAGCCCAGCGGCCGCACGCGTGCGCGCAGCAGCCAGACGAGCGGCGGGCCCGCCATTGCGAGCAGCGCGAGCGGCATCTGCCAGGTGAACAGGTCGGCCGCCTCGCGCACGTCGGTCTGGATGACGTTGGTGAGCATGCCGGGATCGATCACGATGCCGTAGGTGTTGCTGAAATACGCGCCGGCCGCCGCCGTCAGCACCGCCACCGCGATCACCGGCTTGAGCGCCCGGTCCCAGCTGACGAGCGCCAGCACGCCGGCCGTGGCGAACGAGACGGCCAGCAGGAAGGCCAGCGCGAACACACCGCCCCGCAGCGTGTGGGCGCCCGGCAGCTGCAGCACCTCGCGCCAGAGGGGAATGTTGCACACCGAGCCCATCCACAGGCAGGCGAGCAGCAGCACGGCCATGGGGTGCATGCCAGCGGCGGCGGAAGAAGACCGGGACGCTGTGCCGGCAGGGTGGTGCCGGGAAAGGCGGAGCGGAAACGCGGAAGACAGGAGCATGGCCGGCAGTGTGGAAAAACCGGCTTAAGGCAGCATTAACGTGCGTTCCGCGGGGCGCCCCCCGTCGCCGGTCGGCTCGACCATAGCCGTTCTCGTGCGACAGCGCCAGGGGAGATGCCCCTCATCGTCGCATCGCAGCGCAGCGACGGCCCGGCCGTCCGCTCCGGCGGCGCGGCCGCTTGCCGTGCGCGGCCCGCTCAGCGCAGGCGCCGCGCGTGGTGGGCGATGTGGTCGCCGATCACCGTCTGGATGAAGTAGTAGCCGTGGTCGTAGCTCGCATGCCGGCGCAGCGTGAGCGGCTGCCGCACGAGGCCGCAGGCGGCTTCGAACACGTGCGGGTGCAGCTGCTCGGCGAGGAAGTTGTCCGCCGTCCCCTGGTCCACCAGGATGCCCTCCGGGTAGGGAATGCGCTCCTGCCGCTGCATCAGCACGGTGGCATCGTGCGACTGCCAGGCCTTGCGGTCCTCGCCCAGGTAGCGGCGGAATGCCTTGTCGCCCCAGGCGCATTGCGATGCCGCGCAGATCGGTGCGATGGCCGACAGCGAGCGGAACAGGCGCGGGTGCCGCAGTGCCAGCGTCAGCGCGCCATGGCCGCCCATGGAGTGGCCCATGATCCCGAGGCGCGCGGTATCCACCGGCAGGGCCCGGCCCAGCAGGGGCACCAGTTCGCGCACGAGGTAGCTCTCCATGCGCCAGTGGCGGCTCCAGGGCTCCTGCGTGGCGTCGAGGTAGAAGCCCGCGCCGATGCCGAAATCCCAGTGGTCCTTTGCGCCCTCGATCGACTCCACCGCGGTGCCGCGCGGGCTGGTGTCGGGCGACACCAGCGCGATGCCGTGTTCCGCCGCGTAGCGCTGGGCGCCCGCCTTGATCGGGAAGGTCTCTTCGGTGCAGGTGAGGCCGGCGAGGTAGAGCAGCGTGGGCACCGGGCGATCGGGGTCGGCCACGGCCGCCGGGGGAAGGTACACGCCGAACTTCATCGGCAGGCCGATTTCGATCGAGTCGTGGCGGTAGAACCGCTGCGAGCCGCCGAAGCAGGCGTGCTCGCCGAGCAGTTCCAGGCCGGGCGCGCCGGCGGCGCCGTGGGAGGTCGGGGATGGGGTCATGGAAGTGGTTCATGCGGCGCGCGGGGCGCAGGAACCCGGCGCGCGAGGGGAGGTGGTATCAGTAAACGACCACGCCGCGGATCGATTCGCCGCGCTTCATGAGGTCGAAGCCCTTGTTGATGTCCGCGAGTGGCATCGTGTGGGTGATGAGGCTGTCGATGTCGATCTTGCCTTCCATGTACCAGTCCACGATCTTCGGCACGTCGGTGCGGCCGCGCGCGCCGCCGAACGCGGAACCCTTCCACTGCCGGCCCGTGACGAGCTGGAACGGGCGGGTGCTGATCTCGGCGCCGGCCTCGGCCACGCCGATGATGATGCTCTGGCCCCAGCCCTTGTGCGTGCATTCCAGCGCCTGGCGCATCACCTTGGTGTTGCCGATGCACTCGAAGGAGTAGTCGGCGCCGCCGTCGGTCAATTGCACGATGGCGTCCACCACGTTCTCCACCTCGTTCGGGTTGATGAAGTGGGTCATGCCGAACTGGCGCGCCATCTCCTGGCGGGCGGGGTTGATGTCCACGCCGATGATCTTGTCCGCGCCCACCATCTTCGCGCCCTGGATCACGTTCAGGCCGATGCCGCCCAGGCCGAACACCACCACGTTCGCTCCGGCCTCCACCTTGGCCGTGAACAGCACCGCGCCGATGCCGGTGGTCACGCCGCAGCCGATGTAGCAGACCTTGTCGAAGGGTGCGTCCTCGCGGATCTTCGCCAGCGAGATCTCCGGCGCCACCGTGTAGTTGCTGAAGGTGCTGGTGCCCATGTAGTGGAAGATCGGCCGGCCGTCGATGCTGAAGCGGCTGGTGGCGTCGGGCATCAGGCCCTTGCCCTGCGTGCCGCGGATCAGCTGGCAGAGGTTGGTCTTGCGCGAGAGGCAGAACTTGCACTGGCGGCACTCGGGCGTGTAGAGCGGGATCACGTGGTCGCCCTTCTTGAGCGAGGTGACGCCCGGACCGACATCGACCACGATGCCCGCGCCTTCATGGCCCAGGATGGCGGGGAAGATGCCTTCCGGGTCGGCGCCCGAGAGGGTGTAGTAATCGGTGTGGCAGATGCCCGTGGCCTTGATCTCCACCAGCACTTCGCCGAACTTCGGGCCTTCGAGGTCCACGGTTTCGATGGTCAGGGGCTGGCCGGATTGCCAGGCGACGGCGGCTTGGGTCTTCATGGTGCGTGTTTCTCTGTGAAAGGGTGTTGCGGCCGGTACGGTGGCGGCGCGGCGATGGGGGACAATGCCCGCCACCGCCGCGCGGCCCCCGCCGCCAGGGCGGTCCGGATGGGAACGGAAGATCGGTCCCCGCTTTATAGAGCAATGCCGGCCTCCGGGGGCATTCCCGCCGCCGCCATGGCCGGCCGCCGGCCCGGTTTGTCCGATTCCCGCGTACCGTTGTCCCTGCATGCACCCTGCACAGCCCCTGTCCCTCCACATCGTCGTCTACCCCGGCTTCAAGGCCCTCGAAGCCGTGGGCCCGCTGTCGGTCTTCCATTATGCGAACGTGCATCTGGTGCGCCGCGGCCGGCCCGAGGGCTATGCCGTCGCGGTGGCGGCGCAGGCGCGCGGCACGGTGCGCTCCGATACGCTGATGGCGCTGGAGGCCACCGAGGTGCTTGGCGACGGATGGGCCGGGCCGGGCGGGAACGTGCTGCCCGATACGGCGCTGCTCGTGGGCGCCCGCGACATCGAGGGCGCGCTGGCCGCCTCGCCCGCCATCGTCGACTGGGCGCGCGCCGCCGGCCCGCGCGTGCGCCGCATGGTGGCGCTGTGTTCCGGCAGTTTCTTCCTCGCCGCCGCGGGCCTGCTCGACGGCCGCCGCGCCGCCACCCACTGGGGCGTCGCGGCGCGGCTGCAGGCCCTGCACCCGGCCGTGGCGGTCGACCCGGATGCGATCTACGTGCGCGACGGCCACCTGTGGACCTCCGCCGGCGTCACCGCCGGCATCGACCTCGCCCTGGCGCTGGTGGAGGAAGACTACGGCCATGCGCTCGCGCTGGAAGTCGCGCGCGACATGGTCATGTACCTCAAGCGGCCGGGCGGGCAGTCGCAGTTCAGCGTGCAGCTCGCCAGCCAGGCCACCGCGCACCGCGGCATGCAGGACGTGCAGGCCTGGGCCCTGGAGCATTTGTCCGAACCGCTCACGCTGCAGGTGCTGGCCGGCCGCGCCGCCATGAGCGAGCGCCATTTCCGGCGCGTGTTCGTGCAGGAAACCGGCCGCACGCCCTCCGCCTTCATCGAATCCGCCCGGCTGGAAGCCGCTCGCCGGCTGCTCGAATCCGAGGCTGCGCTGCCGCTCAAGACCGTGGCCGCGCGGGTGGGCCTGGGCTCGGAGCAGGCGTTGCGGCACCTGTTCCTGCGCCACCTGGGCGTTCCGCCCCAGGCGTACCGGGAGCGTTTCGGCGATTGAATGGCCACCATCCACCGCTTTCCCCGACACCGGACTCCGCACGCACCGCTGCATCCTGCGCCTGTTCCGGCCGGCCGACCTGGCCGGCGTCTTCGAGGGCGTAGCCGGCGGCATGGATCGCCCCCACAGGGCATGGCGGGCAAGAGCCCATGCACCGGGTTGGCCGCAGCGGTCACCTGGCGCCGTTCACGCACCCCACAGGCAGGCTTCCACGGCGCGGCCCACCTGGAAGATGCGCTCGTCGGCGCCGTGCAGGCCGCCCACCGACAGGCCGACCGGCAGGTCGCCGGGCGCCTGGCACGGGATGGAGAGCGCACAGCCGTCGAGGAAGTTGAGCACCGTGGTGTTGCGCAGCACGAGCCCGTTGGTGGCGATGAAGCGGGCCGTGTCGTCCTGCACGTCGGCCAGCAGCGGGGCGCGCACCGCCACCGTCGGCATCAGCCAAGCGTCGAGGTCGCGCAGCCGCTCGCGGGCGCATGCCTGCAGCCGTGCGCGGGCGTCCAGCAGATCGATGTAGTCGGCCGCGGAAATCTGCGCGCCCCGGCGGATGCGCTGGGCCACGCGCGGATCGTATTGCGCCTCCAGGGCCGGGTCGGCCAGCCGTGCGCGGTGCAGCTGCCACGCCTCTGCCGCGACGAGGCCGCCGGCGGCGTTGATCTGCGGCAGTCGATGCAGCTCGGGGAAACCGAAGCGCACGATGCGGGCGCCCGCGGCCGACAGCCGGTCCAGCGCGCGTTCGAAGGCGCTGGCCACTGCGGGCTCCACGTCGTCCATCACGTAGTCCCCGGTGACGCCGAGCCGCAGGCCCGCGAGCGGCGCGGCCCGCGTGTCGAGCGTCTCGCCGCTCAGGACCGCATCGAGGATGGCGCAGCAGTCCACGCTGCGCGCAATCGGCCCGGCCGAATCGAGGCTGCGCGAGAGGGGATAGGCGCCCGCCAGCGGCACGCGGCGCGCGGTGGGCTTGAAGCCGGTCAGGCCGCAGAACGCCGCCGGGATGCGGATCGAGCCGCCCGTGTCGGTGCCGAGCGTCGCGGCGGCCAGGCCCAGCGCCACCGTGGCGGCGCCGCCCGAGGTGGACCCCCCGGTGATGCGTGCAGCGTCGGCGGGATGCGCGGGCGTGCCATGGTGCGGATTGAGCCCGAGTCCGGAAAAGGCGAACTCGCTCATGTTGGTGCGCCCCAGCAGCACCGCGCCGGCGGCCCGCAGCCGCGCGACCGCTGGTGCGTCCGCCGCGGCGGGAGGCTGGTCCGCCATGACGCGGGCACCGGCTCCCGTGACGTGCCCCTGCACGTCGAACAGGTCCTTGACCGATACCGGCAGGCCCGCGAGCGGGGAGGGCACGGGGCCCGAGGCCCGCAGCGCGTCGCTGGCGGCGGCCGCCTGCAGCGCGGCCCCGGCATCGACCTCGCCCACGTAGGCGCTGCCGCCAGCGGCCCGGTGGGCGGCGATGCGCGCCAGGGCGTCCTCCACCAGCGAGACGCTGGTGGCCGCGCCGGAAGCGAGCGCGGCGGCGCACTCGCGCAGTGTGGGGGCTCCGGTGCGGGACGCGTGAGCGCGGGCGAAGGGGGTGGTCACCGGGGCGTGGGCGGGAGGAGGGACAGGTGCGGCAGCGTTCATCGGGCGAATTCCAGTAGGTCGGATCGGTCATAGCGTAGCGCCGATCAGCGGCGGCAACCGCTTCTCTGCGACACCGCTTCGTACGCAGCGAATGCCGCCATCTGCCCCCGCGCGCCGAAGCATCACGCCCGCCCCGCCCATGAAAAAACCGCCGCGGAGGTGGCCCTCCGGCGGCGGTTTCGTTCTGTCGGCCCGCGGCGCAGCCCTGCGGCCCGCGCCGTCACCGCATCAGCGCTGGGCGATGGGCTTGACCGTGCGGGCTTCGGCGCCCACGAACAGCTGGCGGGGACGGCCGATCTTGTACTCGGGGTCGCCGATCATTTCGTTCAGCTGGGCGATCCAGCCGACGGTGCGGGCCAGCGCGAAGATGCCGGTGAACAGGTTCACGGGGATGCCGATGGCGCGCTGCACGATGCCGGAGTAGAAGTCGACGTTCGGGTAGAGCTTGCGCTGCACGAAGTAGTCGTCTTCCAGGGCGATCTTCTCGAGCTGCTTGGCCAGCGCGAACAGCGGGTCCTTCTCCAGGCCCAGCTCGGCCAGCACTTCATTGCAGGTTTCCTGCATGAGCTTGGCGCGCGGGTCGTAGTTCTTGTACACGCGGTGGCCGAAGCCCATCAGCTTGACGCCGGAGTTCTTGTCCTTCACCTGCTTGATGAACTCGCCGATCTTCTCCACGCCGCCCTGGGCCTGGATGTCGTGCAGCATGTTCAGCGCCGCTTCGTTGGCGCCGCCGTGGGCGGGGCCCCAGAGGCAGGCCACGCCGGCCGCGATGGCCGCGAACGGGTTCGTGCCGGACGAACCGCACAGGCGCACCGTGGAGGTGGAGGCGTTCTGTTCGTGGTCGGCGTGCAGGATGAAGATGCGGTCGAGCGCGCGCTCGAGCACCGGGTTGACCTTGTATTCTTCGCAGGGCGTGCCGAACATCATGCGCAGGAAGTTGCCGGCATAGCTCAGGTCGTTCTGCGGGTACATGTACGGCTGGCCCACGCCGTACTTGTAGGCCATGGCGACCAGCGTCGGCATCTTGGCGATCAGGCGGATGGCCGAGATCTCGCGGTGCTGCGGATTGTTGATGTCGGTGCTGTCGTGGTAGAAGGCCGACAGGGCGCCCACCAGGCCGGTCAGCACGGCCATCGGGTGCGCGTCGCGGCGGAAGCCGCGCAGGAAGAACTGCATCTGCTCGTTGACCATCGTGTGCTTGGTCACGCTGTCGCTGAATTCCTGCTTCTGCGTGGCGTTGGGCAGTTCGCCCTTGAGCAGCAGGTAGCAGGTTTCGAGGTAGTCGCAGTTCGTGGCGAGCTGCTCGATCGGGTAGCCGCGGTACAGCAGCTCGCCCTTGTCGCCATCGATGTAGGTGATCGACGACTGGCAGGCGGCCGTGGACAGGAAGCCCGGGTCGTACGTGAACATGCCCGTCTGGGCGTAGAGCTTGCGGATGTCCACCACGTCCGGACCCACGCTGCCGTGGTACACGGGCAATTCGACGCTCGGGCTGCCATTGCTGAACGAGAGCGTTGCTTTGTTGTCTGCCAGTTTCATTTCGAGTTTCCTTGGGTGGTAGTAGTTAGCCCGCAAGCGGAGGGGTTGCCGGCGCGCGGTGGCGCAGCTGTTCGAGCACTTCCCTGACCTCGGGGGTGTCGGCTTCGCCCTTTGGCTCCTTGCGCCGCAGCAGCAGGTCCAGCAGGTCGTTGTCGGCGAGGTCCATCAGGGTGGTGATGCCCTGTGCCTGGCGATGCGTCAGGCGGGAGCCATGGTTGGCGAAGAACTGCTCGATGAAGAGGTCGTTCTCCACCAGGCCCCGGCGGCAGCGCCACCGGAGCTTGGCGACTTCACGGTCGTCGAGCACGTCTTCGGCCATGTGCAAAGTCAGACGGCGCGGCGCACCATCAGTTCCTTGATCTTACCGATGGCCTTCGTGGGATTGAGTCCCTTGGGGCACACGTCCACGCAGTTCATGATGGTGTGGCAGCGGAAGAGGCGGTAGGGATCTTCCAGGTTGTCCAGGCGCGCGCCCGTGGCTTCGTCGCGGCTGTCGGCGATGAAGCGGTAGGCCTGCAGCAGGCCGGCGGGGCCGACGAACTTGTCGGGGTTCCACCAGAAGCTGGGGCAGCTGGTCGAGCAGCTCGCGCACAGGATGCACTCGTACAGGCCGTTCAGCTCGTCGCGTTCCTCGGGGGACTGCAGGCGCTCGCGCTCGGGCGCGATGCCTTCCGTGATGAGGTAGGGCTTGATCGAGTGGTACTGCTTGAAGAACTGCGTCATGTCCACGATCAGGTCGCGGATCACGGGCAGGCCCGGCAGCGGCTTGAGCACGATCGTGCCCTTGAGCGTGTTCATGTTGGTCAGGCACGCCAGGCCGTTCTTGCCGTTGATGTTCATCGCGTCGGAGCCGCAGACGCCTTCGCGGCAGGAGCGGCGGAACGAGATGGACGGGTCCTGCGCCTTCAGCTTGATGAGCGCGTCGAGCAGCATGCGCTCATGGCCGTCGAGTTCGATCTCGACGGTCTGCATGTAGGGCTTGGCGTCCTTGTCCGGATCGTAGCGGTAGATTTGAAAGGTGCGCTTCATGGTGGTGTCTCGTGGGTTCTCGTGGGCGTATCAGAACGTGCGGACCTTGGGCGGCACGCTGTCCACGGTCAGGGGCTGGAGGTTCACGGGCTTGTAGGTGAGGCTGTTGCTCTCGCTGTGCCACAGCGTGTGCTTCATCCATTCCTTGTCGTTGCGGCCCAGCGGGAAGTCGGGGTGGTCGGCCGGGTGCTCGTAGTCGTACACCGTGTGCGCGCCGCGGCATTCCTTGCGGGCGGCGGCCGAGACCATCGTCGCCTGGGCGACCTCGATCAGGTTGTCCACTTCCAGCGCTTCCATGCGCGCCGTGTTCCACACCTTGGACTTGTCCTTCAGCGTGATCGCGCCCACGCGCTCGCGGATCGCGTTGATCTTCACGACGCCTTCGTCCATGCCTTCCTGCGTGCGGAACACGCCGGCGTGCTGCTGCATCGATGCGCGGATGTCGTTGGCGATGTCCTGGGCGTAGATGCCCTGGTTGGAATCCTGCAGCTGGTTCAGGCGGGCCAGGGTGCGCTCGGCGCCGTCGGCCGGCAGCGGCTTGTGCTCGCCGCTGTTCTTGACCATCTCGACGATGTGGCGGCCGGCGGACTTGCCGAACACCAGCAGGTCGAGCAGCGAGTTCGTGCCCAGGCGGTTCGCGCCGTGCACCGACACGCAGGAGCATTCGCCCACGGCGTAGAGGCCGTTCACGACCTGGTTGTGCACGCCGCCGTTCTGGATCACGACCTGGCCGTTGATGTTCGTCGGGATGCCGCCCATCTGGTAGTGGATGGTGGGCACGACGGGGATCGGCTCCTTCGTGATGTCCACGTTGGCGAAGTTGACGCCGATCTCGTACACCGAGGGCAGGCGCTTGTGGATCGTGTCCGCGCCCAGGTGGTCGAGCTTGAGCAGCACGTAGTCCTTGTTCGGACCGCAGCCGCGGCCTTCCTTGATCTCCTGGTCCATCGAGCGCGAGACGAAGTCGCGCGGCGCCAGGTCCTTCAGGGTGGGCGCGTAGCGCTCCATGAAGCGCTCGCCGTTGCTGTTGAGCAGGATGGCGCCCTCGCCGCGGCAGCCTTCGGTCAGCAGCACGCCCGCGCCGGCCACGCCGGTGGGGTGGAACTGCCAGAACTCCATGTCCTGCAGCGGGATGCCGGCGCGCGCCGCCATGCCCAGGCCGTCGCCGGTGTTGATGAAGGCGTTGGTGGAGGCCGCGAAGATGCGGCCCGCGCCGCCGGTGGCCAGCAGCACGGCCTTGGCCTGCAGGGCGTACAGCTCGCCGGTTTCCAGTTCGAGCGCCATCACGCCGACCACGTCGCCGGAGGCGTCGCGGATCAGGTCGAGCGCCATCCATTCGACGAAGAAGTTCGTCTTGGCCTTCACGTTCTGCTGGTAGAGCGTGTGCAGCATGGCGTGGCCGGTGCGGTCGGCCGCGGCGCAGGCGCGCTGCACGGGCTTCTCGCCGTAGTTGGCGGTGTGGCCGCCGAAGGGGCGCTGGTAGATGGTGCCGTCCGGGTTGCGGTCGAACGGCATGCCGAAGTGCTCCAGCTCATACACCACCTTCGGTGCTTCGCGGCACATGAACTCGATGGCGTCCTGGTCGCCCAGCCAGTCGGAGCCCTTGATGGTGTCGTAGAAGTGGTAGTGCCAGTTGTCCTCGCTCATGTTGCCGAGCGAAGCCGACACGCCGCCCTGCGCCGCCACGGTGTGCGAGCGGGTCGGGAAGACCTTGGAGAGCGAGGCCACGTTCAGGCCCGCGCGGGAGAGTTCCAGTGCGGCACGCATGCCGGAGCCGCCGGCGCCGACGATGACGACGTCGAACTTGCGCGTGGTGATGTTCGCTTTGGTGTAGCTCATTGTTGTGTGCTTTCAGTCGCGGGGTGATCGGATCAGAGGCGCCAGAGGATCTGGATGCCCCAGCCGGCGCAGCCGACGAGCCAGAAGATCGTGAGCGCCTGCAGCGCGAGGCGCAGGCCGACGGGCTTGACGTAGTCCATCCAGACGTCGCGCATGCCGACCCAGGCGTGCCATGCGAGGCCGACGATGACGGAGAACGTGAGCACCTTCATCCACTGCGCGGCGAAGATGCCGGCCCAGCGGTCGTAGCCGATGGGGCCCTTGGTGAGCACCAGCTGCGCCAGCACGACGAGGGTGAAGACGGCCATCAGGGCCGCGGTGACGCGCTGGCTGAGCCAGTCGCGCGTGCCGTAGTGGGCACCGACGACGGTGCGCTTGGAGCCGTAGTTCACGGACATGGGGTGATCCTTGGAAATCGTTGGAATGGGGGAGGGCGGGGCGCCGGCCGGCGGGTCAGTACAGGCCGAAGAGCTTGGCGCCGAGGACCACGGTGAGGCCCAGGCTGATCACCAGCGTGGCCTTGGCCGACTTGGAGCCGAAGTCCTTGTTCACGGCGTCGTGGCTCACGTCCATCCAGAGGTGGCGCAGGCCCGCGGTGAAGTGGTGCAGGTAGGCCCAGATCAGGGCCAGCACCACGAGCTTGATGAACCAGCCGGGGATGAAGGCCAGGCCCGCGCTGAAGGCCGAGGTGAACTTGCCGAACGAGATCTCCGACGACACCGAGGTGTCGAACATCCACAGCACGAAGGGCAGCAGCAGCAGCATGATCACGCCGCTGATCCGGTGCAGGATCGACACCCATCCCGCGGCCGGCAGGCGGTAGGTGGGCAGGTCCGTGAGGGCGTTGATGTTGCGGAATTCAGGCCGCTTTTTGGCAATCTCGGTCATGGCGGTGGCTTTCGTGGATGTAACTGCTTTGTAATTTCGCGCGGGCGAAACAGCCCAAAATTCTATTGCAATGCAACAACGTAGAGCTTGTGGACACTACGATTTCCTTCTCGCGGCATCCGGATGGCCTGTACGGACCGGCTCGCGGAATGGTTCACTGCAGGGCATTGTGGTAGTGGTGCGTGTCCGTACGGTAGAGCCCGCGGCGTAACTCCATCGGAACATCGTTGTAGGTGTAGGCGATGCGCTCCACGCTCAGCAGCGGGGTGGCCGGCGCGACTCCCAGCAGGGCGGCCTGCGCGGCATCGGGCAGCACGGCGCGGATCTTCTCGTCCGCGCGCACCATGCGCACGCCGAAGTCGAGCTCGAACATCGCGTAGGTGGGGCCCGGATAGCCCGCCAGCCGCTCGGCCGTGAGGCCCTTGAACGTCTGGCCCGGCAGCCAGATGTCCTCCAGGATGGTCGGCACCTCGGAGAACGCGAGGATGCGGCGGGCCATTACCACGGCGTCGCCGCTGCGCAGCGCCAGCGCCCGGGCCACGTCGGCGCTCGCGCGTGTGCGGCGGCAGTCGACGATGCGGCGCTGGGCCGGGCCTTCGTCGTCCGCGTCGCCCTCGTCGGGCTGCAGCTTCAGGAACCTGTACTGCACGTGGCGTTCCGCGTGCGTCGCCACGAAGGTGCCCTTGCCCTGGCGGCGCATCACGAGGTTCTCGGCCGCCAGCTCGTCGATCGCCTTGCGCACCGTGCCCTGGCTCACGCGGAAGCGGGCGGCGAGGTCCATCTCGCTCGGGATCGCCTCGCCGGGCTTCCATTCGCCCTGCTGCAGGCTCTGCAGGATGAGGCCCTTGATCTGCTGGTAGAGCGGGCTGAAGGCCGGCGTCGGCGCAGCCGGGCCGCCGGCCGTCGGGGCGGGGCTGTCGGAGGTGGCTGCCGGTGGGGTGGACATGCGGGTCGTGGGTGCTCGGGGCGCTGTTCGCGCCGGTCCGCATCATATCTTATATAAGACATAAGACAAATTGACCCTCCGCGGATTTCGGCGGTAAACTCGCGAGCTGTTCTGCAGGAGCCAGGCAGGCTGGATCGACTGGCGCTGGTGCCTCCTGCACCGACACCCGTTCCATCCCATCTTCTGGAGTTTTCCCCATGAGCAAGAAGCCCGTCCGCGTCGCCGTCACCGGTGCAGCCGGTCAAATTGGTTACGCACTGCTGTTCCGCATCGCCTCCGGCGAAATGCTCGGCAAGGACCAGCCCGTCATCCTGCAACTGCTGGAGATCCCCGACGAGAAGGCCCAGAAGGCGCTCAAGGGCGTGATGATGGAACTCGAGGACTGCGCGTTCCCCCTGCTGGCCGGCATGGAAGCCCACAGCGACCCGATGACCGCCTTCAAGGACACCGACTACGCCCTGCTGGTGGGTGCCCGTCCCCGCGGCCCCGGCATGGAGCGCGCCGACCTGCTGGCCGCCAACGCCCAGATCTTCACGGCCCAGGGCAAGGCCCTGAACGCCGTCGCCTCGCGCAACGTGAAGGTGCTGGTGGTGGGCAACCCCGCCAACACCAACGCCTACATCGCGATGAAGTCCGCGCCCGACCTGCCGGCCAAGAACTTCACCGCCATGCTGCGCCTGGACCACAACCGCGCCGCCAGCCAGATCGCCGCCAAGACCGGCAAGGCCGTGGGCAGCATCGAGAAGCTCACCGTGTGGGGCAACCACTCGCCCACGATGTACGCCGACTACCGCTTCGCCACCATCGGCGGTGAAAGCGTCAAGGACCTGATCAACGACCAGGTCTGGAACGCCGACACCTTCCTGCCCACCGTGGGCAAGCGCGGCGCCGCCATCATCGAGGCCCGCGGTTCCTCCTCCGCCGCCTCGGCCGCCAACGCCGCCATCGACCACATGCGCGACTGGGCCCTGGGCTCGAACGGCAAGTGGGTCACCATGGGCGTTCCGTCCAAGGGCGAGTACGGCATCCCCGAAGGCATCGTGTTCGGCTACCCCGTCACCACGGAAAACGGCGAGTACAAGATCGTCGAAGGCCTGGAGATCGACGCGTTCAGCCAGGAGCGCATCAACAAGACGCTGGCCGAGCTGCAAGGCGAACAGGACGGCGTGAAGCACCTGCTGTAAGGCGGGCCTCCCCGACGGCTGCACCCGACCGCGACGCCATGCACGACTGGAACCCTGCGCTCTACCGCCGCTTCGAGGACGAGCGCACCCGTCCTGCCCGTGAACTGCTCGCGCGGGTGCCGCTCGCCGGCGCCTCCCGCGTGGTGGACCTGGGCTGCGGCCCGGGCAACTCCACGGAACTGCTGGTGGAGCGCTTCCCCGAAGCGCGCACCACCGGCATCGACACCTCCGCCGCCATGCTGCAGAGCGCCCGCGAGCGCCTGCCCGCGGCGGAATTCGTCCAGGCCGACATCGCCGCCTGGGCGCCGCAGGAGGGCGAGGCGCCCGACCTGCTCTATGCCAATGCCTCCCTGCAATGGGTGGGCGGGCACGACACCCTGATTCCCCGGCTGTTCGCGTCGCTCGCTCCGGGCGGCGTGCTCGCCATCCAGATGCCCGACAACCGCGAAGAGCCGTCGCACCGCACCATGCGCGCGGTGGCGGCGCAGGCGCCCTGGCGCGACGCCATCGGCGACGCTGCCTCCGTGCGCACGCGCATCCTGGGCATCGCCGACTACTACGACCTGCTCGCGCCGGCCGCGCAGAGCGTGGACGTGTGGCACACCGTGTACCAGCACCCCATGGCCTCGGCCGCTGCCATCGTCGAATGGGTGAGCGGCACCGGCCTCAAGCCGTTCGTCGATCCGCTGCCCGAAGCGCAGCGGGCCGGCTTCCTGGCCGAATACGAGCGCGGCATCGACGCCGCCTATCCCGTGCGGGCCGACGGGCAGCGCCTGCTCGCCTTCCCGCGCATGTTCATCGTCGCGCGGCGCGCCGCATGACTTCCGCCATGGCTGCCGCTCCGTCCGCACTCCATCCCGCCGCGGTGCTGCCGGGCGCCCAGGCTGCCGTTCCGCGGCTGCCGGTCTGCGACCACTACAGCGGCGTCGAGGTGCGCATGCGCAAGAGCCTGCAGCTGCAGGCCGAGATGGCCGCCGAGTTCGGCCGCTGCGTGTTCGACGTGACGCTCGACTGCGAGGACGGCGCCCCCGCCGGCCAGGAGCGCGCGCATGCCGAGCTGGTCGCCACCCTGGCCCGCGATGCGCAGCCCGGGGCCCGCGTGGCAGCCCGGGTGCACACGGTCGATCATCCTGCCTTCGCGCACGACGTCGCCACCATCGCGGGCGAGGCCGGGCACCGGCTGTCCCACCTCATGGTGCCGAAGGTCGAATCCGTGGACGACGTGCTGCGCGCCGAGCGTGCCGTGAACGCCGCGGGTGCCACGGCGCTACCGCTGCACGTGCTCATCGAGTCGCCGGCTGCCGTGCAGCGGGCCTTCGAGATCGCGGCCCATCCGCGCGTGGAGTCGATCAGCTTCGGCCTCATGGATTTCGTCTCCGCGCACGGCGGGGCGATCCCCGCGAGCGCCATGGGCGTGCAGGGCCAGTTCGAGCATCCGCTCGTGGTGCGCGCCAAGCTCGAGATCGCGGCCGCCTGCCATGCCCACGGCAAGGTGCCCTCGCACTGCGTGGTGACCGAGTTCAGCGATGCCGCGGCACTGCGCGCCGCCGCGGGCCGCGCCGCGCGCGCGTTCGGCTACACGCGCATGTGGAGCATCCACCCGGCCCAGATCCGTCCCATCCTGGAGGCCTTCGCGCCCGCGCAGGACGAGATCGCAGAGGCCGCCAGCCTTCTTTCCGCCGCCGAACATGCTGCATGGGCCCCCATCAGCGTGGACGGCGTTCTGCACGACCGGGCCAGTTACCGCTATTTCTGGCAGGTGCTGGAGCGTGCGCACCAGACCGGCCGCGCGCTGCCTCCCGCAGCACGGGCCTGGTTCGAATCCGCCGGGGCGGGCGCCGCCTGACGACCGCCCCGCGCCTGCCGCCTTTTCATTCCCCGTTCCCCCCACGATCCTCCCTTGCTGGAGCCCCCATGAAACAACTCATCGCTTCCGCCCTGATGCTGCTGACCCCCGCGCTCGTGATGGCGCAGGACGCAGCCCCGGCCAAACCGGCCGCCAAGGCTGCCGCGAAGGCCGAGCCGGCCAAGAAGTCGGAAGCCGCCCGCAAGCCGGCCGCCAAGAGCACCCAGGCCGCGAAGTCGTCTTCTTCCAAGGAAGCCAGGAAGGCAGCGCCCACGCAGGTCGCCAAGGCGCGCCCGCAGAGCAGCCGCGCGCAGCTCAAGAGCGCCACCAACCAGGTGGCCTCCGGCCTGATCGCCGCCGAGGCGGCGCTCAGCCCCGCAGAGCTGGACATCGCCCAGCGCGTGCACACCGGCCACATTCCCTGCGAACTGGGTGCCTCGGTCAACATCGAGGCCGATCCCAAGTCGCCCGGCTACTTCCAGGTGGCCGGCAAGGGCTTCCACTACCGCATGACGCCCGTGGCCACGAGCACGGGCGCGGTGCGCCTGGAAGACCAGAAGGAGGGTGCGGTCTGGATCCAGATCGCCAACAAGTCCATGCTGATGAACCAGAAGCTGGGCCAGCGCCTGGCCGACGAGTGCATGAGCCCCCAGCAGGTCGCCGTCACCGAATCCATCCGCAAGAACCCGCAGCCCAGCCTGCTGGACGCCCCCGCGCCGGCACCGGCCGCTGCGGCCGCCCCGACGGCAGAGGCGCTCGCCAAGTAAGCGCCGCGGGCACGCCGCGCGGCGTGCGCAGCGATGGATCGGGCGGGCGCGTAACGGGCGCCCGCCGGACGGAGCATTGCCCCAAGAAATCCAAGATTGAACCCACCGGAGAACATGATGTTGAAAGCCTACCGTGACCACGTGGCCGAGCGCGCCGCCCTGGGCATCCCGCCGCTGCCGCTCGATGCGAAGCAGGTCGCCGACCTGATCGAGCTGATCAAGAACCCGCCCGCCGGCGAGGACGCGTTCCTGCTGGACCTGCTCACGCACCGCGTGCCCCCGGGCGTGGACGACGCCGCCAAGGTCAAGGCCAGCTTCCTGGCAGCGGTTGCGCACGGCGACCTGAAGGTCGGGCTGATTTCCAAGGCCAAGGCCACCGAGCTGCTCGGCACCATGGTGGGCGGCTACAACGTGCACCCGCTGATCGAGCTGCTGGACGACGCCGAAGTGGCGGGCGTGGCCGCCGAGGCGCTGAAGAAGACGCTGCTGATGTTCGACTTCTTCAACGACGTGGCCGAGAAGGCCAAGGCCGGCAACGCGAAGGCCAAGGAAGTGATGCAGTCGTGGGCCGATGCCGAGTGGTTCACGAGCCGCCCCGAAGTCGAGAAGAAGATCACCGTCACCGTCTTCAAGGTGCCCGGCGAGACCAACACCGACGACCTGTCGCCCGCGCCCGACGCCTGGAGCCGCCCGGACATCCCGCTGCACTACCTCGCCATGCTGAAAAACACGCGCCCCGACGCGGCCTTCAAGCCCGAGGAAGACGGCAAGCGCGGCCCGATGCAGTTCATCGAAGAGCTGAAGAAGAAGGGCCACCTCGTGGCCTACGTGGGCGATGTGGTGGGCACGGGCTCGTCGCGCAAGTCGGCCACCAACAGCGTGATCTGGGCCACGGGCGCCGACATTCCGTTCGTGCCGAACAAGCGCTTCGGCGGCGTCACGCTGGGCGGCAAGATCGCTCCCATCTTCTTCAACACGCAGGAAGACTCGGGCTCGCTGCCGATCGAAGTCGATGTCTCCAAGCTGGAGATGGGCGACGTGATCGACGTGCTGCCCTATGAAGGCAAGCTGGTGCGCAACGGCGAAACCGTCGCCGAGTTCCAGCTCAAGAGCGACGTGCTGCTGGACGAAGTGCGCGCCGGCGGCCGCATCAACCTGATCATCGGCCGCTCGCTGACCACCAAGGCCCGCGAGTTCCTGGGCCTGCCCGCATCCACCGCGTTCCGCCTGCCGCAGGCGCCCGCCGAATCCAAGGCCGGCTTCACGCTGGCCCAGAAGATGGTCGGCCGTGCCGTCGGCCTGCCGGAAGGCCAGGGCGTGCGCCCGGGCACCTACTGCGAGCCGAAGATGACCACCGTGGGCAGCCAGGACACCACCGGCCCCATGACCCGCGACGAGCTGAAGGACCTGGCCTGCCTGGGCTTCTCGGCCGACATGGTGATGCAGTCGTTCTGCCACACGGCCGCCTACCCGAAGCCCGTGGACGTGAAGACGCACCGCGAACTGCCGGCCTTCATCAGCAACCGCGGCGGCGTGGCCCTGCGCCCGGGTGACGGCGTGATCCACAGCTGGCTGAACCGCCTGCTGCTGCCCGACACCGTCGGCACCGGCGGTGACTCGCACACCCGCTTCCCGATCGGCATCTCCTTCCCCGCAGGCTCCGGCCTCGTGGCCTTCGGTGCCGCCACCGGCGTGATGCCGCTGGACATGCCCGAATCCGTGCTGGTGCGCTTCAAGGGCGAACTGCAGCCCGGCGTGACGCTGCGCGACCTCGTGCACGCGATTCCGCTGTACGCCATCAAGGCGGGCCTGCTGACGGTGGCCAAGGCCGGCAAGAAGAACATCTTCTCGGGCAAGATCCTCGAAATCGAGGGCCTGCCGGACCTGAAGGTGGAACAGGCCTTCGAGCTGTCCGACGCCTCCGCCGAGCGCTCGGCCGCCGGCTGCACGATCAAGCTCAACCCCGCGCCGATCAAGGAGTACCTCACCAGCAACGTCGTGCTGATGAAGAACATGATCGCCGACGGCTATGCCGATGCACGCACGCTGAAGCGCCGCATCGAGAAGGTCGAAGCCTGGCTGGCCAACCCCGAGCTGCTGGAAGCCGACAAGGACGCCGAATACGCCGCCGTGATCGAGATCGACCTGGCCGACATCACCGAGCCGATCGTCTGCTGCCCGAACGATCCGGACGACGCCAAGTTCCTCTCGGAAGTGGCCGGCACCAAGATCGACGAAGCCTTCATCGGCTCGTGCATGACCAACATCGGCCACTTCCGCGCAGCCGCCAAGCTGCTGGGCGGCCAGCGCGACATCCCCGTCAAGCTGTGGGTCGCCCCGCCGACCAAGATGGACCAGAACGAGCTGATCAAGGAAGGCCATTACGCCGCCTTCGGCACGGCCGGTGCCCGCACCGAGATGCCGGGCTGCTCGCTGTGCATGGGCAACCAGGCGCAGGTGCGCGAGGGCGCGACGGTGATCTCCACCTCCACCCGCAACTTCCCGAACCGCCTGGGCAAGAACACCAACGTGTTCCTGGGATCGGCCGAACTGGCCGCCATCGCCTCGCGCATCGGCAAGCTGCCGACCAAGGAGGAATACCTCAAGGAAATGGGCGTGATCGATGCCGACAAGGCGAGCGTGTACCGCTACATGAACTTCGACCAGATCGAGGAATACGCGGACGCCGCCAAGTCGGTGGCGGCCTGACGCCATGGGCCCCGCGAGGGGCCCGGGCGACGTGGCGCCGCGATGCGTAACACGTGACGCGTGATGCAGGAGGCCCCGGGGAGCGATCCCCGGGGCCTTTTCTTTGGCGTGTCTTTGCCGTTTCTTGGGCGTTCCTTAGGCGGGGCTGAAAGGCGAGGGCGGACACGGAACGTTTGTCCCCGGGCCGGCGTCCCACGGCCCAGAACCACGACAACGCGGAACGCCCGATGTTCAAGTCCTTCTTTCTCTCCCGCCGGTGGTGGGCCTGGTCGATCGCCGGCTCGGTCTTCATCCTGCTCGCGACCTGGTACCGCGTCGAGCTCGACGTGCGGATCAACGACTGGTTCGGCACGTTCTACGACCTGATCCAGACATCGCTGGGCCACCCCGGCAGCATCACCGCGGCGCAGTTCTGGGGGCAGCTCTCCACCTTCTCGCGCATCGCCATGGTCTACGTGACCACCGCGGTGGTGGTGGACTTCTTCTGCAAGCACTACATCTTCCGCTGGCGCCAGGCGATGAACGAGCACTACATGGCCGCCTGGCCGCGGCTGCGCCACATCGAGGGCGCGGCGCAGCGGGTGCAGGAAGACACCATGCGCTTCGCCACCACCATGGAGGGCCTGGGCCTCACCTTCCTGCGCAGCCTGATGACGCTCGGCGCCTTCGTGCCGGTGCTCTGGGTGCTGTCGGACAAGCTGACCGGACTGCCGGTGATCGGCGCCGTGCCGCATTCGCTGGTCTGGGTGGCGCTCTTCTGGGCGCTCGGCGGCACGCTGCTGCTGGCCCTGGTGGGCGTGCGGCTGCCGGGGCTGGAGTTCCACAACCAGCGCGTGGAGGCCGCCTACCGCAAGGAACTGGTGCTCGGCGAGGACGACCCCGCGCGCGCCGCGCCGCCCACGGCCGCCGCGCTGTTCGCCGACGTGCGCCGCAACTACTTCCGGCTGTTCTTCAATTACCTGTACTTCGACGTGGTGAAGTGGTCGTACCTGCAGGTCAGCGTGCTGGTGCCGCTGGTGGCCCTGGGCCCCACGCTGATCGCCGGCGCCATCACGCTGGGCGTGATGCAGCAGATCTCGCGGGCCTTCGACCGGGTGCTGGAATCCTTCCAGTTCCTGGTGCAGAACTGGAGCACGGTGGTCGAGCAGATCTCCATCCACAAGCGGCTGCGCGCGTTCGAGCGGCAGATGCTGGCGGAGGCGCTGCCGCTGCCCGAAGGAACTCCCGCCGTGGCCGCCCGGTGATCGCTGATCGCTGTCTGCTGTCTGACTGATGACCGCTGGCCGCACGGGTAGGCCACCGGCGTCGGCCCTCGTTCCACCTCGTCAAGCCGTGGCGCCCTCCAGAAGGCGCGCGAGCATCGCGCCTTCGGCCGGGCCTTCCAGAGGAATGCGCACGCGCAGCGGGCTCCCTGACGCCACGTGCAGCGGTTCGCCGCTCGCGGCCGCCTGCATGCGTTCCAGGCGCACCGTGCGGTTGCCCGCGGGGTGGATGATCTCCAGCCGGTCGCCGACCGCGAAGCGGTTCTTGGTCTCCACCTCGGCCCAGCCGTCGCCGCAGGCCACCACCTCGCCCACGAACAGGCTGCGCACGGGCTGCGAGCTGCCGGTATCGTAGTTCTGCAGTTCCTGTGCGGGACGGCGCTGCAGGAAACCGGCCGTGTAGCCGCGGTGGGCCAGGCCGTCGAGTTCGGTGAGCATCGACGGATCGAAATCCCGGCCCGCCACGGCGTCGTCGATGGCGCGCCGGTACACCTGGGCGGTGCGCGCCACGTAGTAGCGGCTCTTGGTGCGGCCCTCGATCTTGAGGGAATCCACGCCGATCGCCACGAGCCGGCGCACGTGTTCCACCGCGCGCAGGTCGCGGCTGTTGAGGATGTAGGTGCCGTGCTCGTCCTCCATCACCGGCAGCAGCTCGCCCGGGCGCTCCTTCTCTTCCAGAAGGTAGGTGCGGTCGGCGAGCGGATGGCGGGGCGTGCCGCCGCAGGCCGCGAAAGCGCCGTCCGCGTGCTCCTGCTCCGCCAGGGGATCGAAGCCGGCTTCCAGCGGCAACGGCCGGACCTCGCCGCTGTCGGTGGCATCCGTCCCGGGTGATGCCGCATAGCTCCACCGGCAGGCGTTGGTGCAGGTGCCCTGGTTGGCGTCGCGCCGGTTGAAGTAGCCCGAGAGCAGGCATCGGCCGGAATAGGCGATGCACAGCGCGCCGTGCACGAACACCTCCAGTTCGATGTCGGGGCACTGCTCGCGGATGCCGTCGATCTCGTCCAGGCTCAGTTCGCGCGAGAGGATGATGCGCGCCAGGCCCATGCGCTGCCAGAACTTCACGGCCATCGCGTTCACCGTATTGGCCTGCACCGACAGGTGGATGGGCATGTCGGGCCAGCGCTCGCGCACCAGCATGATGAGGCCCGGGTCGGCCATGATGAGCGCGTCGGGCTCCAGGGCGATGACGGGCTCGATGTCGCGCAGGTAGGTGCGCACCTTGTCGTCGTGCGGCAGCAGGTTGCTGGTCACGAAGAACTTGCGGCCGCGCGCATGCGCCTCGCGGATGCCCTGGCCGATCTGTTCGAGCCGGAATTCGTTGTTGCGCGCGCGCAGGGAATAGCGGGGCTGGCCCGCATAGACGGCGTCGGCGCCGAAATCGTAGGCGGTGCGCATCTTGTCGAGCGAGCCGGCGGGCAGCAGCAGTTCGGGGGCGGTGGGGGAGGGCATTGGGCGGGTTCCTGATCACGCTGCCGCCACGGCAGTGCGGCCGTGGCGGTGGGGCGCGGTAAAGTGTGGGCGTGGCGAGCCGGGCGGGAAGGGCGCGCGGCGAAGCGCGCGATTCTGCGGCGCAAGGCGCCAGGACGCCTTGATCCAGGGCAAGCGGCCGAGCGGGGAGAAAATCCTGAATTGACCAGGGGACCAAGGGGCCGGAGGTTCAGCCCGCGGCCAGATGCTCCAGCAGGGCGCGCGCATGCACCAGCAGGGTGTCTGCCGGTGTCCGGGCGCACAGCACCAGCTCGCGCGCGGCCCAGTCGTCGGTGAGCACGACGCGCCGCACCCCGGTCGCACAGGCCGGCGCGCACACCGTCGGCCACGTCGTCGCTCGCATGCTCCTCGGCATCCACCGCGATGGGCGGATGCGCCGCGAGAAAGGCGGCCAGCGGCGCGGCAGATGCTCGCTCATCGCCGAGGTGTTGCAGAACAGCCGCACGTGGCCTGACAGGCCCGTGCCGTGCGCGCCGAGCTCGCCGCGCAGGCGCTCCATCTGCTTCACCACGATGCGTGCATGGTGCACGAGCGTGCGCCCGGCCGCCGTGGCGCGCACCCCGCGCCGCTCCCGCAGAAGCAGCGGCGTGCCGACGCCGCTTCCATCGCCAGGATGCGTTCGCTCGCCGACGCCAGCGCCATGTGCGCGCGTGCAGCCCCGGCCGTGATGGTTCCGGCCTCCGCACGTGGAGGAAGAGCCGCAGGTCCGTGAGGTCGAAGCGCATGCGGCACGCTATCAAAGCCGTCCGGCTGCCTTCGGCCGGGCCGAAGCCTGGCCACGGAACATCCGCATCGCGCGCATCGCCGTGGCCCTCCAGAATCCGCGGCGTACGCCCCCGACGGACCGGGCCGGCGAAAGGAGCGAGGGCATGGCGGCAGCGGAATGGATGAATGCGATGGCGGCGACGGGGCCGGCGGCCTTGGGCGTGCCATCGGCGGGTGCGGCGCTGGTCTTCGTGCTCGCCGGTCTGGTGAAGGGCGTCGTCGGGCTGGGGCTGCCCACGGTGGCCATCGCGCTGCTCGCGCTCTGGATGCCTCGCGCCCAGGCGGCGGCGCTGCTGATCGTGCCGTCGCTCGCCACCAACCTCTGGCAGATGTGGCCCTGGCGCGCGGCGTTCCCGCGCTGCTGCGGCAACACGCGGGAATGCAGATCGGCATCTGCGCGGGCACCTGGGCGGGCGCCTGGTGGCTCGGCCCGCCCCAGGGCGCTGGTGCCCGGGCTGCGCTGGGCGCGGCGCTCGTGGCGTATGCGGCCTGGTCATTGGCCGGTGCCCGGCTGCCCACCGTCCCGAGCGGCACAGGGTCTGGCTGGGGTGGGTCGTGGGCGCCGCCACGGGTGCGATCACCGCCGCGACGGGCGTGTTCGTGGTGCCGGCCGTGCCCTACCTGCAGACACTCGGGCTGCAGCGCGACGCGCTGGTGCAGGCGATGGGGCTGTGCTTCACAGTGTCTACGCTCGCGCTGGGCGCTGGGCGCGGGGCTCGCATCGCAGGCCAGCCTGCCGCCCGCGGTGCTGGGTGGTTCGGTGGCACTGCTGCTGCCGGCCGTCGCGGGCATGGCGCTCGGTGGCCGGCTGCGCAGTCACCTCTCGCCGGCCGCCTTCCGCAAATGCCTCATGGCAGGCCTGCTGGCGCTGGGCCTGGGAATGCTGCTGGCTTAGTCCACTGAATCCGAAGAATCGAATGCGATGCGTCGATGGGGATAGGCAAAGACTTTGTCGCGCAAGTCGTGAGCGAGGCGAGATCACCCCGACTCCTGGCGAAGCTATGTTTTGGCAGGCACCGCTACTGCGGTTGAATTCCCTAACTGCATAAAGCCGTTGAATAACGCTGCTTGCGTGCCTTGGGAGCATTCATCAGCTCGGACTACACGTTCGAATGGCCGCCTATTTGCAATAAGCCGTTTTTGGGAGGCAAGCCACTGGTCGCAAAACAAAACATTTACAAACAATTTGCCCCGTGTGGGAGGCTGTCCAAGGCGATCCGGCCGACCTATGATTTCGACCGTTCCGACTTAACTCGGCAGCACGCCTGCTGCCCACAATAAGCAATGACACGCCGCGTCACCATCCGGACGCCCCTGGGAGAGCAGCTGCAGTTCAGGCAGTTGCGGGGCAGCGAGGAGTTGAGCCAGCTTTTCTCCTTCGACATCGATCTGCGCTCGGAGAGCCGCGATATCGATCCCAAGGCGTTGCTCGGAAAGACGGCCACGGTGGAGATCGAGACGCAGGGCGGCGGCAAGCGCTACCTGGATGGCCTGGTCACGCGCTTCGGCATGCAGGGCCAGGATCACCGGTTCTACTCGTACCACCTGCGCCTGCAGCCCTGGCTCTGGGTGGCCACGCGGCGGCAGGATTTCAAGATATTCCAGTTCAAGACCGTCCCGCAGATCGTGGAAGAGGTTTTGAGCCGCTACGGCTATCCGCTGCAGATGAAGCTCACGCGCAGCTACCGCAGCTGGGATTACTGCGTGCAATATGGCGAGAGCGATTTCGATTTCGTATCCCGGCTTTTGGAGCACGAAGGCGCGTACTACTACTTCCAGCACGCGAGCGGTCAGCACACGCTCGTGATCGCCGACGACATCGTGGCCTGCCACGACCCTTTGCCGGGCGCCGCCACAATCCCCTTCTACCCGCCCGAGAAATCCGCCACGGCCGACCGCGAGAACATCCACGCGTGGAGCCTGGGCGAAGAGATCAAGCCGGGCCGGTACTACAACGACGACTACGACTTCAAAAAGCCCCGGTCGGACCTCTCCAACATGCGCCAGCAGCCGCCGGGCCATGCGCACGATGCGTACGAGATCTACGAATGGCCGGGCGGCTACGTGCAGCACGGCGATGGCGAGCAGTACGCCCGTGTTCGCCTGCAGGAAGGATTGACGGGCCACAGCACCGTCAAGGGTGAATCGCGCCACCGCAGCCTCGCACCCGGCTACACGTTCAACCTGGAGAACTACCCGCGCGGAGACCAGAACCGGCAGTACCTCATCACCGGGGTGACCTATCACCTGCACGAGAACCCGGGCAGTTCATCGATCAACAGCGCCAAGCCGGGCGAAGCGCTGCAGCACAACGAGGAAAACGGCTCGTTCCAGAAGTTCAGCCTCACGGCGCAGCCGACGAGCCTTCCCTATACCCCTGCGAGAAAGACACCCAAACCCCGCACCACTGGCCCGCAAACCGCTGTAGTGGTCGGTCCGGCGGGCGAAGAGATCTGGACGGACGAG
>NZ_JAUZUQ010000030.1:0-46625 GCF_031844105.1 Acidovorax sp. PRC11 | reverse complement strand
GCCGTGCGCGTGCGCGCCGCCACGGGCATGGGCCGTGCGCGGCGTTTCGGGACGCGGCTCGGCGATCGGGGCGGGCGCGTCCGGCAGCACGCCCTTGATCACCGGGGTCTGCTTGTTCGTGGGCTCCTGCGAGCGGCGCGTCACGGTGGTGGGATCTTCCATCTCCTCGGCCAGCTTGTAGCTCGCGGCGATGTGGTCCAGGCGCGGATCGTCGTGCTTGAGGCGCTCGAGCTTGTACTTCGGCGTCTCCATGGTCTTGTTGGGCACCATGAGCACGTTCACGCGCTGCTTGAGTTCGATCTTGGCGATCTCGGTGCGCTTCTCGTTCAGCAGGAACGAGGCCACTTCCACCGGCACCTGGCAGTGCACGGCGGCCGTGTTGTCCTTCATGGACTCTTCCTGGATCATGCGCAGGATCTGCAGCGAGAAGCCTTCCGTGTCGCGCACGTGCCCGGTGCCGTCGCAGCGCGGGCAGCGGATGTGCGCGCCTTCGCTGAGCGACGGCTTCAGGCGCTGGCGGCTCATCTCCATGAGGCCGAACTTGCTGATCGTGCCGAACTGCACGCGGGCGCGGTCGTGGCGCAGCGCGTCGCGCAGGCGGTTCTCGACCTCGCGGCGGTTCTTGCTCTCCTCCATGTCGATGAAGTCGATCACGATCAGGCCGCCCAGGTCGCGCAGGCGCATCTGGCGGGCGACTTCGTCGGCGGCCTCCAGGTTGGTGCGGGTGGCGGTTTCCTCGATGTCGCCGCCCTTGATCGCGCGGGCCGAGTTCACGTCGACCGACACCAGCGCTTCCGTGTGGTCGATCACGATCGCGCCGCCGGAGGGCAGGGTCACCGTGCGGGCGTAGGCGGATTCGATCTGGTGCTCGATCTGGAAGCGGCTGAACAGCGCCGCGTCGTCACGGTAGCGCTTGACCTTGGCGGCATGCTCGGGCATGACGTGCGACATGAACTGCTGCGCCTGTTCATAGATGTCGTCCGTATCGATGAGGATGTCGCCGATGTCGTTGTTGAAGTAATCGCGGATCGCGCGGATCACCAGCGAGGACTCCTGGTAGATCAGGAAGGCGCCCTTGCCGCCCTTGGCCGCGCCGTCGATGGCGGTCCAGAGCTTGAGCAGGTAGTTCAGGTCCCACTGCAGTTCGGGCGCCGAGCGGCCGATGCCGGCGGTGCGCGCGATGATGCTCATGCCCTTCGGGTACTCGAGCTGGTCCATCGCCTCCTTCAGCTCGGCGCGGTCCTCGCCCTCGATGCGGCGCGACACGCCGCCGCCGCGCGGGTTGTTGGGCATCAGCACCACGTAGCGGCCGGCCAGGGACACGAAGGTGGTCAGGGCCGCGCCCTTGTTGCCGCGCTCTTCCTTCTCGACCTGGACCAGCAGTTCCTGGCCTTCGCGGATCACGTCGTTGATGCGGGCCTGGCTGGGCGACACGCCCTCGGCGAAATACTGGCGGGAGATTTCCTTGAAGGGCAGGAAGCCGTGGCGGTCCTCGCCGTAATCCACGAAGCAGGCCTCCAGGCTCGGCTCGACGCGGGTGACGACCGCCTTGTAGATGTTGCCCTTGCGCTGTTCGCGTCCCTCGATCTCGATCTCGTAGTCCAGCAGCTTCTGGCCGTCGACGATGGCGAGACGGCGTTCCTCGGGCTGCGTGGCGTTGATGAGCATCCGCTTCATGATGCGTTTCCTTCTTCGTTTTGGGTGCGGGACGCCGCGCAGCGCAGGAGCTGCTGCATGCGTCCCGGTTCAACCGTTGACACAGGCTCTTCAGGAGCCATGGATGCCAGGGCCGACGCACTGAAACGAAGGGAATTGCCGCTGAAAGCCAGGCGGCCGCGAAGCTGGGTACTAGCTCGGCAGCCGGGGTGGTGGGGCGTGGATGGGGGCGATGCAGGAAGCGTGTTTCCTGGCCGGGAAGAATGTCGCCGGCAGGGCACGCCATGCGGGCGCGTCGGGCATGCGGACGGCAGCGAGCGCCAGGGGCTTGCGCCCCTGCCACAGTGCCATGATCCAAGCCATCAGCGCCAACATGTATTTCGCTTTGATCCGCGGCAGGGGCGATCTCGGTGGAGAGGCGGCCTGCCGGTTGGGGATTCCGTTTGGGTGTTTCAATTCGTCAGCCGGGCCGTGCGGCGTGCGGGCCTTCGCAGGCAATCGGCCTGCAATCTGCGCGCACGACGCCCGTTGGCATCGACCTTCCTGTGCAGCATGCCGGGTCGGGTGGACTAAACTCCAGACAAATCAACCACTTACACAACGTCGCACAGGTGAAACACATTATAGGGGCCAAACCGGTACCCGGCCGTTCCCCCGCCGAATCCGAACCGGGTGCCGTGGCCGTGCGCTGGGTGGAAGTCGATGCCGAGTCCGCGGGCCAGCGGCTGGACAACTTCCTGATCCGCGAACTCAAGGGCGTGCCCAAGACCCACGTCTACCGCATCATCCGCAGCGGCGAAGTCCGCATCAACAAGGGGCGCGCCGCGGCCGACACCCGCATCGAGGCCGGCGACGTCGTCCGCGTGCCGCCGGTGCGGATCTCCGAGAAGGTCGCCGCAAAGGCCGAACGGCCGGCGCCGGCGCGCGAATTCCCGCTGCTGCTCGAAGACGAGCACCTGATCGCACTCGACAAGCCCGCCGGCGTGGCCGTGCACGGCGGCAGCGGCGTGAGCTTCGGCGTCATCGAGCAGCTGCGCCAGGCCCGGCCGCAGGCGCGCTTCCTGGAACTCGTGCACCGGCTGGACCGGGAGACCTCCGGCATCCTGCTCGTCGCCAAGAAACGCTCGGCGCTCACCCATCTGCAGGACCAGTTCCGCGAGCGCGAGACCGGCAAGACCTACCTGGCGCTCGCCTCGGGCGACTGGCCCGAGCGCCTCAAGGTGATCGATGCGCCCCTGCACAAGTATTTGCAGGCGGACGGCGAACGCCGCGTGCGCGTGACCACGGCGGAAGACCCCGATGGCATGCGCTCCATCACGCTGGTGAAGGTGCGCACCCGGCTGCCGGCCCGCCCGGCCGAGGGGCTGCCCGCGATGTCGCTGCTGGAAGTCACCATCAAGACCGGCCGCACGCACCAGATCCGGGTCCACCTCGCCAGCCAGGGGCATCCGATCGTCGGCGACGACAAATACGGTGATTTCGACCTGAACCGCCGCGTGCAGAAGCACGGGCTGCGCCGCATGTTCCTTCATGCATGGCGGTTACAGTTCGGCCACCCCGCCAGCGGCGAGCGCGTCACGCTGCATGCCGAACTGCCGCCGGAACTCTCCGGATTCCTGTCTCCCGCCGTCCCCGCCTGATCTGCCGCCCATGTCCGCTTCCCGACCCCGCCGCTTCGACCTCATCGCCTTCGACTGGGACGGAACGCTGTTCGATTCCACCGCCATCATCGTGCGCTGCATCCAGGACGCCGTGCGCGACGTGGGCGGCACGGCGCCCAGCGACCGCGACGCTGCCTGGGTGATCGGCATGGGGCTGATGGAAGCGCTCGCGCACGCGGCCCCGCACGTGCCCCCCGAGAAGCATCCGGAACTGCGCCGCCGCTACGGCTACCACTACGCGCGACACCAGAACGACCTGAGCCTCTTCGAAGGGGTGCTGCCGATGCTGGAAGACCTGCGCGCGCGCGGCCACCTGCTGGCCGTGGCCACGGGGAAAAGCCGCCGGGGGCTCGACGAGGTCCTGCACACCGTGTCCCTGCGCGGCATGTTCGACGGCTCCCGCACGGCCGACGAGACCGCCGGCAAGCCCCATCCGCTGATGCTCCAGGAGCTGATGGCGGAGTTCGGCGTGCCGCCCGAGCGCCTGCTCATGATCGGCGACACCACGCACGACCTGCAGATGGCCCGGTCCGCGGGCTGCGCGAGCGTCGGCGTGAGCTACGGCGCGCACGAGCCGTCGGGGTTCGCCGTGCTGGAGCCCCTGCACGTCGCGCATTCCGTCGCCGATCTGCACGGCTGGCTGCTGCAGAACGGCTGAGCCGCGGTCGCGGGCCGCCTTCCGGAGCCACTCCATGCCTGACATCGCCAGCCGGTCCGTCCACCTCTGCGCCAGCAGCGAACTGCAGGAGGGCGGCGATGCCGTCCCGTTCGACGTCGTCCACGCCGGCCAGACCTGCCGCGCCTTCGCCGTGCGCTACCAGGGGCGGCCCCACGCCTACCTGAACCGCTGCACCCATGTCCCCATGGAGATGGATTACCAGCCCAACCGCTTCTTCGACGACACGGGCCGGTGGCTGCTGTGCGCCACGCATGGGGCCGCCTACCGACCCGACTCGGGCGAGTGCGCGGGCGGGCCCTGCCGCGGCGGGCTGGTGAAGATCGCGATTTCGGAAGAGTCCGGAGTGGTGCGCTGGCATACTGGTCCCCACTTGCAACCCGTGGAATTCTGAGAAATCACATGACCGATCCGACCCGGAAAGACCCCTCCGGCCTGGAAGCTGATCCGTCGCCCACTCCCGATCTGTGGGCCCAGCCTGCTCCTGAAAAGATAGCGGATCACGCCGATGTACCGTCCGGGAAAATTCCGGGCTGGGAGCGCGACGTGCTGGAAAAACTCGTCTTCGCCACCCTGTCCGAACAGCGTTCCGCGCGCCGCTGGCGGGTTTTCACCCGGCTGGCGTGGCTGGTATTCCTGGTCGCCGTGGCCTGGGTGTTGCTTGCGCGCGACGTTGCGGCGCCCAGCAAGACCACGCCGCACACCGCGGTGGTCGACATCAAGGGCGAGATCGCCGCCGGCGCGGAGGCGAGCGCGGAGTTCGTGGTCGCCGCCATGCGCAGCGCCTTCGAGGATGCGGGCTCGCAGGCCGTGGTGCTGCTGATCAACTCGCCCGGCGGCAGCCCGGTGCAGGCCGGCATCATCAACGACGAGATCGTTCGGCTGAAGGCCAAGTACAACAAGCCGGTGTATGCCGTGGTCGAGGAGACCTGCGCATCCGCCGCCTACTACATCGCCTCGGGCGCGGACCAGATCTTCGTGGACAAGGCCAGCATCGTGGGCAGCATCGGCGTGCTCATGGACGGCTTCGGATTCACCGGCACCATGGAGAAGCTCGGCGTGGAGCGCCGCCTGCTCACGGCCGGCGAGAACAAGGGCTTCCTCGATCCCTTCAGCCCGCTGTCGGACAAGCAGCGCGCCTTCGCGCAGACCATGCTCGACCAGATCCACCAGCAGTTCATCCAGGTGGTGAAGCAGGGCCGGGGCGATCGCCTCAAGATCACGCCGGACACCTTCAGCGGCCTGTTCTGGACGGGCCAGCAGGCCGTCGAGATGGGCCTGGCCGACCACCTCGGCAACCTCGACTACGTGGCCCGCGAAGTGGTGAAGGCCGAAGACATCGTCGACTACACCCGCCGCGACAACGTGGCCGAGCGCCTCGTCAAGAAGTTCGGCGCGGCGATGGGCGAGACGGCGGTGAAGGCCCTGAACTCCCACCTGCCGGCGGTGCGCTGAGCGGCCGGCCGCTCGCTGCAGCGGCGGGCATGCGAAGAAAAAGGCGCCGAGGCGCCTTTTTCTTCGTCCTCGTGCGTCACCGCCCGATGGAGAACACCGCGGGCGTGCGGTTGTCCGGGGCTTCCGGCTGCTGCTTCCATTGCCGCACCAGGCGGCTGGCCGTGCGGGCATGGTCCAGCGTGAGGCCGCTGGCGATCGCCAGGCGCGTGTTGGCCTGCAGCGTCTGCACCAGTGCCTGCCAGAGCGCGGCATTGCGGTAGGGCGTCTCGATGAACAGCTGGGTCTGGCCCGTGCGCAGCGCCAGGGCCTCCAGCTCGCGGATGCGCTGCGTGCGCTGTGCGGCATCCTGCGGCAGGTAGCCGTTGAACGCGAAGTTCTGGCCGTTGAGCCCGCTGGCCGCCAGGGCCAGCAGCAGCGACACCGGGCCCGTGAGCGGCACCACGCGCAAGCCCAGGTCGTGGGCGGCGC
Organism: Acidovorax sp. PRC11; assembly: GCF_031844105.1. Classification (NCBI taxonomy): domain Bacteria; kingdom Pseudomonadati; phylum Pseudomonadota; class Betaproteobacteria; order Burkholderiales; family Comamonadaceae; genus Acidovorax; species Acidovorax sp. PRC11. The sequence goes on along the minus strand of NZ_JAUZUQ010000030.1, from coordinate 40,709 downwards.
GCACCACCGAGCTGCCGGGGTCCGCCACCGCCGGCATGCCGGCCTCGCTCACCAGCCCCATGTCGTGGCCCGCGAGCGCCGGGGCCAGCAATTGTTTCGCATCGAAGGCCGGCGCTCCGGCGCCCTGGGCGCCAGGGTGGTCGCCCTTCTTGTGGACCTCGCGCGGCAGTTCGGTGATCCGCTGCTCCTGCAGCGGTGCCGCCAGCGGGTGCAGCGCGTCGATGCGCTTCAGATAGGCGCGCGTGCTCTTGGCGTTCTCGCAGATCCAGTGCGTGAGGCGTGCCGCGGTCTGCAGCGTGCCGTCCGGCACCACACCCTGCAGCGGCACCTGCGCATCGCAGCCGAAGTCGAGCGGTGCGGGCACCAGGAACAGGGTGGCGCGCGCCGCGGCGGCGCCGCCAGCGGGGGAGGGCGGGGTGGTGTCCTGCGTCATGGCAGCACCAGCCCGGCGGCGCGCAGCATGCGGCAGGTGCGGATCAGCGGCAGGCCCACGAGTGCCGTGGGGTCGTCGCTCACGATCGCGTCCAGCAGGCTGATGCCCAGGCCTTCGCTCTTGGCGCTGCCCGCGCAGTCGTAGGGCTGCTCCGCCCGCAGGTAGCGCTCGATCTCGGCGTCCGACAGGTCCCGGAACCGCACTTCGACGGGGGCGAGGTCGGTCGCCTCGAAGCCCGTCTCCAGGCACGCCACCGTCACCGCCGTCTGGAAGACCACGGTCTGGCCGCGCATGCGCTGCAGCTGCTCCACGGCGCGCCCATGGGTGCCCGGCTTGCCGAGCGGCGTGCCCGCCAGGTCCGCCACCTGGTCGGAGCCGATCACGATGGCGCCGGGATGGTGCCGCGCCACGGCAAGGGCCTTGGCGCGCGCGAGCCGCAGGGCCAGTTCGCGCGGGGCTTCGCCGGCGTGCGGGGTTTCGTCCACGTCGGGCGCCGCGACGTCGAAGGGCAGGCCCAGGCGGTCCAGCAGTTCGCGCCGGTAGCGGGAGGTGGAGCCCAGTACCAGCGGGCGGGGAGGAGAGGCAGGGTCGAGCATGGCGGGGATTCTCTTACACTGCCGCCATGACCAAGGAATTCTCTCCCCAGCGCCTCGACGTCAAGGCATTCGCGCAGGCGGGCGGTCACCTGTCCGGCCACGATTCGCTCCTCAAGTACGAGCGGCTCGCGCAGGAAGCCAAGGGCCTGCATCCCGACCTGATCGTCGACTGGCAGGCCGACGGCGAATTGCGCACCACGCACGGCATCGGCGGGCAGATCTGGCTGCGGCTGGCGGTGCGGGCCACCTTCCCCATGACCTGCCAGCGCTGCCTCACCCCGGTGGACGTGCCCCTGGAAGTGGACCGCGAGTTCCGCTTCGTCGCCGACGAGGCCACGGCCGAGGCGCTCGACGACGAGAGCGAGGAAGACCTGCTGGCCCTGAGCCGCGAGTTCAACCTGCGCGAGCTGATCGAGGATGAACTTCTCATGGCGCTGCCGCTGGTGCCTCGCCACGAGGAATGCCCCGCTCCCGTGCGGATGGCCTCCAGCGACGAGGATTTCGAAGAGGCCAGCGCCGGGAAGCCGAACCCGTTCGCTGCCCTCGCGTCCCTCAAGACCGGTAAGCCTGGAAGCTGAAAATCCATTTCGGATATAATCGTGGGCTTCGCGCGAATCCCCTCGTGTCTTCAATGGGCTGATCGCGTTTTTACCAACCCACCCTTTCGAGACCAGGATCCATCATGGCTGTTCAACAGAACAAAAAGTCCCCCTCCAAGCGCGGCATGCACCGCTCGCACAATGCGCTGACGGTGCCCGGCATCGCTGTCGAACCCACCACCGGCGAAACCCACCTGCGCCATCACATCAGCCCCAACGGCTTCTACCGTGGCCGCCAGGTGCTGAAGAACAAGTCCGAAGCCTGATCTTCGCCTGCGCGCTCAGGCCCGCCGCTACGGAAATGGTAGCGCGGGCCTTTGTTTTGTCCGCTGCATCAATTTTCCGGACCGCACCCGCGTGCGATCCGTCATGTCGCCCATGATCACACTGGCTGTTGACTGCATGGGGGGCGACCACGGCCCCCGCGTCACGCTGGCGGCCTGCCGCCAATTCCTCGACAACCATCCGCAGGCGCAACTGCTGCTGGTCGGCCGCCCGGACGACCTCGGCGGGTTCGCGCACGCGCGCGCCCGGACCGTCCCGGCCACCGAGGTCGTCGCGATGGACGACCCGGTGGAGGTGGCCCTGCGCCGCAAGAAGGACTCCTCCATGCGCGTGGCCATCCAGCAGGTGAAGGACGGCACGGCCCAGGTGGCGGTGTCCGCCGGCAACACGGGCGCGCTCATGGCGATCGCCCGCTACCTGCTGAAGACCCTGGACGGCATCGACCGCCCGGCCATCGCCACGCAGATGCCCAACGCCCAGGGTGGGGCGACCACGGTGCTCGACCTCGGGGCCAACGTGGACTGCACCGCGGAGCACCTGCTGCAGTTCGCCGTCATGGGCGCCGCGCTCGTGACCGCGCTCAACGAAAGCACGCAGGAGCCGACGGTCGGCCTGCTGAACATCGGCGAGGAAGTCATCAAGGGCAACGAGGTCATCAAGCGCACCGGAGAACTGCTGCGCTCTGCCTCCCAGTCGGGCGACCTGAACTTCTACGGCAACGTGGAAGGCAATGACATATTCAAAGGCACTGTGGACATCGTCGTCTGTGACGGTTTCGTGGGCAATGTGGCGCTCAAGGCCAGCGAGGGTGTCGCCTCGATGATCGTTGGCGGGCTCAAGCAGGAGTTCAAGCGCAACATCTTCACCAAACTGGCGGCAGTTGTCGCCTATCCGGTGCTATCTGCGCTCATGAAGCGGATGGACCATCGCCGATACAACGGCGCCGCGCTGCTCGGCCTGCGGGGCCTTGTCTTCAAAAGCCACGGTTCGGCAGACATATTGGCTTTCGAGCAGGCGTTGAACCGCGCGTATGATGCGGCCCGCAACAACCTGCTCGACCGGGTCCGGTCGCGGGTTGCGCATGCCGCGCCCCTGCTGGGGCCTGCCGCTGCGCAGCCGGCGCCCTGAGCGACCATTTTTCGGGCCCCATTGAATGAGCCGTTATTCCCGCATCACAGGCACCGGCAGCAGCCTGCCGCCGCGCCGCCTGACCAACGCCGACCTCGTGGCCGAACTGGCCGACCGCGGCGTGGAGACCTCGGACCAGTGGATCGTGGAGCGCACCGGCATCCGCGCGCGGCATTTCGCCGAGCGCGACGTGGGCAGCAGCGATCTGGGCCTGGAGGCGGCGCGCAAGGCGCTCGATGCCGCGGGCGTGCAGCCCGCCGACATCGACCTCATCATCGTGGCCACCTCCACGCCGGACATGGTGTTCCCGTCCACGGCGTGCATCCTGCAGAACAAGCTGGGCGCCAACGGCTGTCCCGCGTTCGACGTGCAGGCGGTGTGCAGCGGCTTCATCTACGCCCTGGCGGTGGCGGATTCCATGATCCGCTCGGGCGGCGCCCGGCGCGCCCTGGTCGTGGGTTCCGAAGTGTTCAGCCGGCTGCTCGATTTCAATGACCGCACCACCTGCGTGCTGTTCGGCGACGGCGCCGGCGCGGTGGTGCTGGAGGCGTCCGAGACGCCGGGCATCCTGGCGAGCGACCTGCATGCCGACGGCAGGCACGTCGGCATCCTGTGCGTGCCCGGCAACGTGTACGGCGGCCAGGTCCTCGGCGATCCGCTGCTCAAGATGGACGGCCAGGCCGTCTTCAAGCTGGCCGTGGGCGTGCTCGACAAGGCGGCCCGCGCCGTGCTGGACAAGGCCGGCCTGAAGGAGTCCGACGTCGACTGGCTGATTCCCCACCAGGCCAACATCCGCATCATGCAGGGCACGGCCAGGAAGCTCGGCCTGCCGATGGAGAAGGTGGTCGTCACCGTGGACCAGCACGGCAATACGTCGGCCGCGTCCATTCCGCTGGCGCTCGACCACGCCGTGCGCACCGGCCAGGTCCGTCCCGGCCAGAACCTGCTGCTCGAAGGCGTCGGTGGCGGCTTCACCTGGGGCGCCGTCCTGCTCACGCTCTGAGGACTGCCGCGGTCCGCGCCGCAGCGCGGGCCCGGTCCCTCTCCTGAACTGAATCTCCCTCCATGACCACGAAGAATTTCGCATTCGTCTTTCCCGGACAGGGATCGCAATCCGTCGGCATGCTCGACGCCTGGGGTGACCACCCTGCCGTGGCCGAAGCCGTCCGGGAAGCCTCCGGCGCGCTCGGCGAGGACGTCGGCCGCCTGATCCAGGAAGGCCCCAAGGAAGCCCTGGCGCTGACCACCAACACCCAGCCGGTGATGCTGGTCGCCGGCGTGGCGGCCTGGCGCGCGTGGCTCGCCGAAGGCGGTGCGCAACCCGCCGCGGTGGCCGGCCATTCGCTGGGCGAGTATTCCGCCCTGGTGGCCTCCGGCGTGCTCACGCTGTCGCAGGCGGCACCGCTCGTGCGGCTGCGTGCCGCGGCCATGCAGGAGGCCGTGCCCGTGGGCGCGGGCGCCATGGCGGCCATCCTCGGGCTCGAATCCGCGAAGGTGATCGAGGGCTGTGCCCAGGTCACCGCCGCCTTCGGCGCGGGCAGCACCGACGTCGTCGAGGCCGTGAACTTCAACGACCCGGCCCAGACCGTGATCGCCGGCACCAAGGCCGGTGTCGAGAAGGCCTGCGAAATGCTCAAGGCCATGGGCGCCAAGCGCGCGCTGCCGCTGCCCGTGTCCGCGCCGTTCCACTCCAGTCTCATGAAGCCCGCGGCCGAGAAGCTGCGCGAGGCGCTCGCCGGACTGTCCCTGGCGGCCCCCCGGATTCCCGTGGTCAATAACATCGACGTGGCCGTGGAGCAGGATGCCGACGCGATCCGCGATGCGCTCTACCGGCAGGCGTTCGGTCCCGTGCGCTGGGTGGAGTGCATCGGTGCGCTCAAGGCGCGCGGCGCCACCCATATCATCGAGTGCGGCCCCGGCAAGGTGCTGACGGGCATGTGCAAGCGCATCGATGCGACGCTGGCGGCGGGCTCCGTGTACGACCCCGCTTCGCTGCAGGAAACCCGCGAACTGCTGGCCTGAGACGGCTCAAAGAGACCCCATGACCCTTTCGACATCCCCTGACAACGCCGCCCGCATCGCCCTGGTGACGGGCGCCTCCCGCGGCATCGGTGCCGCCATCGCCGCCGAACTGGCCGCGCGGGGCTTCCGCGTCATCGGCACGGCCACCACCGAAGACGGCGCGCAGCGCATCACCCAGGCCCTGTCCCCGCACGCGGGCTGCCGGGGCGCCGCCCTCGACGTGAACGACGCCGCGGCGCTCGACGCGCTGATCGACGGCATCGTGAAGGAGCAGGGCGGCCTGCACGTGCTGGTCAACAACGCCGGCATTACGCGCGACCAGCTCGCCATGCGCATGAAGGACGACGACTGGGACGCCGTGCTGGACACGAACCTCAAGGCGGTCTTCCGTGCCTGCCGGGCCGTGATGCGGCCGATGATGAAGCAGCGCTACGGCCGCATCGTGAACATCACGAGCGTGGTCGGCGCCTCGGGCAATCCGGGCCAGGCGAACTACGCTGCGGCCAAGGCGGGCGTCGCCGGCATGACGCGCGCGCTGGCCCGTGAGCTGGGTAGCCGGAGCATCACGGTGAACTGCGTGGCGCCCGGATTCATCCGCACCGACATGACCGCCGAACTCTCCGAAGAGCAGCACAAGGCCCTGCAGGCGCAGATCCCGCTGGGCCACATGGGCCAGCCGTCGGACATCGCCAAGGCCGTCGCCTACCTCGCCTCGGACGACGCGGGCTACGTGACCGGCCAGGAGTTGCATGTCAATGGCGGCATGTACATGTAATTGATGGAAGTTGACGCCGGTTGTTCCGCCCGGCAGGCCATTTCGAGGTGTATCTCGATCCGGCTAGAATCGCGGATTCATTCACAACCCCCAAAGGGAAACCATGAGCGATATCGAAGCACGTGTCAAAAAAATCATCGCCGAACAACTCGGCGTGGAAGAGTCGCAAGTCACCAATGAAAAGGCCTTCGTGGCCGACCTGGGCGCCGACTCCCTCGACACGGTGGAGCTGGTGATGGCGCTGGAAGACGAGTTCGGCATCGAGATCCCTGACGAAGACGCAGAGAAGATCACGACGGTGCAGAACGCCATCGACTACGCGAACACCCACCAGAAGGCCTGACCGTCCGGTCTCGCCTCACCCGCGGATCGCTCCCAGCGGTCCCGCATCAGCACGAAAGAGTCTTAGCGCATGAGCCGTCGTCGCGTCGTCGTGACCGGCCTGGGTTGCATCACCCCCGTCGGTAACACGGTGGCGGAAGCCTGGGCCCGAATCCTGGCCGGCCAGTCCGGCATTGGCCTCATCACCAAGTTCGATGCTTCGAACTTCGCCTGCAAGATCGCGGGCGAGGTCAAGGATTTCGACCTGAACGCCTACATCAGCGCCAAGGATGCGCGCACGATGGACAGCTTCATCCATTACGGCATCGCCGCGGCAGACCAGGCCGTGCGCGACGCGGGCCTGCCCGTGGGCGAGGCGCTGGATGAGGAATTGGCGAGCCGTATCGGCTGCATCATCGGCTCGGGCATCGGCGGCCTGCCGCTGATCGAGAACACGCACGCGGAGCTGGAGAACCGCGGCCCCCGCCGCATCACGCCCTTCTTCGTTCCAGCCTCCATCATCAACATGGTGGCGGGGCATGTGTCGATGCGCTTCGGCTTCAAGGGGCCGAACCTGTCGGTCGTCACGGCGTGCACCACCGGCCTGCACTGCATCGGCGAGGCCGCGCGCAAGATCGAGTACGGCGATGCCGACGTGATCGTCGCGGGCGGCACGGAATCCACGGTCTCGCCCCTGGGCGTCGGCGGCTTCGCGGCCATGCGGGCGCTGTCCACGCGCAACGACGATCCGGCCACCGCGTCCCGCCCCTGGGACAAGGACCGCGACGGCTTCGTGCTGGGCGAGGGCGCCGGCGTGCTGGTCCTCGAAGAGTACGAACACGCCAAGGCCCGCGGCGCGAAGATCTACGCCGAGCTCTCGGGCTACGGCATGAGCGCGGACGCCGGCCACATGACCGCGCCCAACATGGACGGTCCGCGGCGCGCCATGCTCGCTGCGCTGCGCAATGCCGGCATCAACGCCGATCAGGTGGACTACCTGAACGCGCACGGCACCTCCACCCCGCTGGGCGACCTCAACGAGACGAAAGCCATCAAGGCGGCGCTCGGAGACCACGCCAAGCGCATGGTGGTCAGCTCCACCAAGTCGATGACGGGCCACCTGCTGGGCGGTGCCGGCGGCATCGAGAGCGTGTTCACGGTGCTGGCGCTGCGCGACCAGAAGGTGCCCCCGACGATCAACATCTTCGAGCAGGATCCGGAGTGCGATCTGGATTACTGCGCCAATGCGGCCCGCGACATGAAGATGGACGTGGCCGTGAAGAACAATTTCGGGTTCGGCGGCACGAACGGCACGCTGGTCTTCCGGCGCGTCTGACGGCCGGCCCGCGCGACGCCGGCGGGCCTGCCGCCCTGCCCGAGACCCATGGCGCACTCCACCCGGGATCTGCATGCGCCCGCCGTGTGCCACCCTGCCGGCGCCGGCCGGTGGGTGCCCGCGATGGCGGCCGCGGCGGGACTCGCCGGCCTGGCGGCCTGGGCGGGCTGGGCCGCCACGGGGAGCGGCTTTTCCACCCGGAACGCGGCCTACGGCGGCCTGCTGTGGGCCGTGTGCATGGCCGTGGCCTGGCGTTCCCTGGCCCGGTGGCCGTCCGGCCTGCTGGACTGGGACGGGCTGGACTGGTGCCTGGACCGCGGAAGGGTGCTGCCGGACCTTCGGGGGCGCCTGGAGGTGGCACTCGATCTGCAGCGCTTCCTGCTGGTGCGGCTCGTGGATGCCCAGGGCCGCGCCTGGTGGCTGGCCCTGGAACCCGGCCGCTCCGCGGCCGACTGGATGGCGCTGCGCCGTGCGGTATATTCGCGCCCCGGACGGGAGCCCACTGTCGAGGGGGACAAGACCCCTGCCGCTCATCGCCCCGATGCATGAGCCCATCACACCATGAACGCCTCTCTGCCCCCGCCTTCCCCCCCCGACAGCGACCTCCAGCTCGTGGAGCGCACCGTTGCCGGCGACCAGCGGGCCTATGAGCTGCTGGTCATCAAATACCAGCGCCGCATCGAGCGCCTGATCGGCCGCATGGTGCGCGACGCAGACCTGGTGCAGGACATCGCGCAGGAAACGTTCCTGCGCGCCTACCGCGCGTTGCACCAGTTCCGCGGCGAAGCGCAGTTCTATACCTGGCTCTACCGCATCGCCGTCAACACCGCCAAGAAGGCGTTGATGGACATGAAGCGCAATCCGGTGATTTCCGAGAATGCATTGCGTGGCAATGATGAGGAAGATGAAACTTCCCGTATCGGGCACGAACTAACCACGGACGAAACCCCCGAAACGGTACTGGCTGCGCAGGAGATTGCGGAAGCCGTGAACACGGCCATGGAAGCACTGCCGGAAGATCTGCGCCAGGCGGTCACGCTGCGCGAGATCGAAGGGCTGACGTACGAGGAGATCGCGGAGGCCATGCAGTGTCCCATCGGCACGGTGCGGTCGCGCATCTTCCGGGCCCGCGAGGCGATTTCCGCCCGCGTGCGCCCGCTTCTCGAGAAGCAGACCGGCAAGCGCTGGTGACGGGACGGCAATGTGTGGAGGCATCGGCGTGCGCGCCGGCCTCCCAGGACGATACAGGTGAGCAGCATGAAAGACGATCTGACACAGCGTGAGCAGCTTTCCGCCCTGGCCGACGGCGGCCTCGGCACGGCGGAGTGGGGCGAGACCTTCGCGTACGCTCAGACCGGAGAAGGCCGGGAGACGTGGGCCGTCTACCACCTCATCGGCGACGTGCTGCGCTCGCCGGAACTGGCCCGTGGCGCCGATCGCGGCGCCGACATGTCCCTGGCGGCCCGCGTCACTGCGCGGCTGGAGCAGGAACGCATCTCCGCCGCGGCGGTGTCCCTGCCCGAGCCTGCCCAGCCGATCGTGGCCGCGGTGCCCGTGAAGGACGAGGCCGCGAATGCCGCGGTGTTCCGCTGGAAGATGGTCGCCGGCTTCGCGTCCCTGGCCGCCGTCGGTGTGCTCGGCTGGAGCGGCCTGGCCGGGGTGCAGCCGTCCGCGGGTTCCGGTGCGCAGGTCGCTTCCGCAGCGGCCCCCGCCCCGGTGCGCGCGGAAGCGCCGGTGTCCACGCTGGTGTCGTCCACCGACGCCAGCGGCGCGCCGCAGGTCATGATCCGGGATCCGCGCCTCGACGAACTGCTGGCGGCCCACCGGCAGTACGGCGGCGCGTCCGCGCTGCAGATGCCGGCGGGGTTCCTGCGCAACGCCACGTTCGAGACGCCCCAGCGCTGACACTGCCGCGACCGGAGACCGGAATTGGACGGCATGGAGCGCATGGAACGCACACCACGGACACGAGGCGATCGGACATCCTGGAGCGCACGGCGCCTGGCAGGCACCGCGGCCCTGCTGGCCGCCGTGCTGGCGCCCGCGGCCTGGGCGGGGCCCGACGCGGCAGCGACGCCCGGAGGAGCGCCCGAGGGCCGGCCCCCGGCGGCCGGGGCGGCCGCCGCTGCACCCGCGTCCGCCGCCTCGGCCGCCGTCGAGGTGCGCGATTGGGTGGAGCGCATCCACCGCGCGGCGCTCGCGCAGAGCTACCAGGGCAGCTTCGTGGTGTGGTCCTCCACCGGCGGCATGACCAGTTCGCGCATCTGGCACGCCACCGACGGCACGGTGCAGATCGAGCGCATCGAGGCGCTGGACGGCTCGCCGCGCACGGTCTTCCAGCGGGGTGAGCTCGTGCGTACCTTCCTGCCCCAGGCGCGGGTCGTGAAGGAAGAGCGCCGGGACATGCCGGGCCTCTTCCCGCACCTGTCGCAGGCCGACAGCGAAGCCGTGCAGCGCCACTACCGCGCCCGCCTCATCGGGCGCGACCGGGTGGCGGGCCAGGAAGCGGACGTGGTCTGGCTCGCACCGCGCGACGCGCTGCGCTTCGGCTACCGCCTCTGGATGGCGCGGCCCAGCGGGCTGGTGGTCAAGCTGCAGACGCTGGGCCTGCGCGGGCAGGTGCTGGAGCAGGCCGCGTTTTCCCAGATCGATTTCGAAGCGCCGCCGACGGTGCCGCAACTGGCCGCGCAGATGGACGAACTGCACGGCTTCCGCCTGCTGGCCGTCCCGCTCGTGAAGACCACCGCGCGCGAGGCCGGCTGGCAGCTGCGCCGGCCCGTGGCGGGCTTCCAGCCCGGCGACTGCTACAGGCGCGGCGCTGCCGCGCAGGACAAGGTGCCGATGCCGCCCCTGCAGTGCATCTTCTCCGATGGCCTGGCCACGGTGTCGCTGTTTTTCGAACCCTACGATGCCGCCCGCCATGGCGGCGAGCCGCGGCGCATGGACATGGGCGCCACCCAGACGCTGGCCCTGCGGGCGGCGGGCGGTGCCGCCTGGCTGACGGCGGTGGGCGAGGTGCCGCAGGAAACCCTGCGGATGCTGGCGGACCAGATCGAACCGGCGCGGTGAACGCTGCCGGCCGCCCGGCGGCGTGCGGTCCGCGGCGTCGCGGGGAGCCGAACACGGCCTTGTCCTTCACACCACCGCCCGGTTTTTTACAGACGATGTGCGATTTGCTCGAAAAGAAAGAAAGGCCTTCCATGTTCACGTTCCCGCATGAACCATCGCGTCTCCGGATGCTCGTTCGTTCGCTGGCCGCCGCGGGTGCCATCGCCCTGGCTCCCGCCGGGGTGCTGCACGCACAGGCCGCGCCGGCGGGTGCGCCCGCCCTGGTGCAGGGACTGCCGGACTTCACGGACCTGGTGGACCAGGTCGGCCCGGCCGTGGTGAACATCCGCACGCTCGAAAAGGCGCCGGACCGTTCCGCCACCAACGGCATGGACGAGGAAATGCTGGAGTTCTTCAAGCGCTTCGGCCTGCCCATGCCGGGCGGTCCGCGCCAGCAGCGGCCGCAGCGCCCGGACGAAGAGCAGCCGCGCGGCGTCGGCTCCGGGTTCATCCTCACGCCCGACGGCTACGTGATGACCAACGCGCACGTGGTGGAGGGCGCGCAGGAAGTGCTCGTCACCCTGACGGACAAGCGCGAGTTCAAGGCCAAGATCGTGGGCTCGGACAAGCGCACCGACGTGGCCGTGGTGAAGATCGACGCCACGGGGCTGCCCGCGGTGAAGGTGGGCGACATGAACCGCCTGCGCGTCGGCGAATGGGTGATGGCCATCGGCTCGCCGTTCGGCCTCGAGAACACCGTCACGGCCGGCATCGTGAGCGCCAAGCAGCGCGATACGGGCGACTACCTGCCGTTCATCCAGACGGACGTGGCGATCAACCCCGGCAACTCCGGCGGCCCGCTCATCAACATGCGCGGCGAGGTGGTGGGCATCAACAGCCAGATCTACTCGCGCTCCGGCGGCTTCATGGGCATCTCGTTCGCTATCCCGATCGACGAGGCGATCCGCGTGAGCGACCAGCTGCGCGCCACGGGCCGCGTGACGCGCGGCCGCATCGGCGTGCAGATCGGGCAGGTGACCAAGGACGTGGCGGAGTCGATCGGCCTGGGCAAGACGCAGGGCGCGCTCGTGACCGGCGTGGAAGCCGGCTCCCCGGCCGAGAAGGCCGGCGTGGAAGCGGGCGACATCATCACGCGCTTCGACGGCAAGGCCATCGACAAGATTTCCGATCTGCCGCGCATGGTGGGCAACACCAGGCCGGGCAACAAGAGCACCGTGACGGTGTTCCGGCGCGGCGCGACGAAGGACCTGCCGATCACCGTGGCGGAGATCGAGCCCGACGAGAAGCCCGGCGCGGCCGCGGGCGAGCGCAACGCCCCGCCCAAGCCCAAGGCGTCGGCGGCCGCCCAGCAGCTGGGCCTGGCCGTGGTCGAGCTCACCGATGCCCAGAAGAAGGAGCTGAAGGTGAAGGGCGGGGTGCGCGTGGTGTCGGCGGCCGAGGCCGCGGCGCGGGCCGGGCTGCGCGAGGGCGACATCATCCTGGGCATCGCCAACACCGAAATCGCCGGCATGAAGGACTTCGATGCCGTCCTGGCGAAGGTGGACAAGACCAAGCCGATCAACGTGCTCTTCCGCCGGGGCGAGTGGACGCAGTACCTGGTGATCCGCCCGGCGCGCTGAGGCCCAGGCCACGGAAAAGCCCCATCCCGCACTAGGGAGTGGGGCTTTTTCCCGCCCAGCGGCTTCCCTGGGGAAGCCCTGGGCGCCCATGAAACGCATAAAAAAAGTTCTATCTACAGATATGGATAGAATGCGACCCGATTTCCTGCCCTATTTGGAATAAGCAAACCCTGTAACATCACGATATGGGATCGTCACCTTCCATGCACAGGTGTTCCACAGATCACCCACATGTTGTTCTCAGGATGTGCGCCGGATTTGTGAATAAGCTGTGTATAAGCAGCACGTTGCAGGGTGGCAACGTGTCCCGGCGCCCCGGGCACGGGCTTTCCCTCTCGGCCTTTTTGCCTACAATGAAGTTCCAACCATCGCAGTTGCCAAAGATTGTTGGTTCAGGGCGCGTCACCTCTTGACGCGCCCTTTTTTCTTGTGCGCGCCGTTTTAATTCAATTACTTGTCGCTTCTCGTTGATGAATCACATCAGAAATTTCTCGATCATTGCGCACATCGATCACGGCAAATCGACGCTGGCTGACCGGCTGATCCAGCGGTGCGGCGGCTTGGCCGACCGCGAGATGGAAGCCCAGGTGCTCGACTCGATGGACATCGAGAAAGAGCGTGGGATAACCATCAAGGCCCAGACGGCCGCACTGCAGTACAAGGCGAAGGACGGGCAGGTCTACAACCTCAACCTCATCGACACGCCGGGCCACGTGGACTTCTCGTACGAGGTGTCCCGTTCCCTCTCGGCCTGTGAAGGCGCGCTGCTGGTGGTCGATGCATCGCAGGGCGTCGAGGCGCAGACGGTGGCCAACTGCTACACGGCGCTCGACCTCGGCGTCGAGGTGCTGCCGGTGCTCAACAAGATGGACCTGCCGCAGGCCGATCCGGACAACGCGAAGGCCGAGATCGAGGACGTGATCGGCATCGACGCGACCGACGCGATTCCCTGTTCCGCCAAGACCGGCATGGGCATCGACGAGATCCTCGAGCTGATCGTCGCCCGCGTGCCGGCGCCGCGCGGCAACCCGGACGCGCCGCTGCGCGCGATGATCATCGACAGCTGGTTCGATCCCTACGTGGGCGTGGTCATGCTGGTGCGCGTGGTCGACGGCCGTCTGCTCAAGGGCGAGCGCTTCAAGATGATGGCCTCGGGCGCGGCCTACAACGCCGACAACCTGGGCGTGTTCACGCCGGCCAACGAGGCGCGCACGGCCTTGAGCGCGGGCGAGGTGGGCTACATCATCGCGGGCATCAAGGAGCTGAAGGCCGCGAAGGTGGGCGACACCATCACGCTGGAGAAGAAGCTGCCCAACAACCTGGGCCCGGCCGAGCAGGCGCTGCCCGGCTTCAAGGAAATCCAGCCGCAGGTGTTCGCGGGCCTGTACCCGACGGAAGCCAGCGAATACGACCAGCTGCGCGACGCGCTGGAGAAGCTGCAGCTCAACGATGCCTCGCTGCACTTCGAGCCCGAGGTGTCGCAGGCGCTGGGCTTCGGCTTCCGCTGCGGCTTCCTGGGCCTGCTGCACATGGAGATCGTGCAGGAGCGCCTGGAGCGCGAGTTCGACCAGGACCTGATCACCACCGCGCCCAGCGTGGTGTACGAAGTGGTCAAGGGCGACGGCGAGGTCATCATGGTGGAGAACCCCTCCAAGATGCCCGAGCAGGGCCGCATCCAGGAGATCCGCGAGCCGATCGTGACGGTGCACCTCTACATGCCGCAGGAATACGTGGGTCCCGTGATGACGCTGGCCAACCAGAAGCGCGGCGTGCAGCTCAACATGGCCTACCACGGCCGGCAGGTGATGCTCACCTACGAGCTCCCGCTCGGCGAGATCGTGCTGGACTTCTTCGACAAGCTCAAGTCGGTCTCGCGCGGCTATGCCTCGATGGACTACGAGTTCAAGGAATACCGTGCATCCGACGTGGTGAAGGTGGACATCCTGCTCAACGGCGAGAAGGTCGATGCGCTGTCGATCATCGTGCACCGCTCGCAGTCGCAGTACCGCGGCCGCGCCGTGGCCGCCAAGATGCGCGAGATCATCAGCCGGCAGATGTTCGACGTGGCCATCCAGGCCGCCATCGGCGCCAACATCATCGCGCGCGAGACCATCAAGGCGCTGCGCAAGAACGTGCTGGCCAAGTGCTACGGCGGCGACATCACCCGCAAGCGCAAGCTGCTCGAGAAGCAGAAGGCGGGCAAGAAGCGCATGAAGCAGATCGGCTCGGTCGAGGTGCCGCAGGAAGCCTTCCTGGCGATCCTGCAAGTGGAGGATTGATCCGATGCAAGCCATGCAATATGTGACCGCCGTGATCCTGGCGGCCTTCGTGGGCTACGTGGGCGCCTGGTACGTGGGCGCGATCGAAGGCAACTTCGCGCTGCTGCTGTTCCTCGCGACCGTGGTGACGGGGGCCTACTGGCTGGCCGAGCGCCTGGTCTTCCTGCCCCGCCGCCGGCGTGCGGCCCAGGCCATCGAGAACGCGGCAGCCGAGCGGCGGGCCGAACTCGACCGCATGGGCATCGCCAAGGTGGACGGCGACGTGCAGGAGGCCAAGGAACGCATCCTCATGCAGCCGTGGTGGCTGGACTGGACGGCCGGGCTGTTCCCGGTGATCGCCATCGTCTTCGTGCTGCGCTCCTTCCTCTTCGAGCCGTTCAAGATCCCCTCGGGCTCGATGATCCCGACGCTGCTCGTGGGCGACCTGATCCTGGTGAACAAGTTCACCTACGGCATCCGCCTGCCGGTGATCAACAAGAAGATCACCCAGGGCACGCCACCGCAGCGCGGCGACGTGATGGTGTTCCGCTATCCGCCGCAGCCCAGCATGGACTACATCAAGCGGGTGGTCGGGGTGCCGGGCGACGAGATTGCCTACCTGAACAAGCGCCTCACGGTGAACGGCAAGCCGGTGGCGACCACGGCGCTGCCCGACTTCCTCGACGAGGACACGATGCGCTACTTCAAGCAGTACGACGAATCGCTGGGCGAGAAGCCGCACCGCATGATCAACAACCCGGACGTGCCGGCGTACATCCAGGGCGCCAGCGACTACGCCTTCCGCGAGAACTGCCGCTACAGCGTGGAGGGCGTCGTGTGCAAGGTGCCCGAGGGCCACTACTTCATGATGGGCGACAACCGCGATAATTCGCTCGATTCCCGCTACTGGGGCTTCGTGCCCGACGCGAACATCGTCGGCAAGGCCTTCTTCGTGTGGATGAACTTCAGCAACCCGAAACGCATCGGCGGATTCCAGTGAACGGCGGCGGCGGCCGCCGGGCGGCGCCGCACGGCAACACAAGAAAGACGAGGGCCAGGACCATGGGCATGCACGCGCACCAACTCCCACCGGATCGCTCCGCCGCGGGCACCATCCCGGCCTGCCAGGCTGCCCGCCGCTCGCGGCAGCGGGGACTGTCCTTCATCGGCCTCGTGTTCCTCGCCGTGATCGCGGTGGCGGTGTTCGCGATCGGCGGCCAGTCGGTGCCGGTCTTCCTGGAATACCAGGCCATCCGCAAGGCCGCCACCAAGGCGTCGCGCGAGGCCACCACGGTTCCCGAGGTGCGCGCCGCGTTCGACCGCGCGGCCGCCATCGACAACATCAGCTCGATCAGCGGCAACGACCTCGAGGTGACGAAGCGCAACGACAAGATCGTCGTGACCTTCGCGTACTCGCGCGAGATCGCGCTGGTCGGCCCCGCGTACCTGGTCTATCGCTTCCGCGAACAGACGAACTGACGTCCTTCTTTTTTCTTTCCTCTTCCTTTCCCCTCCGTTTTGGTTTCACCCAGTCTTCTTTCCGCGCTGCAGGACCGCCTGCAGCATGCCTTCTCCGATCCGTCCCTGCTGCAGCGGGCCACCACCCACCGCAGCTTCTCGGCCGACCACAACGAGCGCCTGGAGTTTCTCGGCGATTCGGTGCTGAACCTGGCCGTCTCCAGCCTGCTCTACCGGCGCCTGCGCGACCTGCCCGAGGGCGATCTCTCGCGCGTGCGGGCCAACCTCGTGCGCCAGGAGACGCTGCACGGCATCGCCCTGGGCCTGCAGCTGCCCCAGGTGCTGCGGCTGGGCGAGGGAGAAACGAAGTCCGGCGGCAAGCAGCGGCCCTCCATCCTGGCCGACGCGCTCGAGGCGCTGATCGGTGCCGTGTACCTGGACGCCGGCTACCAGCCGGCCGAGGCCCTGGTGCACCGGCTCTACCAGGACGTGGAGATCAATCCGCGCATGCAGGCGGCCGAGAAGGATGCGAAGACCGCATTGCAGGAGTGGCTGCAGGGCCGCAAAATGAAAGTGCCGCAGTACCGGGTCGTCGCCACGGTGGGAGCCGCCCACCGGCAGACCTTCGACGTGGAATGCGACATCCCGGAACTGGGCCTGACCGAGCGCGGCATCGGCGGATCGCGCAGGGCGGGCGAACAGGCCGCCGCCGCCGCCATGCTGGCCACCCTGAAAGCGAAACACCCATGAATTCCTCCGTCCCTCCCGCTTCCGGCCAGCCCGGCAGCCCTGCCGCCCCCCAGGACGACCTGGAGGCCATGCTGGCCGCGGCGCGTCCGGGCGCTGCGCCCGCCAAGTCCGGTGCTGGCGCCGGCACCGCTGCGGAGGCCACCGCCGCGCAGGGCCCGCAGCGCTGTGGCCTCATCGCCATCGTGGGCAAGCCAAACGTCGGCAAGTCCACGCTCATGAACGCGCTGGTCGGGCAGAAGATCAGTATCACCTCGCGCAAGGCGCAGACCACGCGCCACCGCATCACCGGCATCCGCACGCGCGAAGGCACGCAGTTCGTCTTCGTCGACACGCCCGGCTTCCAGACGCGGCACAGCACGGCGCTCAACAAGTCGCTCAACAAGACGGTGATGGGCGCGATCGGCGACGTGGACCTGATCCTCTTCGTGGTCGAGGCGGGCAGCTTCACGCTGGCCGACGCCAAGGTGCTGTCGCTCTTCAAGCCCGGCATTCCGACGCTGCTGATCGCCAACAAGCTCGACGAGGTGCACCGCCGCGCCGAGATCGCGCCCTGGCTCAAGGGCATGCAGGAGCGCCATCCGTTCGCCGAGTTCGTGCCCATGTCCGCCAAGAACAAGGGCGACATCGAGCGGCTGTTCGGCATCTGCGGGAAATACCTGCCCGAGCAGCCCTGGTTCTACGGCGAAGACGAGCTGACGGACCGCAGCGAGAAGTTCCTCGCCAGCGAGACGGTGCGCGAGAAGCTCTTCCGCTTCACCGGCGACGAACTGCCCTACACCTCCACCGTCGTCATCGACAAGATGGAGGAAGAGCCCAGCAAGACCCACAAGCGCTTCATCCGCGTGGCGGCCACCATCGTGGTGGAGCGCGACAGCCACAAGGCCATGGTGATCGGCGACAAGGGCGAGCGCCTGAAGCGCATCAGCACCGAGGCGCGGCAGGAAATGGAGCGGCTGATGGATGCGAAAGTGTTCCTCGAGGTCTGGGTGAAGGTGCGTTCGGGCTGGGCCGACGACGAGGCGCGGGTTCGGTCCTTCGGGTATGAATGACTCCCCCCTGAGTCGCCTGCGGCGCCTTCCCCCCAGGGGGACGACGCCAGCGGCCGGGCGAAGCCCGTTCCGCGGCGTCTGCTGGCTTGGCCTGCTCCGCGGCCTTTCGTCCCGTGGCGGCACCCGGGCCGCTGGCGATTGCCAGCCCGCAGCCGGGATGCTGGCGCCTTGATTCCGGGTAAAACGGTTTCCCGCTTGTCAGTGTCCATCGACGCAAAGCAGCCATTGATTGCATAGCCCTCCATGGCCGCACGCCGCATTTCCGACGAACCCGCCTATGTGCTGCACCGCTACGACTGGAGCGAGTCGAGCCTGATCCTGGACGTGTTCACGCGCCACCATGGGCGGGTGGCGCTGGTGGCGCGGGGGGCGAAGAAGCCGACGTCCAACTTCCGGCCGGTGCTGCTGCCGCTGCAGCCGCTGCGCGTGACCTACGCGGCGAGCAGCGAGGGGCGGGAAGAGGTGCACGGGCTGAAGGGGGCCGAGTGGGTGGGGGGACACGTGATGCCGACGGGCGATGCGCTGCTGTCGGGCCTGTACCTGAACGAGTTGCTGATGCGGCTGCTGGCGCGCGAGGACACGCATGCGGCGCTGTTCGATGCCTATGCCGGCGTGGTGCGGGTGCTGGCCAGCGAGCATGGCGATGCGCTGGAGCCAGTGCTGCGCAGCTTCGAGCTGCTGCTGTTGCGCGAGATCGGGCTGCTGCCCGCGCTGGATGCGGAGACGGCCACGCTCGCGCCGCTGGAGGCCGGCACGCGCTACGCGCTGGTGCCCGAAGGGGGCCTGAGGGCCGCCGTGGCCGCGGACCGCAGCACGCTGGATGGCGCGCAATGGCGGCTGCTCGAGCGCACGCTGGGCGAGGCGCAGCCGTACACGGCCACGCTGCGCGCGATCGTCACGGGCGTGCCCGGGGGCGCGTCGCTGGCCGCCGAACTCAAGCCGCAGCTGCGTACGCTGCTGCAATACCATTGCGGAAGCCCTTTGCTGCGGACCCGGCAGCTCATGATCGATCTTCAGTCCCTATGACCCAGCATTCCCTCCTGCGCACCGCGCTGTCGGTGAACGTGAACAAGGTGGCCCTGGTGCGCAATACGCGGCACCTCGGCATTCCCAGCGTGGAGCGCGCCGCGCAGCAGTGCCTCGCGGCCGGCGCGCAGGGCATCACGGTCCATCCGCGCCCCGACGGCCGCCACATCCGGGCGGACGACGTGCATGCGCTCGCCGCCCTCCTGCGCGAATGGCCCGACCGCGAATTCAACATCGAGGGCAATCCGTCGCAGAACCTGATGGAGTTCATCCGCACGGTGCGCCCGCACCAGGCGACGTTCGTGCCGGACGGCGAGGACCAGTTCACCAGCGACCACGGCTGGAGCTTTCCGCAGGACGCCGAGCG
The DNA here is from genome assembly GCF_031844105.1 of Acidovorax sp. PRC11. NCBI lineage: Bacteria > Pseudomonadati > Pseudomonadota > Betaproteobacteria > Burkholderiales > Comamonadaceae > Acidovorax > Acidovorax sp. PRC11. The sequence continues at coordinate 21,618 of NZ_JAUZUQ010000030.1, read as the reverse complement.
CTTGGCGCCCCTCGTGGCCGAATGCCGGAGCCTGGGCGTGCGCGTGAGCCTGTTCATGGACCCGGAGCCCGGCCAGATGGCCGCCGCGCGGGCCGTGGGTGCCGACCGGGTGGAGCTCTACACCGAGCCGTACGCGGCCGCCTGGGGCACGCAGGCGCAGTCCGCGCAGCTCGCGCGCTATGCCGCGGCCGCCCGCGCCGCGCTGGACGCCGGCCTGGGCGTGAACGCCGGGCACGATCTGAACCGCGACAACCTCGCGGCCTTCGTCGCCGGCGTGCCGGGCGTGCTGGAGGTGTCGATCGGGCACGCCTTCATCGCCGATGCGCTGGAGCGGGGCTACGCCGCCACCGTGCAGGCCTACCAGCGCTGCATCGAGGGTGGCATGGCGGCGCGGGCCGGCGTATGATCTACGGCATCGGCACCGACATCTGCGACGTGCGCCGCATCCGGGCGAGCCTGGAGCGCCACGGCGACCGCTTCGCCGAGAAGGTGCTCGCGGAAGGCGAGCTGGCGGCGTGGCGCGCGCGCAGCGCGCGCTGGCCCGAACGCGGCGTGCGCTACCTGGCCACGCGCTTCTCCGCCAAGGAGGCCTTCAGCAAGGCGATCGGCATGGGCATGCGCATGCCGATGACGTGGCGCTCCTGCGAGGTCGCCAAGCTGCCGAGCGGCCAGCCCGTCATCGTGCTGCACGGTGCGCTCAAGACGTGGTTCGAGGAGCGTGGGCTGCACTGCCACCTGAGCGTCACCGACGAGAGCGACTATGCGGCGAGCTTCTGCGTGGTGGAGCGCGCGGCGCCGGCCTTGCCCGCCACCGCGCCCGCCCAGGCCTGAGCCGGCCCCGGGCCTTCGATTTCTTCAACACCCGGCGTGCCGGGACCTTGCTGCATGACCTCCGATACCGAACATTCCCCCGTCATCCTCGACGTCGCCGACACGGCGCTCACCGCGGCCGATCGCCGCCGGCTGGCGCACCCGCTCACGGGCGGCGTGATCCTGTTCGCGCGCAACTGGCAGGACCGCGCGCAACTGCTGGAACTCACCGCCGCGATCAAGGCCGTGCGCGCCGACCTGCTGATCTGCGTGGACCACGAAGGCGGCCGCGTGCAGCGCTTCCGCACCGACGGCTTCACGCACCTGCCGCCCATGCGGGCGCTGGGCACTCTGTGGATGGACGACGGCCGCCAGGGTGCCGGCAGCGGCGCCCTGCGCGCCACCGATGCCGCCACCGCCGTGGGCTACGTGCTGGCGAGCGAGCTGCGGGCCTGCGGCGTGGATTTCGCGTTCGCGCCCGTGCTGGACCTTGACTGGCAGGCCGGCGCCGGGGCGGCTTCGGTGAGCCGCGTGATCGGCGACCGGGCCTTCCACCGTGATCCGCGCGTCGTGGCCCTGCTGGCCAAGAGCGTGGCGCACGGCATGCTGCAGGCGGGCATGGCGCACTGCGGCAAACACTTCCCCGGCCATGGCTTCGTGGCGGCGGATTCGCACACCGACGTTCCCGTGGACCGGCGCGGCCTGCGCGCGATCCTGGCGGACGATGCCGCGCCGTATGCCTGGCTGTCCAACACGCTGTCGGCCGTGATGCCCGCGCACGTGATCTATCCGCGCGTGGATGGGCGCCCGGCCGGCTTCTCGCGCAAGTGGCTGCAGGAGATCCTGCGCGAGCGCCTGCGCTTCGGCGGTGCGATCTTCAGCGACGACCTGAGCATGGAAGGCGCGCGCCGCATCGACGGGCAGGTGGTCGGCTATGCGGACGCTTCGCTGGCCGCGCTGGATGCCGGTTGCGACCTGGTGCTGCTGTGCAACCAGAGCCTGGTGGGCGAGGGCGCCGCGCAGGGCCGGGTGCTGGACGATCTGCTCGATGGGCTGGAGCTGGCACGCACCCAGGGCCGCTGGCGGCCCTCTGCCGACAGCGAGGCCCGGCGCCTGGCCCTGCTGCCGCAGACGCTGCCGCATCCCTGGGACGAACTCATGCTCGAGCCGGCGTACCTGCGTGCGCTGGAATGCCTGCCCTGAGGTCTTGCCCGGGCAAGGCGCGGCATGTAGGGCTGGGCCGAGCGATACGGCGCGCAGGTGTAATCGAGTGTTTCGGCGCGGGGAGCCTCCGGATGCCGTAACTGCACGGTGGCGTTGAAGAATCGGAAGGGGAAATGCCGCGCCGCCCGCCGGCGCCGGACACATCGGCATACAGGTGCCGTCAACGGCCGGAGCGACTCCGCGTTAGGCCTCCATGCGGAAGCTGCCGCCCCGATGGCGCGGGGCCTCCGCCGGAGGTCTCCATGGTGTTCGCTCCCATCCCGCTCAACGCTTCCACCCCGCCACGGCGCACGCCAGCGCGGCGGCACGGCGCAACGCTCGCCCTGCTGGCGGCCGCCTGCGCGCTCGCCGGCTGCCAGCCCTCTGGATCTCCCACGCCGAAGGCGGAGGCGGCGGCACCTGCCGTGGAGCCGGCCGCCGCACCGGCCGCCGCGGCCCCCGCCGTGCCGGTGGCCTACACGCCGCCGTCCGCGGATGCGCTCTACCAGATGGTGGCGCCGATCGCGCTCTATCCGGACCGGCTGGTGGCCCAGATCCTCGCGGGCGCGACCTATCCCGACCAGATCGGCGCCGCCGAAACCTGGCTCGCGCAGAACCCGTCCGCCCGGGGCGGCGCGCTGGCCGCGGCGGTGGACCCGCAACCCTGGGACCCGAGCGTGAAATCGCTCACGGCGTTCCCGAACGTGCTGGAGCAGATGGCCGCCAACCTGCCGTGGACGACCGCGCTGGGCAAGGCCTACTACCACGACCCCTCCGACGTGATGAACGCGATCCAGGTGATGCGGGCGCGTGCCGCGAAGGCCGGTACCCTGAAGGCGTCGCCCCACCTGCGCGTCGCCACGGTGGAGGCGCGCAGCCTGCCTCCGCCGCCGGCACCTGCGCAGCCGCCCGTGGCGCTCTACCAGGGGCCGGCGGTGATCGCGCCGCCGCCTACGGTGATCACCATCCAGCCCACGGAGGTGCAGACCGTCTACGTGCCGCGCTACGACCCGGCCGTGGTGTACGGCACGCCGGTGCCGGTGTACCCGAGCTACCGCTGGGCCGTGCCCGCGCCGGCGCCCGTGGCGGTGTCCACCGGCCCCGACCCGGTGGCGGTGGGTGCGCTGGCCTTCGGCGCGGGCGTGCTGGTGGGCGCGGTCGCGAGCCACCACCATGCCTGGGGCTGGGACGCCTGGAACCTGCACTGGGGCCCGCCGCCTCCGCCCGCGCCGGTGGCCTGGGGGCCCGCACCGCCGCCGCCCGCCTGGGGCCCCGCCGTGCTCTACCGCGGCGCCACCTACGTGTCGAACTCGCCCACGGTGATCGAGAACATCCACAACCGCATCACCGTGAACAACCGCAACGTCTATGTGAACGCGCCGGGGGGGCAGCCGGCCGGTGCGCCGGGGGCGGCCTCGCCGGTGGCGGGAATGCTGCCGGGCGGTGGTTCCGGCGCCGGCCTGCAGGCAGGGCTGCCGCCTCCAGGGGCCATGGCGCCCGGCCGGCCGCCGCAGGCCGTTGCCGCGCTGCCGGATGCGCGGCCGCTCGCTGCGGCGCTGCACGAAGGCCACGCAGCCCCGGGCCATCCCGGCGTCGGGATGCTGCCGCCGGGCGAGCGGATGGCGCGGATGCGCCTGCCGTCGTCCGGCGGGGCGCCGCAGCCGCAGCTCCAGGAGCCGCAGGGCCGGGCCTTGGCGCCCACGCTGCCGGTGCAGGCCCTGGCGCGGCCGGTGGATGCCGCGCACCGCGGCGCACCGGAGCAGGGCCTCGGGGCGGCGCTGCAGCGCAGCGGTCCCGACCGCGAAGGCCGCGCCGCGCCTGCTGCCGGGGCGCCGCCGCGGCAGGCCCTGTCTCCGGCACCGTTGGCGGCGGTGCACTCTCCATCCGCCGCGGACCGGGGATGGAACCGGCCCGAACCGGCCCGCGCCGACGTTCTTCCGGCACAGGCCGCGCTCCAGGCCCGCCCCTTCCAGGAGCCTCGCGGCCTGGCGGAGCCGATGCGCGGGGAAGGCCCGCGGCCCTCGTTCCGGGGCGATGCCCCCGCCCAGGCGCAGATGCCGAGAGAGGCGTCGATGGCCCATGCGCTGCAGTCGCCCCCCGCCCGTGCGGTGCCGGCGCCGCGCATGGCGGAGCCGGTGTCTCCGGTCCATGCCGCGCCGCGCGAGGCACCCGTGGCGGCGCTGCAACCGGCCCCGCCGCCGCAGCAGCAGTCCTTCCCGCGGGCGGAAGCCCGGCCCGAGCCGCGCCCCGCGGCCATGCACGAGAGCCTGCGGGGCGCCCTGCAGGCCCCGCCGCCTGCCCGCATGCCGCACGAGCCCCCGCATCCGCCGCACGGCCAGGACGGCGGCCACAGGCCGCACGGCGAGGGCCGCTGAAGCGGAGGGAGGCCTTCGTCTGCCGCAGGCGCCGCTCAGGCGTTCGGCGCGCCCGGCGCCGCGGAGGGCTGCACCATGGCGGCCGCGGCCGGAGCGGGCGCGGGCGCGGGACTCGGTGTCGCCGCCGCCGGCGTGGCCGCGCCGGCTTCGGTGGCGGCATGGTGGACGGCGTCCGGAATGGGCGGCGCCACCTTCCAGCGCCGCACCACCCTCTGGAAGATCAGGGCATTGGGAATCTGCAGCAGCATCGGCACCTCGGCCGTGCCGTGGAAATCCTCCAGCGTGGTGTAGAGCAGGTTGATGTCCACCACGCGGCCCTTGGCCCCGGGCTTCTCCGCGGTGTCCAGCACCTCGATGTAGTCGCCCAGCCGGAACGGTCCCACGGTGAAGATCAGCAGTGCGCAGAACAGGTTGGAGAGCACGCTCCAGGCCGCGAAGAATGCGACCGCACCCACGGCCGCGAAGCCGGTGAACGCGGTCCACAGCACGGTGGCCGAGACGCCCAGCCGCTCCAGCACCAGCAGGATCGCGCTGCCCATGATGACCCAGCGCACGAGCCCGGTGACCGGCACCATGAGTTCGATCGGCCACTGGTAGTGCCGGCCGGCGCGCTCGAGCAGGCGGCGCAGCGTGCGCTGCAGCAGCATCGCCAGCACCAGGATGAGGATGATCTGCAGGCCCGGCACGATGATGTCGAGCCATTCCTGCATCCAGTCGGGGAAGTAGGTGCGCAGCCGCGCGGTGGACAGGGGATGCAAGGCGTTCAGCGGATCGGAAAGGGAAAGGGACGGTTCGGGCAGGCTCACCCCTTCAGGTGAGCGCTCCCGGGCGCGAGGGTTCCCGGGCGGCCGCCGGGCCGTTCAGCCGCGCAGCTGCTCGATGGTATCCATCTGCATCTCGAAGCTGAAGAAGCGAGCGCGGCCCTGGGCCTTCGCCGCATAGAGCGCTTCGTCCGCGCGCATCAGCATGCCTTCGGCGCTGGTGCTGTCGTCCGGCACGCAGGTCGTGATGCCGCCCGAGAGGGTGAGGCTCGCGCCCAGGGGCGAGTCCGGGTGGGCGATGGCGCGCCGGTCCATCAGGCTGCCGAGCGCGCGGGCGAAGGTCATGGCGCCCGAGCGGGGCGTGTTGGGCAGGATGAGCGCGAATTCCTCGCCGCCGTAGCGGGCCGCCGCATCGCGCGGACGCACGCACACTTCCTTCAGTATCCGCCCGACTTCGCGCAGGCAGGCGTCGCCCTGCACGTGGCCGACGGTATCGTTGAAGCGCTTGAAATGGTCCAGGTCGCACAGCATCAGCGTGAGCGGCAGGCCGTCGCGGCGCGCGGCCAGGATCTCGCTGTGCAGGATGCGGTCGAAGCCGCGCCGGTTGACGAGGCCGGTGAGCGGGTCCACCTCGACCATCTCGTTGAGGCGCTGGTTGGCCAGGTGGAGCTCTTCGGACATCGTCACCAGCCGCCGGCGCATGTCCAGCAGCCGGCGCATGGCGCGCAGCTTGGCCACCAGCACGATCGGTTTCACCGGTTTGACGAGGTAGTCGTCGCCGCCCGCCTCGATGCCGCGCCAGACATCCAGGTCGCTGTCCAGCCCGGACAGGAAGATGATGGGCGTCCATCCGCCCGGCTCGGCCTCGCGCATCTGTTGCGCGACCCAGTAGCCGTCGTTGTGGTCGGAGAGCCGGATGTCCAGCAGCACCAGGTCGGGGCGGCGCAGCTTGAAGAGCTGCAGCGCCACGTCGCCCGAGGCGGCCTCCATCACGTCGAAGACCCCGGCGTGCTTCAGCTCGCCCACCAGCGCCGCGCGCACCGAGGCCTGGTCTTCCACCACCAGCACGGAGAAAGGCCCGGAGGCGGGTGGCTGGAGGTCTGCAGGCCGCGCGGAAGCCGCGGGCGTGGCGGGAGGCAGTGTGGTCATCGGCCTTCCTCTTTCTCGGATGGAAGCGGGGCAGGGCAGGCGCGGCCGGGTGCGCCCGCCCCGGTGCGCGGCAGCGGTGGAAGCACTGTAGCACCGGCCTGCCGCCGGCGCGGACTGCCGGGCCGTCCGCGGGTGCGCGGCCGGCGCCGGGGCGCTCAGTGCTCGCGGCGCAGGGCCGGGAACAGGATCACGTCGCGGATGCTCGGGCTGTCCGTGAGCAGCATCATGAGCCGGTCGATGCCGATGCCGCAGCCGCCGGCGGGCGGCATGCCGTATTCGAGCGCGCGCACGAAGTCGTGGTCGAAGTACATGGCCTCGTCGTCGCCGCTGTCCTTGGCCTCCACCTGCGACTGGAAGCGGGCGGCCTGGTCTTCCGCGTCGTTGAGCTCGGAGAAGCCGTTGCCGAACTCGCGGCCCGTGATGTAGAGCTCGAAGCGTTCAGTCACCTCGGGGCGCGTGTCGTTGGCGCGCGCGAGCGGGCTGATCTCGGTCGGGTGCTCCATGATGAAGGTGGGCTGCCAGAGCTTGTCCTCCACGGTCTCCTCGAAGTAGAGCACCTGCAGGCCCGCCAGCGTGCGGGTGGAGAGGCGGTTCTTCTCCTCGGAGAGGCCGAGCTTGCGCAGCGCGGCGATCAGCCAGGCGGCATCGTCCACGCCGTCGCCGGCCTCGGTGTGGCGCAGGATGGCCTCGCGGATCGTCAGGCGCTCGAAGGGCTGCGACAGGTCCACCGCCCGGCCCTGGTAGGTGAGCTGCAGGCTGCCCGCCGCCTTCGTGGCGGCGTCGCGCACGAGCTGCTCGGTGAAGTCCATCAGGTCGCGGTAGTTCCAGTAGGCCGCGTAGAACTCCATCATCGTGAACTCGGGGTTGTGGCGCACCGAGATGCCTTCGTTGCGGAAGTTGCGGTTGATCTCGAACACGCGCTCGAAGCCGCCGACCACGAGGCGCTTCAAGTAGAGCTCGGGCGCGATGCGCAGGTACATCTCCTGCTCGAGCGCGTTGTGGTGGGTCACGAACGGCTTGGCGTTGGCGCCGCCGGGAATCGGGTGGAGCATGGGCGTCTCGACCTCCAGGAAGCCGTGCTGCACCATGAACTCGCGGATGCCGCTCACGGCCCTGCTGCGCGCGATGAAGCGCCTGCGGGCGGCCTCGTCGGTCATCAGGTCGACGTAGCGCTGGCGGTACTTGACCTCCTGGTCGGCCACGCCGTGGAACTTGTCGGGCATGGGGCGCAGGCTCTTGGTGAGCAGCCGCAGCGTGGTCACCCGGACCGACAGCTCGCCGGTCTTGGTCTTCATGAGCGTGCCTTCGGCGCCCACGATGTCGCCCAGGTCCCAGTGCTTGAAGGCGGCGTAGGCCTCTTCGCCGATCGCGTCGCGCGTGACGTAGATCTGGATGCGGCCGCCGGTGGTGCCGAGCGAGCCGTCCTGCACGGTGGCGAAGCTGGCCTTGCCCATCACGCGCTTGAGCATCATGCGGCCGGCCACGCGCACGGGCACGGGGGTGGCCTCGAGCGTCTCGGCACCGGTCTCGGCGTACTGCGCCTGCAGGTCGGCCGCATGGTGCGCGGGCTGGAAGTCGTTGGGGAACGCCACGCCCCTGCCCTGTGCCTGGGCCTCCCGCAGGGCCTTGAGTTTTTCGCGGCGCTCGGCGATGAGTTGGTTGTCGTCGAGGGAAGGGGCCGGGGAGGTAGGTTGGTTTTCAGACATGGAGGTCCGCAGGCAGGCGCGGTGGGAGAAAAGACGGAACGGACAAAAAGGGGGGATTTTAAGTTTGGCCGCCCCGTTTGCCCAAACCCGCCATCCACAGGGCCCAGGCGAGCAGTGCCGCGGCCGATGCCGCGCCCAGGCACCAGGCGTGCGCCACCGCCGCGATCGGCGCGCCCGGCCACCAGGCCGGCAGCGCCAGCAGGGCCCACTGCAGCAGTGCCACGGCAATGGCGGTGCGCGAGAACGCCGTCGCCCGGCCCTGCTGGAAGGGCAGGTGGCTGCAGGCGGCGTGCACGCAGGCCGCCGCCTGCCAGAGCGCGAGCGGTGCCACGTAGGGCAGGGCAGCCTGCCAGGAGGGCGCCAGCCCTGCGTACAGGGCCCCGGCGCCGGCGGCGCCCAGGGCAAGGGTCGCCACGGCGCCGGCCAGGCCGACGCGCAGCGGAGACCCCGCCTGCCCGCTTCCGCCCGCGAGCAGCACCTGGGCCCACGAGGCGTGCACGACCACCGGCACGAATCCGAGCAGGCGCAGCAGCACCGCCAGATAGCCCGCGTCGGCCGCGCCGTGCGTGCGCTGCCAGACGATCAGCAGGCCCGCGCCGGTGAGGGCATCCACGGCCGTGTGGGCCAGCCGGAGGCGGATGCTGCGGCCGTCGCGCTGCGTGCCCGCGGGTACTGCCACCGGGCCTTCCGTGCCGCGCGCGGCCTCGGGGCCGGGACCGGCTTGCGCGGCCCGGCGCGGCGGCAGCAGCCAGAGCGCCCCGGCGGCGTAGCCGGCCAATGCCGCGCACAGCAGTCCCGCCACCGGTTCATCGGGCCAGGCCAGGGCCGCCAGCGTGGCCACCGCGAGCGCGGTCACGGGCGGCGCCGCCTTGGCGAGCGCGGCGGCCTGCGGCGACCGCGTCCTGAGGGCATAGGGCTGGGCGAGGTACCAGCCCCCCTGCAGCAGCGCGAGGCCGCCGGCCCAGGCCAGGGCCCAGGCCGGGGAGGGCAGCCGGCTCCACGCCACGGCGGCCACCACGGCCGGGGCGAGCCAGAGCATGCGGCGCAGGCTGGCCGCCAGGGCGGAGCGCAGCGCCTGGCGCGCGGGCACGTGCGCATCGGCCAGCAGCGTGAGGGGGCTCTGTGCCAGGGCGAGCGTCATCCAGAAGAAGGCGATCTGGCCCACGACGGAGAACGTGCCCACGGCCTGCGGCGTGAACCACCGCAGCATGACGAGGCTGAACAGCGCCTGGGCCGCCAGCGAGACCGCGCTGCCCAGGGCCACCGCGAGCGTGGCGCGCGGCAGTTTCATGCGCCGGGCTCCAACCCGAGCTGGCGCCAGATGCCAAGCGAGGCCAGGATGTGCGGCCAGGCCAGCGCGTGCACGTCCGGCACCACCGGGGCGCAGGTCTCCAGCGCGGGGCCGAGCAGGGCGGCGTAGCGCCCGGCATCCGCCCGACCGGGGACGTAGGCGAACCGGGCGCCCTGGCGGCGTTCGAAACCGCGCACCCAGGCGTAGTCGGTGCTCACCACGGGCAGGCCAGCGGCGCAGTATTCCAGCAGCTTGGTCGACGTCTGCCGGTCGTAGGGCGCGCGGGCGGGTACGAGGTTCAGTCCCCAGCGTGCCTGCCGCAGCCAGGCGGGGACTTCCGCGTGCGCGACCCGGCCCGTGGCCGTCACCTGGCCCGTGCGCAGCAGGCGCTCGCGCAGGCCGGCCGGCAGGTCGCCGACGAGCAGCACGCTGCGCCCGGCCCGGGCCAGGCCGTCGAACAGCGGCAGGAAGTGGCGCAGGCGGCCCATCTCGCCGAGGTAGACGAAATCATGGGGCCGGAGCGATGGCGGCGCCGGGGCCGTCGGCGCCGCAGCGTCCTGCCGCATGGGCGCGAACCCCGCAGGGTCGATGCCCATGTCGCGCAGCTCCCAGGGCACGCCGTCGCCCGGGTCCAGGCGCGCGCGCACCCAGTCGTTCTGGAAGATGCGGTAGTGCGGCCGCGGTTGCCGCCAGCGCTTGGCGCAGTCCTTGATCCACGCGAGCGGCGGAACCGAGGCCGATGCGTATTCGTGCACCTGCATGGCCGAGGGAAAGCGCTGCGCCTCGGCCGGCGCGACCCGGCCGCACATCCACCAGAGCACCTGCGCATCGCGCGGCACGGAGTCGAGGTGGCGGTGCACCTGGCCGGCATGCCCGCGCGACTCCAGAAACGCCGCGTATGCGGCGAGTTCCGGCAGGTAGGCGTCGCCGCGGTGGATGAAATGGATCAGCATCGGTCCGCGGCCTCCTGCAGCGCGGCGCACCAGGCATCGATGAAACGGGCCGGTGCATGGCGCGCCCGCACGCTGTCCAGCGCGGCCTGCAGCCGTGCGGGCGGAAGGGCCAGCACGTCCTGCACGGTGCGGGCCAGCGCCTCTGCACTGGCGTCGTGCGCGAGCAGGCAGGCGGCCGGTCCGGGCGCGGCCTCCGTGAAGGCCGGCAGCGCGGGCGCCACGAACGGAATGCCGGCGGCCACGGATTCGAGCGCGCTCACGGGGCTGCCTTCGTAGCGGGACGTGAGCACCGTCAGCCGCCATTCGGGCGACAGCGTGCGGCCCCGGGGGCGCTCGCCCGCGAAGGCCAGCCGGCCCTGCGCCACCAGATCGGCACCCGCGGCTTCGAGCGTGGCGCGCAGCGGGCCGTCACCCACCACGGTGAGGCGGAAGCGTTCCGGCAGGCTGCGCAGCAGGGCGAGCAGGCGCGCGGGCTCCTTTTCGGGCGACAGGCGCCCCACGAAGCCCATCTCCACCACGCCGCCCGGCGACGGGTTCGGCGGGTTCGGCGGGTTCGGCGGGCGCAGGTCCGCGGCCGCGGGCGCATCGAAGGGCAGGGGGTTCGGAATGACGCGGGCCCGCCCCGCGGGCAGTGCCGTGCCGAGGAATGCGGCCATGGACCTGCGCGCGTCCTCCGAGACGAACACGAAGCGGGCCGTGCCGCGGTGCAGCCAGCGCAGCCGGGCGCGCTGCAGCCGCGGCGTGCCGGCCGTCGCGAGCACTTCCAGCAGCGGGCCGTGGACCCACGTGACGACCGGCTTGCGCAGCACGGCCCCGAGCAGCCGTGCGACGTGCGCCGTGCGGAAGGCGTTCGTGGCGACCAGCACGTCGCAGTCGCGCGCGGCGCGCCACCACTGCGCCGGTCCCCCGCCGCGCAGCGCCTGTACGTCGGGATGGCCCCATCCCCGCTGCTGCAGGCCCGTGCACAGCGCGTCGATCACCGTGTTGACGCCGCCCACGGCGCCGTCCTCGCGCAGCAGGCACACGCGGGGCGGCCGCGGGGACGGTGGCGATGGGGGGGGCGGGAATGGTGCGGTGGACGTGCGGGCCAAGGCGGGCCTTTCAGCGGGCGCCGAAGCCCGTGAGCACGATGCGCACCGTCTTGTACGCGATCAGCAGATCGAGCGAGAGCGAGTAATGCTCCAGGTAGTAGAGGTCGTAGCTGAGCTTCACGCTGGTTTCCTCCTCGCTGCCTGCGTAGCCCTGCTGCACCTGCGCCCAGCCGGTCAGCCCGGGGCGCACGAGGTGGCGGTACGGGTAGGCGGGAATGCGCGCGGCGAAGGCCTCCACGAACTGCGCCTGTTCGGGCCGCGGGCCGATCAGGCTCATGTCGCCGCGCAGCACGTTCCAGAGCTGGGGCAACTCGTCCAGCCGCATGCGGCGGATGAAGCGGCCCAGGCGGGTGACGCGTTCGTCGTCCACGCTCGCGAAGCGGGCGGATTCCGTGCCGGGCGTGGCGGTGCGCATGCTGCGCAGCTTCCAGAGCCGGAAAGGCCGGCCGTTGCGCCCGACGCGCATCTGCGAGAACAGCATCGGGCCCGGCGAATCCAGCTTGACGCCCAGCCCCACCAGCAGGCACAGCGGCAGCCACAGCGGGAGCGTGGCGATGACCAGGGCCGCATCCAGCAGGCGCTTGACGCTGTCGTAGGCCGGATGGCCATCCAGCGCCCACAGGTCATGGACCGATGCGGCCGGCAGCATCTTGCGGCCGCTCAGCAGTTCGGCCACGGTTTCCACGCTGTAGAGCCGGACGTGCTGCAGGCGCAGCGCGCAGATCTGGCGCTCGCGCGCCTCGTCCGGCGGCGTGCGGGTGTCGAGCACCACGCCGGCCCATGGCGCATCGGCCCCCGGACGGGCCGCGGGCGAGGATGCCGTGAATTCCGCCCAGGGCCGCAGTGCGATGTGGCGCAATCCCGCACCGGCGGGGGTGCCGAGCAGTTCCCGCAGGCGCGAGGGGACGGAGGCGTCCAGGCAGGCGAGGCGCAGCGCGTGCAACCGGCGCTGCCGCCAGTGCCCCGCGAGGAACCAGGCCGCCGACAGCAGGTAGGAAAGCAGGACGGCGCCGCGCGAATACGGACGCTGCAGCAGCGCGAAGCCCAGTGGCGTGGCGAGGTACGGCACCGCGGTGGCCACGATGAGGAAGCTGCGGCCCTCGAACTGCGGCAGGTAGGCGCCGCTGTAGAGCCAGTGGGCCGTGACGGCATAGGGGATCAGGCACCAGAGCACCGTCTGCGGGAACTGGTAGGTGGCCCAGCCGCGCCGCTGCAGTTCCAGGCCGATGAGGTAGCTCGCCAGCAGCGTCACCGTGCCGCCGAGCGCCCAGCGCAGGACCGCGCCCTGCCGGTGCGCCGTGGAAGAGCCGAGCTCGCGGTGCGGGATGCTGGTGTTCATGGGGTCCGGGAAGGGGCGCCGCGCAGCGCGTCGGCATAGAGCGCCTGCACGGCGTCGCCCATGCGTCCTGCGGTGTAGTGCCGCTCGTAGCGCCGCCGGGCGGCCGCACCGAGGCGGGCGCGGGTTGCCGGCGACTCTATCAGTTGCCGCAGCGCCTCCGCGAGTGCGCCGGCATCCGGTGGAACATGCAGTGCGCACTCCGCGTCCGGCAGCAGTTCCCGCACGCCCGGCAGATCGCTGGCCACGATGGCCATGCCGGCCCGCATGGCCTCGATGAGCGAGATTGGCAGGCCCTCGTGGTCCGACACCAGCACGAACACCGCGTGCCGAGCCAGGTGCGCGGGCACGTCGGCCACGTCGCCTTCGAAGCGCACCGCCTGCAGCTTCAGCCGCTCGGCCAGCGCGCGGTGCGCGGCGAGGTCGGGCCCGCTGCCGAGGAAGCAGGCGGGCAGCTCTTCGCCGCGCAGGTCGCGCACGCGGGCGAGGGCCTGCAGCAGCAGGTCCGGCCGCTTCGGGGGCGCCATGCGCGCCACCATCACCGCGGAGAGGGGGGCGGTGCGGGCCATGGGTTCCGGGCCGGGGGCGGCGCGGGGCAGGTCCTCCACCCCGTTCGCGATCACGCGGACGCGCCGCCGGGGCAGCGGCAGCGCGCGTGCCAGCGCCTGTTCGTGGGCGGAGACGCAGACCAGCCGGCGGGTGAACGGCGCCAGCAGGCATTCGGTGGCCCAGGCGATGGCACGCCGCAATGGCGGATGGCCCGGCTTGAAGGCGAAGCCGTGCACGGTGTAGACCACGGGCACCCCGGCCAGCGCACCCGCGACGCGCGCCGCGACGCCGGCCATCGCACTGTGCGCGTGCAGCAGATCGGGCCGGCGCTCGCGCACGACGCGCAGCAGATCGCGCGTGGCGCGCCAGAGCGGCAGGGGATGCAGGCGGTTGCCGAGCGCGGCGATGCGGTGCACCGGCAGGCCCAGGGCGTCCAGGTCGATGGCGAGCGGCTCCGGCCGGGTTCCTCCGACGGCGACCTCGACGTGCACGCCCCGGCCCTGCAGCTCGGCGCACAGCGTGCGCACATGGCTCTGCGCCCCCCCGACCTCGCCCTTGGTGATGACCTGCAGGACGTTCACGCGAAATCCGCGCACGGCAGCGGCGCGGTGGCGCAGCCGGGGTTCACGGCGCGATGCCCGTGCGGTCCAGCACGTCGCCCACCAGTTCGAGCCGCAGCAGCGGGCTGTCGAGCTGCATCAGCTGCTGTTTCAGATCGATCGGTACCGGCAGCAGTTCGCACCAGCGGTTGGCCACCCAGCCGCAATCTTCCAGCTGCTCCGCACCGGGATCGGGCAGGCTCGCGTCGTCGGGGCTGCGGTCGCGCAGGCGGGTCAGCACCTGTTCCAGGGCGGTGGCGGTCTTGCGGAGGTCTTCCGGGACCGCCACGGGAACGTCCGGCGGCAGCTGTTCGACGTCGGCGATCCACAGCCCGTGCGGCAGCAGCTGGCGGCGGACGATGCGGAAGCGCTCCGCGCCCCTCGCCCGCAGCGCGATCAGCCCGGGGTGGGAGTCATCCAGGTCCGAGATCGCGGCGATCGTGCCGACGTCGTGGAATTTCTCGGGCGCGGCGCCCGCCTGGCGCACTTCATGGCCATCGGTGAGCGCCACCACGCCGAACGGCGCGCCGGCCTGGCGGCATTTGCGCACCATGTCGAGGTAGCGCACCTCGAAGACCCGCAGCGCCAGCAGGCCGCCGGGGAACAGCACGGTGCCGAGCGGGAACAGCGGCAGCGAAGTGAGCGTGAGCGGCGGCGCCGCCGGCGGCTCGGAGGGGGGAGGGGCGAAGGTCATGGGCGTGGCCGGTAGGGCCCGCTATCATCCCACGGCGAAAAGGCCCGCGCCGGGCCTTCACCCTTTTCAGGAATCCATGTTCTTCCAGATCGCCTCTTTCCTGCTCGACGTGGTGGGCGGCCTGCTCACCGGTGCCTGCCTGCTGCGCCTGTACATGCAGGCCCAGCGCGTGCCCTTCGGCAACCCGATCGGCCGGCTGGTGTTCGCCCTCAGCGACTGGCTCGTGATGCCGCTGCGCCGCATCATTCCCGCCACGGGGCGGTGGGACTGGTCGAGCTTCGTGGCGGCCCTGCTGATCCAGCTCGCGCAGTACCTGCTGCTCTGGCTGCTGCTGGGCGCGAGCGCCGGCCTGGCCTGGGTGCCGTGGCTGGCGCTGTTCGGCCTCGCCCGGGTGGCGGTCTCCGGCATGATGGGCCTGTTGATCGTGGCGGCGGTACTGTCGTGGGTGCAGACGCGCTCGCCGATCGCCGACGTGGTCTCCCGCCTCTGCGACCCCGTGCTGCGCCCGCTGCGCCGGGTGATCCCGCTGCTGGGGGGCGTGGACCTGTCGCCCCTGGTCGCCATCGTGCTGCTGCAAGTGGTGATGATCGTGCTGGGCCATCTGCAGGGCGCGGTGCTGATGTGAGCCTTTCCCACGAAAAAGCCGCCGGCCCCGGGCTAGGGGAGCGGCGGCTCGGCGACGTCGGCGGCAAGCCGGCGGCGCTGGGACTCAGGCCACGGAGTCGGCCGGCAGGCGCTGCAGCATGGCCAGGCTGCGGGCCACGGTGTCGCGCAGCTCGCGGCGGTCGCAGATGAAGTCCACGGCACCCTTGGTCTGCAGGAACTCGGCGCGCTGGAAGCCTTCCGGCAGCGTCACGCGCACGGTGGACTCGATCACGCGCGGGCCGGCGAAGCCGATCAGTGCCTTGGGCTCGGCGATCACGATGTCGCCCACGAAGGCGAAACCGGCCGAGACGCCGCCCATGGTCGGGTCGGTGAGCACGCTGATGTAGGGCAGGCCCTTCTTGGCGAGCCGCGTGAGCGCGGCATTGGTCTTGGCCATCTGCATGAGCGAGAGCAGGCCCTCCTGCATGCGCGCGCCGCCCGTGGCGGTGAAGCAGATGAACGGCACCTTCTGCTCGATGGCGGTCTCGACGCCGCGCACGAAGCGCTCGCCCACCACGCTGCCCATCGAGCCACCCATGAAGTCGAACTCGAAGCAGGCGACCACCACGTTGATGCTCTTGACCGAGCCGCCCATGACGATGAGCGCGTCGGTCTCGCCCGTGTTCTCCAGGGCCTCCTTCAGGCGCTCGGTGTACTTGCGGCTGTCCTTGAACTTGAGCGCGTCCACCGGCAGCACTTCCTGGCCCAGCTCGTAGCGGCCTTCCGGATCGAGGAAGGCATCCAGCCGCGGGCGGGCGTTGATGCGGTGGTGGTGGCTGCAGTGCGGGCAGACGTTCTGGTTGTGCTCCAGATCGGTCTTGTAGAGCACCGTCTCGCAGCTCGGGCACTTGATCCACAGCCCCTCGGGCACCTGGCGGCGCTCCGTCGGGTCGGACTGCTGGATCTTGGACGGCAGGAGTTTTTCGAGCCAGGACATGGGTGTATTCCTCGAATGAATGGCAAAGGTGGCAGCACCGCGACCTCAAAACCGGCGCGGCCCACGCCAGTGGACGCCACGGAACCGGCTCCGCCGGGCCGTAGGCGTCGTCCCCCTTCCCGCGCGAAGCGCGAGAGAAGGGGGAAGCGGCAAAGCCGCTCAGGGGGATGTTCTCTGATTCTACGTGTCGAGCGCCTTGCGCACCCCCCGCAGGAAATCGATGGCCAGGGGCACCACCTTCTCGTGCGGCTGGTCGTCCAGCAACTGGATGATGCGGCTGCCGATCACCACGGCGTCGGCCACGCGGCCGATGGCCTGCGCGGTGGCCGCGTCGCGGATGCCGAAGCCCACGCCCACGGGGATGTGCACATGGCGGCGGATCACCGGCAGCATGGCCTCCACGGCCGTGGTGTCGAGCGCGCCGGAGCCGGTCACGCCCTTGAGCGACACGTAGTAGACGTACCCGCTCGCCACGCGCGCCACCTGCTGCATGCGCTCCTCCGTGCTGGTGGGGGCCAGCAGGAAGATCAGGTCCATGCCGCGCGCGCGCAGCCGGGCCGCGAAGTCCTCGCACTCCTCGGGCGGGTAGTCCACGATCAGCACGCCGTCCACGCCGGCCTCGGCCGCGTCGCGCACGAAGGCGTCCTTGCCGTGGACCTGGTCGTAGCGCTCCACCGGGTTGGCATAGCCCATCAGCACCACGGGCGTCTTCGCGTTGCGCTGGCGGAACTCGCGCACGTGGCCCAGCACCTGGGCCATGCCCACGCCGAGCGACAGGGCCTTCTCGCCGGCCTTCTGGATCACCGGGCCGTCGGCCATCGGATCGGAGAACGGCACGCCGAGCTCGATCACGTCGGCACCGGCCTCCACCATGCCGTGCATCAGCGCGGGCGTGATGTCGGCGAACGGGAAGCCGGCCGTCACGTAGGGAATCAGGGCCTTGCGGCCGCGCGCCTGCAGGTCGGCGAAGGCCGTGGCGATGCGCCCGCGGGGAGCGGGCGTGTCCACGGCCGGCGCAGCGGCAGGAGCGGCAGAGGTGGAGGAAGAAGTCGTCATGGAAACTGCGCTCATGCCGCAGGCCCTCCCTTCACGGCGTGGCCCCGCATCGACGGGCGGTCGTAGAAGTCCACGCCGGAGAGGTCCGCCACGGTGCCGATGTCCTTGTCGCCGCGGCCCGAGAGGTTCACGAGGATGGACTGGTCGGTGCGCATCGTCCTGGCGAGCTGCATCGCATAGGCCACGGCATGGCTCGATTCGAGCGCCGGGATGATGCCCTCGGTGCGGCACAGGTAGTGGAAGGCGTCGAGCGCCTCCTTGTCGGTGATGCCCACGTATTCGGCGCGGCCGATCTCCTGCAGCCAGGCGTGCTCGGGGCCGACGCCGGGGTAGTCGAGGCCGGCGCTGATGCTGTGCGTCTCGGTGATCTGGCCGTTCTGGTCCTGCAGGATGAAGGTGCGGTTGCCGTGCAGCACGCCCGCGCTGCCGCGCTGCAGCGATGCCGAATGCTTGCCGCTGTCCAGCCCTTCGCCCGCCGCCTCCACGCCGATGAGGCGCGTTGTCTGGTGCGGGATGTAGGGGTGGAAGATGCCCATGGCGTTGCTGCCGCCGCCCACGCAGGCGATCACCGCATCGGGGTGCTCGGCGGCGATGCGCTGCTCGGCCAGCATGCCGGGCATCTGCGCGAGGCATTCGGTGCCGATCACGCTCTGGAAGTCGCGCACCATCATCGGATAGGGGTGCGGGCCGGCCACGGTACCGATGATGTAGAAGGTGTCGTCCACGTTCGCGACCCAGTCGCGCATGGCCTCGTTGAGTGCGTCCTTGAGCGTGCGGCTGCCGGATTCCACGGGCACCACGGTGGCGCCCAGGAGCTTCATGCGGTAGACGTTCGGGCTCTGGCGCTTCACGTCTTCGGCGCCCATGTACACCACGCACTCCAGGCCGTAGCGCGCGCAGATGGTGGCCGTCGCCACGCCGTGCTGGCCGGCGCCGGTTTCGGCGATCACGCGCGGCTTGCCCATGCGGCGGGCGAGCATGGCCTGCCCGATCACGTTGTTGATCTTGTGCGCGCCCGTGTGGTTGAGGTCTTCCCGCTTGAGGAAGATCTGCGCGCCGCCCATCTCGCGGCTCATGCGCGCGGCGTGGTAGACCGGCGAGGGCCGGCCCACGAAGTGCGCGAGTTCGCTGTGGAATTCCTTCAGGAACTCCGGGTCGTTCTGGTAGCGGGCATAGGCCTCGCGCAGTTCGGTGAGGGCGTGCGTGAGCGTCTCGCTCGCGAAACTGCCGCCGTAGCGGCCGAAGTGGCCCGACGCGTCGGGCTGTTGGTAGGAAAGCATCAATCGTTCTTCGCAAAATGCCCATCGGCCGCGCGCACGGCGGCGATGAAGCGTTGGATCTTGCCGGCGTCCTTGATACCCCGCAGCGGAAGGCCGTCGGGGCCTTCGGCTTCCACGCCGGAGCTGACGTCAACCGCGAGCGAGAGGCCGCGCGGCCGCACCTGCAAGATGCCATCGGTCACGTTTGCAGGCGTGAGTCCACCAGACAAAACGAGGTGAGAGCCGACGCTTGGTGGAAGGAGTGACCAATTGAATGCCTTGCCGCCGCCGCCATAGCCGTCGACGTGGGCGTCGAGCAGGATGGCCTGGGCGTGTGAGTATTGCTCTGCGAATTGTACGAGGTCGAACGCCGGGGCATGCGCGCCCAGGGGAATGCGGGCCGCCCGCATGAAGGGCCGCCGGCCCGCATCGGCCGCGGCGCGGCAGGCCTCGGGGGTTTCGTCGCCGTGGAACTGCAGCAGCGCGGCGGGCACCTGCGCGCAGGCGGCCTGCACCTCGGCGGCATCGGCATTCACGAACAGCAGCACGGGCGTGACGAAGGGCGGCAGGCGCCGGGCCAGCTCGGCCGCGCGCGCGGGCGTAACGGCCCGCGGGCTTTTCGCATAGAGCACGAAGCCGACCGCATCGGCGCCGGCCTGCACGGCCGCGTCCACGTCCTGCTCGCGGGTCAGTCCGCAGATCTTGATGCGCGTGCGCTGGGCGGCGCCGGCGGACCGGCTGGCGGAGGCGGAGGGAGCGGGAGGTGTGGTCATCGCGGCAGTGGGGGATGTCTGGAGCGTGGACGAAGGCAGGGCCGCGCCGCGGGAGGCGGCGGAATCCGCAGGCCCGCGGAGCCGCCCGCCCCACGCGGCGGGCCGCGCGAGTCAGCCGCCGCGCGGGCCGTCAGGGCAGCCAATCATACGCAGCCGTGCGCGTGGGCAGTCCCCACGCGGCATCGTAGACCGGACCGAGAAAATACAGGCCGTCCGGGGAGAACGTGGGCGCCGCCGCATCGCGCGAGCGGGCGCCCAGCACCGACTCCATCCAGCCGGGCGGATGCTGCCCCTGGCCGACGGCCACGAGGCACCCCATGATGTTGCGCACCATGTGGTGCAGGAAGGCGTTGCCCTCGAACTCGAAGCGCCAGTAGCAGGTGGGAACGTCGTCGCGGCTGGCCGGACCCTCCGCGCGCGGCGCCTGCGGCAGGCCCCGGCGCGTGATGTCGATGCGGTGCAGGGTCTTGACCGGCGACTTGGCCTGGCAGGCGGATGCCCGGAACGAGGTGAAATCGTGCTCCCCGAGCAGGTGGGCCGCCGCGTCGCGCATGGCCTCGCCGTCCAGGGCATGGAAGACCCATCCCACGCGGCCCGCCTCCACGCTGGGCCGCACCGGCGACTGCAGCAGCACGTAGGCGTAGCGGCGCGCCGTGGCGCACGCACGGGAGTGGAAGGCGTCGGGCACGGTGCGCGCCCACTGCACCGCGATGTCCGGCGGCAGGAAGGTGTTGGTGCCGCGCACCCAGGAAAACGGCGTGCGTTCCAGCGGCGTGTCGAAATGCACCACCTGCATGAGGCCGTGCACGCCCGCGTCGGTGCGGCCGGCGCAGACCGTGGACACCTCGTGCGTGGCGAAGCGCGCCAGGGCGGCTTCGAGCCGGTCCTGCACCGTGAGGCCCCCGGGCTGGCTCTGCCAGCCGCGGTAGGCCGAGCCGTTGTAGCTGACGCCCAGTGCCACCCTCATGGCCGGAGCCCCCCACGGCCCTGCCGGCCGCGCGCGAACCCGCCGGCCATCAGCCCAGGTCGGCCAGCAGGCGCTGCGCCCGGGCCTTCAGCGGCCCGGAGGATTCCGCGATCACTTCTTCGACCAGCGTGCGGGCGCCTTCGGCATCTCCGATCGCGTTGAACTCTTCCGCCAGCGCGAGCTTGGTGGCGAGCGGATCGTCCGGCAGCTCCAGGGAGTCCGGAGTGTCTTCCGCCGTGCCCGCATCGGCGCCGAAAGAGGAGGCCGGCGGCTCCGCGCCGGCACCCATGCCTGCGCCCGTGCCGGGACGTGCCGTGTCGGCGTCCAGGTCCAGCGAGAGATCGCCCAGGTCGAACTCGAGGGGCACCGGCGCCGATTCCGGGGCCGCCTCGGGTTCGAGGCCGGCGCGCGTGGAGTCTTCGAGCGACAGCGCATCGGGGAAGTCGAGCGCGGGGGCCTGCGGTGCCTCCTCGGGCGCGCGGGACGCCATCGGGGTCGGTGCCGTGGGCTCGGGATCGAAGGCCAGGGGCTCGTCGGCCGGATCGGGTTCCTCGGCGGGTGCGAGCGGCGGCGCGATGGAGGCGGCGAACGCGCCCGGGGCGGCCGGCGCCTCGGTCAGGGCATCGTCCGGCAGGTCGAGGTCCAGGTCCAGGTCGAGGTCCGGCGGCTGCACGGTGGCCGGTGCGGCCGCATAGGCCGCTGCGGCACCCGCGGCAGCGCCCGCCGCGGCGGCTCCCGCGATGCCCGCGGTGCGGCCGTCGGTGAGCGTGCTCGCGAAACCTTCGCCGGGATAGGCCGGCTCGTCGCCGAGGACCGGCGGACGGCCGCCGGGCTGGTAGAGCGGGTTCTCCGGATCGATGCCGCGGCCGAGATCCGCCACGCGGTTCCAGTCCGGGCCCAGGCCGTCGGTGAGCCGGAACACGTCCTGCGCGACCGCGTTCAGCGCCTTGCGGTCCTGGCGCTTGGCGTAGATCTCCGCCAGCTTCGCATGCACCGCGATGCGGTCGGGGCTGTGCCGCAGGGCTTCCTTGAGGATCTCCTCGGCCTGCAGGTCGCGGCCATAGGCCAGGTAGACGTCCGCTTCGGCCACCGGATCCACGTCGCCGCCGGCATCGAGCTGGCTGGGCGAATACACCATCGACGACGAGCCGGTGGTCATCTGGCTGTTGGCCGTGTCCACGCGCTGCCCGCCGCTCGCACCGAAGAACGAGTCGGGCTGGAGCTTGCTCTCGAGGAAGGAGCTGTCCACCGCGCTGCGGTTGCGGCGATTCTGCACCGAGCGGTAGACGCCGTAGCCCAGCAGCAGTGCCAGCAGCCCGCCGCCCGCGATCGGCAGCAGCGGGTTCTCGAGCAGGGTGTCGAGGAAGCTGGGCTCCTCGGGCGGCGCTTCCGGCACCGGAGCAGGGCGCGGGGCAGGGGCCGACGCCGGCGCCGGCGCGGTGGGGGCCGCGGGCGTGCCGGAAT
>NZ_JAUZUQ010000029.1:0-51954 GCF_031844105.1 Acidovorax sp. PRC11 | reverse complement strand
AAGTAAGCGGTTGGAGCGCAGCGCCCCATAATGCCGTGAGCGCGAGGTGACACGCGCGGCGCCTTTTTCGACGAGCACTGCATGCACACCACCGCCGTCATCGTTCAGTCGAACTACCTTCCCTGGAAGGGGTACTTCGACCTGATGCGCCAGGCAGACGTTTTCGTTCTGTATGACGACGTGCAATACACGCGGCGGGACTGGCGCAATCGCAACGTCATCAAGACCCCTCAGGGTTTGCATTGGCTCACCGTGCCGGTACAAAGCAAGGGGCAGTACGAGCAGAACATCGACAAGATCACGGTTTCATCGCCTGACTGGATCGAAAAGCACTGGAAAACGATAGCGATGAGCTACGGGAAATCCCCAGGATTTCCCGAATATGGGACGGCCATCCAAACCATGCTGCATGCCTGCGCCGGTCATAGGCTGTTGTCGGAAATCAATCGCCGATTGATCCAGGGCGTGGCGGAACTGCTTGGCATCCGCACGCCCATAGTCCAGTCCTCCTCTTATGGCAAGGTTGCCGGCAAAACGGAAAACCTCGTTCACCTCTGCAGGGCAGTGGGCGCGACACGCTATCTGTCGGGCCCGGCGGCAAAGAGTTACCTGGATCCCACGCTCTTTGCCAGCGCCGGCATCGGACTCACCTACATGGATTACTCTGGATACCTGCCGTACGAGCAGCCCCACGGCCCCTTCAACCATTTCGTGAGCGTCATCGATCTATTGATGAGCACCGGGCAGAAAGCCGCTGGCTATCTCATCCAGCAGGAACCTTGCCGTGACGTGCGATGACCATGCTTTGCACGAAGGGATTGCGCGCTACTATGAGCGTCGCCTGCGTGACAACGGCCCCACCCCCCAGGGCGTGGACTGGAACGGGGCCGAATCCCAGCAGCTCCGATTCGCACAGCTCGTTCGGATAATTCAGGCCGACCACGGCACGGAAAGCGATGGACCCGTCACCTTGAACGATCTGGGCTGCGGTTATGGAGCACTGCTGACTTTTCTCGTCGAGCAAGGACTGGACATCGACTACGAAGGAACCGACCTGTGTGAGCCCATGGTGCAAGCCGCCCGGGCATGCCACGTAGGGGTCGCGAACGCCCGCTTCCGGATCGGCGGAGCCTGTTCCCGCCTGGCCGATTACAGCGTGGCGAGCGGCCTGTTCAATGTGCGCCAGGACGTGCCTGTTCCGTTGTGGGAGAAGTTCATCCATGACACGCTGGACGATCTGGACCGCAGCAGCCGCCGGGGATTTGCCTTCAACTGCCTCACTTCGTATTCGGACGCCGAGAAGATGAGGCCGCACCTGCACTATTGCGCACCCGAAGAGATCTTCCGCCACTGCAAGAACCGTTTCTCCCGCAATGTCGCCCTGCTGCACGACTATGGGCTCTACGAATTCACCATTCTCGTCCGCAAACAGGTCGGGTGACGCCGCCGCCAGCCGATACACAGCATGAATACCCCTCCTTCCCCTGCAGACCCCCAGAAGCACGAGTCTTCGGTGCTGACGCATACCGCGGCCGACGGCATTCAGGCCCGGGATGAACTCTTCGCGCTGATGAATGGCTACGCGAGCACGCCCGAGGAAAAGGAGCGTTCGCTGGGCCTGTTCCTCCGAGGATCCCTTCTCGCACGCATCCTTGCTGTCGCGCACATTTATCAGCAGATCGTGGATATCCCCGGCATCGTGTTCGATGTCGGCACCTGGCGCGGGCAGACGGCGGTGCTCTGCGAGAACCTGCGCGCCATCTACGAACCATTGCACTTCAATCGCCGGATCGTCTGTTTCGATACCTTCGAGGGATATGCCGGTTTCGGCGAACAGGACCGCGCGACTGTGCTGCACCAGGAGGGTACGTACTCCGTGGGTGGGACCGCTTACGCCGAATACCTGTCACACCTGCTGCGGGTCCATGAACGCGCCAATGCCATGGGGCACAACAACGGCAAACACCGGGTTATCGCGGGCGATTGCCGGGTAACCATTCCCGCTTTCTTCGAAGAGCAACCCAACGAAATCCTGAGTCTGGCGTTTTTCGACGTGAATGCGCTCGCTCCCACACGCGAGGCACTTGAGCAGGTCTGGAAGCGGCTGGCGCCCGGCGGCATCGTGGCCTTCTGGCAGCTGACCCGGGCAGGCATGCGTGCCGAGGGGCAGGCCTATGCCACCGACCTCCTCAATCAATACCGCCATACGCTGCATCGCGCCCCCACGTACCCCAGCCTGTGCTACGCGCGCAAGACGTAACCGAGCCTTTCCGTTCCCATAGAGCTGCCATATGCATACCGTCGTCATAGGAAATGGCATCGTCGCCCTGTCCACGGCTTTCAGGCTCATGCAGCGGCTGGGCCCGAATGACCGGATCACCGTGATCGGCCCGCGCTCCCGGCCCGGATCCGCCACCCATGCGGCCGCAGCCATGCTCAACTCATTCGCGGAAATCGAGGCGGGAGGCCTGGAACATCCAGTGGATCTGTTCCGCTTCGAGCTCAGCCACCTGGCCACTCGCATGTGGCCGAACTTCGAGCGGCAGATCATCGACCACGCCGGCGGATGCCTGCCCGCCGACTGCGGCCAGTGCACGGGCTTTGGCGGAGGTGGCTGCATCGATACCGGCACGTTCGTCATCAACAACAATGCCGCCGACGATCTCGATGATGAAAACTTCGAGGCCATCGCCAAGGCCCTGGACGATTTCAGCGAGCCCTACGAGTACGTTTCCCCGCGCAGCATTCCCAATTACCGGCCGCACCAGGGGCAACGCGCCATGCGAGCCCTGTTCATACCGGGCGAAGGCTGGGTCAATCCGCGGCTGATGCTGGAGAAGCTCGACATGGTGGTCGGACGCCATCCGCAGGTGAGGTTCCTGGAGACAAGTGCGCAACGCCTGCAGCACGGCCAGGGAGCCGTCTCCGGCGTGGTGCTGGACAACGGGGAGGTCGTGGAGGCGGATAACTTCCTCTTGGCGACAGGAGCCTCCGCCTGGGATCTGCTGCAGCGCAGCGACCTGGACATCGGCATGCAGCGGGTGTTCTACGGTGTCGGCGTCTCCCTGGAAATCGAGAGCCCCGACAACCCCCACACCCACTGCATCCGCACACCCAACCGGGGGCTGGCGTGCGGGGTCTACAGCGCCCCCTACTTCACGGGTCCCCACCGGCCGACCGATCACATTCTCATAGGGGCCAGCAGCTTCACATCGGCAACGCCCGTGGCGCATGCCCGCATTGGCAGCGTGGAGTCCCTGCTGAAATCGGCCATGGAGCAGATCAACCGCGACTTCTACCGGGCCTCGCTGGTGCGGGTGAACGTAGGCTGGCGGCCCAGCAGCCAGGACGGTTATCCCATGGTGGGGCGGACTGCGCTTCGCAACCTCATCGTCGCGACAGGGACCAAGCGCGACGGCTTCCACATGGCGCCGGTCCTCTCCCAATACCTCGCGGGACTCGTCCATGGCGATCCGCTGCCCGATGAGCGGTGGAACTGGCTGGCACCCGATCGCGCACCGCTGCGGGTGCTGACCCGCGAGCAGGCGATTGCCAAGGCGGTGCGGCACCAGATCAGCGCGGCCTACCAGCATGGTTTTGTGCCCGCAAAAAGCCGCATGCCGGACCAGCTGGCCGATACCTACCGCAGCCAGCTGGAGCAATTGCATGACCAGGTGGGTGCCATCGATTGGGGGATTCCGCCCGATATGCTCGACATGTACCGGTACGGCCACGCAAAGCCCTGAACCGGGTCCCTGCCCATCACGGAAAAGCCCATCCATGGACAACCCCAGCATCCCTTTCGGCCAGCCGTTCATTGTCGGCAAGGAGCTTTTCTACATCGCCCAGGCGGTCATGAACGGCTCGATCGCGGGCGACGGGGAGTTCACGCGCAAGTGCCAGGAGTGGCTGGAGGTCCATCTGTCATGCAGGAAAGCCTTGCTGACCACCTCCTGCACGACAGCGCTTGAAATGTCCGCCATCCTGACGGATGTGCAACCAGGCGACGAGATCATCATGCCGTCGTTCACGTTCGTTTCGACGGCGAACGCTTTCGTGCTGCGCGGCGGCGTTCCGGTCTTCGTCGATATCCGCGCCGACACGCTGAACTTGGACGAGCGCCTGGTGGAAGCACTCATCACACCGCGCACCAAGGCGGTGGTGGCCGTGCATTACGCCGGGGTTCCCTGCGCCATGGACAGGCTCAAGGCCCTGTGCCGCAAGCATGGCCTGCGGCTCATCGAAGATGCCGCACAAGCCATCCTCACGCACGACGAAGGCCAGGCGCTGGGCACGATCGGCGACATGGGCTGCCTCAGCTTCCATGAGACCAAGAATGTCATCTGCGGCGAGGGTGGAGCCCTGCTCATCAACGACCCAGCGCTGATCGAGCGTGCAGAGATCATCTGGCAGAAGGGAACCAACCGCAAAGCCTTCTTCAGGGGCGAAGTGGACAGGTACTCCTGGGTCGACATTGGCTCGTCGTTCCTGCCGAATGAACTCACGGCGGCGTTCCTCTACGCCCAGCTGGAACACGCCAAGCGGATCAACACCCACAGGCGCGTGTTGTATGAGAAGTACCTCCAGATGCTCGGACCGCTCGAGCAAGAGGGCTTTCTCCAACTGCCGAAGACGGCTGCGCAAGTGGCCAACGGCCACATCTTCTACATCCTGTGCGCATCGCTGAAAGAGCGCACCGCTCTGACCGGATTCCTGCGCGCCCAGGGCATCGGCGCGGTGTTCCATTACGTTCCACTGCATGATTCGCCAGCCGGCCTGCGCCATGGCCGTGGCGGACACCTGCCGGTCACCACCGACATTTCCCAGCGGCTGCTGCGGCTGCCCATATATTCCGGCATGACCAGCGACGACGTCCGGCGCGTCGCCAGCGCCGTGAAAAGCTTCTACCACCCAATCTCCCGCGCCGGGGCGTGAAGCCCTCCCTGCTCCATGAAACCAGTGCAGTTCATCCGGGACAACCACGCCCGCTTTCTTCAATTGCTGGAACGAGTCCGGCAACGCATCCAAGCACGGCAATGGCAAGACGCCCTGGACGCCGCCTCGGAGTGCGCCTCGCACGCCTGGCTTCAGCACAGCGGGGTCTTCGCCTCTGCGGAACTCGAATCGCTGATCGCACAGGCCGGGAAGCATCTTTCAGCAGGCGCCCCAGCCCGCCCGCCCGCATCGGGTCCGAAAGCCTCCCGCCGGCTGCTCACCATCATGACCAGCGCCCACTCGGTGGGCGGGCACAGCCGCATCGCGTGGCGCTGGTGCCAGCTGGACGCCGGGTCCGAACACACGCTCGTATTGACCCGGCAGGCAGGGGCGGCGATTCCCGAGCAGTTGCTGGAGCTGCAGGCTGCCGGCCGGCTCACGATCGTCCTGCTGGAGCAGCCTGGCTGGGACGAACGCATTCAGGCCCTGCAGGCGCTTCTGGCGCGGGCCGACTACGCGATATTGCTGACCCACCCCCACGACGTCCTGCCCTGCGCGGCCGTACCGGCCATGGGAAACCCGCCGCCCATCATCGCCGTGGATCACGCCTCGCACGTTTTCTGGCTGGGCGTTTCCATCACGCAGGTGGCACTCAACACGGCGACCTATCTGCTGGAAGGGCGCCGCGGCATAGGCAGGCAGCACATCGGAGGCGCCTTGCTGCCGATGAATTTCGAGCACCTGGACCGTGGGCATATTGCAGCTTCGGCTGTGAAATCCGCCTACGGCATTCCGCAGGAAGCCACGCTGCTGCTGTCTGCCGCGTCAGGTTACAAATTCTGGGCCATTGAAGGCGTCAGCCTCGCGGCCATGATCGGCCCCGTACTCGCCCGCCATCCGCATGTCCATCTCCTGGCAGTCGGCGTGGGCAACCAGCGCCCCTGGGAGGAATTGCAGGCCCGATTCCCGGCGCAAGTCCACCTGCAGGGCTACCTGTCGGAATCGGAGCTGGTGGCCTGCTACCACGCCTGCGACATCTACGTGGATTCGCTGCCGCTGTCGTCACCCACCACACTGCTCGAGGCGGCCGCATGCGGCAAACCCATCGTGCGCTTTGCACCGCAGGATTGGAGAGGTACGGGTTTCTCGCTGGAGTTCGACTGCATCCCGCCAGCGCTCTATCTCTGGACCACACCGGCAGCGTACGAAGCCGATCTGCACCGCCTGATCGGCGACCCGGATTTCCGCCGGTGGCGCGGCGAGCTCGGCCGCACGGCCGTCCGCCTTCACTATTCCGATGCCACCTTCCTCTACAGCATGGAGGCGATCTACGAACAGGCCGACCGGCTGGAGCCCATTCAGCCCGCCCTCCAGGCGCTGGATTGGCGATGCGACCGCGTCGATCTGCTGCTGGCCCAGTTGGCGCACAACATGGCGCTGGACCGGCAGCAGCAGAACGAGTGCCAGGCGACTTCGAGATACTCGCTGCAGGACTGGCTGGCCCAGCGGACGCCCAACGCTGCGCAGCAGCGATTGATCGACGGCCATCTGGCTGCCAGTGCACCGTCCAGCCCCCGGGTGGCGATCGCCGTGCTCTGCGATGGCACGGACGCGGCAGCGCGCGAAGCCACCCTTCAAAGCCTGGCCGACACGTCCTCCCGGCATCTCACGGTCTCCGTTATCGCAGTGCCGCCAGGCGAGCGGGCAGCGGCACTGAACGAATGGGCTGCGCGCAGCGATGCGCAGTGGCTCTGCATGGTCGAGGCAGGCACGTGCTTCATTCACAACGGACTGCAAACGCTGTTCTTGGAACTGCAGAATGCATCCGACCATCGATGCCTCTATGCGGACGAACTGGTGGACGCCGGGGGGGGCCAGTGGGGGACCGTATTCCGCCCCGATTTCAACCTGGACCTGCTGCTCTCCTGCCCCCAGGGCATGGCACGGCACTGGCTCTTCAGGCGCGATGCGTTCCTTCAGGCAGAGGGGTTCGATCCGGATGTCCCCGAGGCTGCGGAACTGGACCTGATCCTGCGGCTGGTCATGGCCGGGGGCATCGAGTGCATCGGCCATGTCAGCGAGCCGCTGCTCGTGTCCGCGCTGCCGCAGCTGGTGAGCCGGCCCGACGAGATCACGGCCATCGCGCGGCACCTGCACATGCGGGGCTATGAGCGGGCCAGCGTCGATGCCAGCCTGCCGGGGCGCTACCGGGTGCATTACGGGCACGAAGGCACGCCGCCCGTGTCGATCATCATCCCCACCAAGGACCAGTTCGCCATGGTGGAGCGGTGCGTCAGCTCGCTGCTGGAGAAGACCGCCTACCAGAACTACGAAATCATCCTGGTGGACAACGGCAGCACGGACCCGTCCGCCTGCGCCTGGATCGACGGGCTGGAGGCGCTGGACGATCCCCGCATCCGGGTGCTGCGCCATCCGCATCCGTTCAACTATTCCGCGATCAACAACGCGGCGGCGCGCATCGCGCGGGGCGAATACCTCCTCCTGCTGAACAACGACACCGCCACGCTGCGCGGCGACTGGCTGGACGCAATGCTCAACCATGCGCAGCGGCCCGAGGTCGGCATCGTCGGGGCCAAGCTGCTGCACGCCGACGGCACCCTCCAGCACGGCGGCGTCGTGCTGGGCCTGCGCGGCCCGGCGGAACATCCCTTCATCGGCCTGCCGGCCGATGCGCCCGGCTACATGAACCGCCTGGAGGTGGACCAGAACTACAGCGCGGTCACCGCCGCCTGCCTGATGATCCGCCGCTCGGTCTACGAAGAGGTCGGCGGGCTGGACGAGGAAGCCTTCAAGGTGTCGTACAACGACGTGGACCTGTGCCTCAAGGTGCGGCAGGCCGGCTACCTCGTCGTCTGGACACCCCGCGCCGTCGTGCTGCACGAAGGCAGCGTGAGCCAGAACGCCGTGGATGGGGCCACGCAGGCGGCGAAGCGGGCACGCTTCGTGGGCGAGCAGGACGCCATGTACGAGAAGTGGCTGCCCGTGCTGGCCCGCGACCCGGCCTACAACGCCAACCTCTCGCTGCACGGCACCGGCTTCGACGTGGAGACGGACGCCGCCATCAACCGCCGCCCCCTGCCATGGCGCCCCCAACCGGTGGTGCTGGCATTGGCCGCCGACCATTTCGGCTGCGGCCACTACCGGGTGATCGAGCCGGTGCGCGCCATGCACGGCAGCGGCATCGCCGACGCGCGGTTCGCCGGGCGCTATTTCACGCCCGAGGAACTGCACCGGCTGCAGCCCGACACCCTGGTGCTGCAGCGCCAGGTGAACGAGGAACAACTGCAGCTCATCCAGCGCATCAAACGCCTTTGCCCGACCTTCATGGTGGCCGAGCTGGACGACTACCTGCCCAATCTGCCCCTCAAGAATGCGCACCGCCAGGAAATCCCCAAGGACGTGCTGCGGCAGTTGCGCCGCTCCGTCGGCATGATGGACCGGTTCGTCGTCTCGACCGACGCCCTGGCCGAAGCCCTGGAGGGCACCCATGCGGACATGCGGGTGGTGCAGAACCGCCTGCCGCCGCGCTGGTGGCGCGGGTTGCAGGGCAGCCGGCGCACCGGCGGACGGCCGCGCGTGGGCTGGGCGGGCGGCATCAGCCACCAGGGCGACCTGGAACTGATCGCCGATGTGGTGAAGGAACTGCACCGCGAGGTGGACTGGATCTTCTTCGGGATGTGCCCGGACCGCATCAAGCCCTATGTGCGGGAATACCACGGCCCGGTATCGATCGAGCGCTACCCGGCCATGCTCGCCAGCCTGAACCTGGACCTGGCGCTCGCCCCGCTGGAGCAGAACCTCTTCAACGAGTGCAAGAGCAATCTGCGCCTGCTGGAGTACGGCGCGTGCGGCGTCCCCGTGATCGCGAGCGACGCACGGCCCTACCGGTGCGGGCTGCCGGTCACGCTGGTGAAGAACCGCTTCAAGGACTGGGTGGATGCCATCCGGGCCCACGTGCAGGACCCGGACGCCGCCGCGCGCTCGGGCGATGCGCTGAAGGCCGCGGTCGAGCGCGACTGGATGCTCGAGGGGGTCCATCTGGAGAACTGGCTCCGGGCCTGGATGCCGGAGTGAGCGCGCAGCGGCAACGATTCCATTCAAGTGTGGAGCGTGCCGTCCGATACCATTGATACGATGGATACGTTTCGTATCCGCTCCGCTGCCGCCCCCGCTCCCCGAAGCGGTGGTCCTCTCCCACGCCCGGCTCATCCGCACGCACCAGCATGTTCGTCATCATCGGTTACCTCGTCTGCCTGGGGTGCATCTTCGGCGTCTTCATCGCGCACGGCGGCAACATCTCCGTGGTGCTGCACGCCCTGCCGTTCGAGATCGTCACCATCCTGGGCGGCGCCCTCGGCGCCTTCGTGGTGAACAACCAGCCCAAGGTGCTCAAGGCCACGCTCAAGGCCCTGCCCATGGCGTTCAAGGGCTCCAAGTACACCAAGGCGCGCTACATGGAGCTGATGGCGATGCTCTACGACATCCTCCAGAAGGCCCGCAAGGAAGGTCTGATGGCGATCGAGAAGGACGTCGAGTCGCCGCACGAATCGGAGATCTTCAAGAAATACCCGACCGTGGGCTCCGACCACCACGTGATCGAGTTCACCACCGACTACCTGCGCATGATGGTGTCGGGCAACCTGAACGCGCACGAGATCGAATCGCTGATGGACAGCGAGATCGAGACCCACCACCAGGAGGCGCATGCCCCGGTGGCGGCGCTGGCCCGGCTGGCCGGGGCACTGCCGGCCTTCGGCATCGTGGCCGCCGTGCTCGGGGTGGTGAACACCATGGGCTCGGTGGGCCAGCCGCCCTCGGTGCTCGGCGGGATGATCGGCTCGGCCCTGGTGGGTACGTTCCTCGGGATTCTGCTGGCCTATGGCGTGGTGGAGCCGCTGGGCGGCCTGGTGGAGCAGAAGCTGGAGGACGCCGCCAAGGAACTCCAGTGCATCAAGACCACTCTGCTGGCCAGCATGCAGGGCTACAACCCCGCCACGGCCATCGAATTCGGCCGCAAGGTGCTCTTCTCGGGCGACCGCCCCAGCTTCACCGAGCTGGAAAGCCACGTGAAGGGCAAGAAGTGATCCGCCCCACCCTGCCGTAAGGTCACGCCATGGCCGACAAGAAGCTCCAGCCGATCATCATCAAGCGCATCAAGAAGGGCGGGCACGCCGCGCACGGCGGCGCCTGGAAGATCGCCTATGCCGACTTCGTGACGGCGATGATGGCGTTCTTCCTGCTCATGTGGCTGCTGGGCTCGACGGCCAAGGGCGAGCTGCAGGGCATCGCCGCCTACTTCTCGTCGCCGCTCAAGGTGGCGATGCAGGGGGGCGACGGCTCGGGCAACAGCTCCAGCATCATCCCGGGCGGCGGCAACGATCTCTCCAAGGTGCACGGCCAGGTGCGGCGCTCTGACTCCGACGCGGCCACCAGCCGCCGGACCAACCTCGAGCACGCCCGCGCCGAACAGGCCCGGCAGGACCAGATGCGCATCAAGGCGCTGCAGGCCAAGATCGACGCGCTCATCTCGGAAAATCCGCGGCTGAAGGAGTTCAAATCCCAGATCCGCATCGACGTGACGCCCG
This sequence comes from Acidovorax sp. PRC11, assembly GCF_031844105.1. Classification (NCBI taxonomy): domain Bacteria; kingdom Pseudomonadati; phylum Pseudomonadota; class Betaproteobacteria; order Burkholderiales; family Comamonadaceae; genus Acidovorax; species Acidovorax sp. PRC11. The sequence continues at coordinate 41,413 of NZ_JAUZUQ010000029.1, read as the reverse complement.
ACGGGCTGCAGATCCAGATCGTGGACGACCAGAACCGGCCGATGTTCGACAGCGGCAGTGCGTTGGTAAAACCCTACATGCGCGACATTCTTCGGGAAATCGGCGCGGCCCTCGGCGGGGTGGAAAACCGCATCAGCCTGGCCGGCCACACCGACGCCGCCCCCTATGGCAACGGCGACCGCGGCTACAGCAACTGGGAGCTGTCGGCCGACCGTGCCAACGCATCCCGGCGCGAACTGGTCGCCGCCGGCATGCCGGACGCCAAGCTGGGCCGTGTGGTAGGTTTGGCGGCCAGCGATCTGCTGGAGCCGGAGAACCCGCGCGCACCCGTGAACCGGCGCATCACCATCACCGTCCTGACCAAGGAAGCCGAGGAACGGCTGCTGGGCAAGAAAGCCCCGCAGGTCCCCGTTTCGGAGCTGGCGGCGGAAAAGCGGGAAAATCCTGCATCGACGCAGCAGCCGTAACGTCTTGTCACCAAAGCGGCTGCCCCTGACAATATCTCCTGCAATTTCGACCGAAAGGGTCCCACGTGACCACTGCCCTTCGTTTCCTGATCGTTGACGACTTCTCCACCATGCGGCGCATCGTGCGCAATCTGCTCAAGGAAAGCGGGTTTACCGACGCCGACGAGGCCGAAGACGGCGTCGTGGCACTGAACAAGCTGCGCAACAGCAAGTTCGACTTCGTGGTCACCGACATCAACATGCCCAACATGAACGGGTTCCAGTTGCTGGCCGAGATCAAGAAGGACGACAAGCTCAAGCACCTGCCCGTCCTGATGGTCACGGCCGAGGCCCGCAAGGAAGACATCGTCGCGGCCGCCCAGGGCGGCGCGGCCGGCTACATCGTCAAGCCTTTCACCAAGGCGACGCTGGAAGAGAAAGTCACGCTGATCCTCAAGAAGCTGGGACTCTGATCATGGACACGCCGGACCACAACGCCCCGGACTCCGCGGATGTCCACAACAAGATCGGGCAGCTCACCCGCCAGCTGCACGACGCGTTGCGGGAACTGGGCTATGCAGAGCAGCTGCGGGACTCCATGGGCGAGCTGCCCGACGCCCAGAGCCGTCTCTCCTACATCGCGCGCCTCACCGGCGAGGCGGCCGAGAAGGTGCTCAACCGCGTCGAGCAGGCCAAGGCCCAGCACGACTTCATCGCCGAGGAGACCCGCCGCGTGGTCGCCTCGCTGGTGAAAGACCCGGTGGCCGCGGTGGCCAAGGGCGAGATCATGAACTTCCTGCACGACGTGGAACGCGTGACCAAGGAAGCCGACGTGCATCTCACCGAGATCATGATGGCGCAGGACTTCCACGACCTCACCGGCCAGGTGATCGCGCGCGTGGTGAGCCTGGCGGGCACCATCGAGCAGCAGCTGGTGCAGCTGCTGATCCAGACGGCGCCCCCGCAGGCCCAGGCGGCCATTCCGGCGCCGGCACCCGCTCCGGCAGTTGCCGCCGTGCCCGAACCCCGCCGCGAGCACCTCGCCGGCCCGGTGGTGGACCCGGAAAACACCCCCAACATCGTCTCCAGCCAGTCGGAAGTGGACGACCTGCTGGCCAGCCTGGGCTTCTGAACGCCCGGCGGGAGGCCGCGCGCCCGAATAAGCGCCTCCCGGGCCGTCTATTCGCGCTTTAGATTTCGGAGCCCCTCACGACAATCGGCATGACCCCTCCGTCATGCCACCATGGACTCCTCCAGCCAAGACAAACAACTCCCCGCGACCGAGCGCAAGCTGCAGCAGGCGCGCGAGGAAGGCCAGGCTGCGCGGTCCCGTGATCTTTCCCACCTCGCCGTGCTCGGCATGGGCGCGGTCAGCACCTACGCGCTCGCTCCCACACTGATCGAGCACCTGCAGCGCGCGATCGCGCACCACCTCGCGTTCAATGCCGAGACGGTGCATGCCACGGGCTCCATGCTGGAGCGCCTCCAGGACATGACCACCGTCGGCGTGGCCGCGAGCCTCGCTTTCGCCGTGCTGACCGCCGTGGCCACCGTCGTGAGTGCGATCGGCTCGGGCGGCTGGATCTTCACCATGAAGCCGGTGATGCCCAACTTCACGCGGCTGAACCCGATTTCCGGCTTCACGAACCTCTTTTCGAAGCAGCAGATGGTGAACGTGATGAAGATGGTGCTGATGACCGCCATCCTCGCCGCGGTGGCCTGGAGCTTCATGAGCACCAGCATCGAGAAGATCGCCATGCTGGTGCTGCAGCCCTCGCCCGTGGCGCTGCGCCATGTGGCCGAGTGGATCGTCAGCGGCATGGGCCTGCTGCTGCTGGTCGTGTTCCTCGCCGCGGTGATCGACGTGCCGCTGCAGGCCTTCTTCTTCAAGTCGCGCCAGAAGATGTCGCACGAGGAAGTGAAGCAGGAGCACAAGCAATCCGAAGGCAGCCCCGAGGTGAAGGGCCGCCAGCGCCAGCGGGCGCGCGACATCGCCAGCCGCGCCAGCCTGGGCAATGTGCCCAAGGCCGACTTCGTGGTGATGAACCCGACCCACTATGCCGTGGCGCTGCGCTACGACGAATCCACGATGGGCGCGCCGCAGGTGGTGTCCAAGGGCACGGACCTGCTGGCGTTCAAGATCCGCGAGATCGCCACCCAGCATTCCGTGCCGGTGCTGCAGTCGCCCATGCTGGCGCGCGCGCTCTATGCCAATGCCGAGCTGGAGCAGCCCATCCCCGCCCAGCTTTACGCGGCCGTGGCGCAGATCCTGGCCTACGTCTACCGGCTCAAGGCCGCGCTGCGCGGCGAGGGCCGCATGCCCGACGCCCAGCCCGACCCGTACGTGCCGCCGGAGCTCGATCCGCACACGAAGGCCACCCCGCCCGACGCACCCACCGCAGGTGACGCGCCATGAAGACCCCCACGATCGCCTCCGCCCGCCAGTGGGCGGGCACCAACGCCTCCGCACTGCAGGGCCTCTCGGCCCCGCTGCTGGTGGTCGCCATCCTGGCGCTGATGGTGCTACCCATTCCCTCGTGGCTGCTGGACACCTTCTTCACGCTCAACATCGCCGTGGCGCTCATGGTGATGATGGTGGCCGCCTACATGCTGCGGCCGCTGGACTTCGCGGCCTTCCCCACCGTGCTGCTGCTCACCACGCTGATGCGGCTGTCGCTGAACGTGGCCTCGACCCGGGTCGTGCTGCTGGAGGGCCACACCGGCCCCGGCGCGGCCGGCGCGGTGATCGAGGCCTTCGGCCACTTCCTGATCGGCGGCAATTTCGCGGTCGGGCTGATCGTGTTCGCCATCCTGGTGGTGATCAACTTCGTGGTGGTCACCAAGGGCTCCGAGCGGATCGCAGAGGTGTCCGCGCGCTTCACGCTGGACGCCATGCCCGGCAAGCAGATGGCGGTGGACGCCGACCTGAGCGCCGGCCTGATCGACGAGAAGGAAGCCAAGCGCCGCCGCGCCGAGGTGCAGGAAGAGGCCAACTTCTTCGGCTCGATGGACGGCGCCTCGAAGTTCGTGCGCGGCGACGCCGTCGCCGGCATCCTGATCCTGCTCATCAACATCGTGGGCGGCTTCGCGATCGGCATGCTGCAGCACGACCTCTCCGCCGGGCAGGCCGCCAACAGCTACATCCTGCTGGCGGTGGGCGATGCGCTGGTGGCGCAGATTCCCGGCCTGCTGATCTCGGTGGCCGCCGCCATGGTGGTGTCGCGGGTCGGCAAGGACCAGGACATGGGCCGGCAGATCGTGCAGCAGCTCTTCATGTCGCCGCGCGTGCTGGGCGTGGCCGCCGCCATCCTGATCCTGCTGGGCGTGATCCCCGGCATGCCGCACGCCGTGTTCCTGATCCTGGGCAGCGGCTTCGGCTACGCCGCCTGGCTGCTGCACCAGCGCGCGAACGCACCCAAGCCGGTCGAGGCGCCCCCGCCCCCGGCCGGCGACGGCGAGGCCAGCTGGGACGACCTGCAGCCGGTGGACCTGCTCGGCCTGGAACTGGGCTACCGCCTGATCTCGCTCGTGGACAAGAGCCGCCAGGGCGACCTGCTCACCCGGATCAAGGGCGTGCGCCGCAAGTTCGCGCAGGAAGTGGGCTTCCTGCCGCCGGCCGTGCACGTGCGCGACAACCTGGAGCTCAAGCCCAGCGCGTACCGCATCACGCTGCGCGGCGTGGTCGTGGGCGAGGGCGAGGCGTTCCCGGGCATGTTCCTCGCGATCAATCCCGGCGGCATCAGCACGCCGCTCATCGGCACGCCGACGACCGACCCGGCCTTCGGCCTGCCGGCGCACTGGATCGACGAGCACCAGAAGGAAGCGGCACAAATGGCGGGTTTTACCGTCGTTGATTCCGAAACCGTGATGGCCACCCATTTGTCACACTTGATGCAAGTGCAGGCCTCGAAGCTTTTGAGCCGCACCGAAACGCAGCAGCTCGTGGAACACGTCAGCAAGCTGGCCCCCAAGCTCATCGAGGAAGTGGTTCCGAAAATGGTGTCGATCGCAACGTTCCAGAAGGTGCTCCAGCTGCTGCTGGAAGAGTCCGTGCACATCCGGGACATCCGCACCATCATCGAAACGCTCGCCGAGTACGCCGGCAGCATCGCCGATCCGGTGGAGCTGGCGCGCCGCGTGCGCATCGCCCTCTCGCCGGCCATCGTGCAGCAGATCTACGGCCCGACCCGGGAACTCAACGTGATCGCCATCGAGCCCGGCCTGGAGCGCCTGCTGGTGCAGGCCCTGGGCAATGCCGGCGGCCCCTCGCTCGATCCCGGCGTGGCCGACATCCTCACGCAGAAGGCCGCGGAAGTGGCCATGCGCCAGGAAGAGATGGGCATGCCCGCCTGCCTGCTCGTGCCCGACGCCATCCGCAACGCGGTCTCGCGCCTCGTGCGCCGCGTCGCCCCCCGACTGCAGGTTCTCGCGCACAGCGAGATCCCTGAAACCCACACCATCCGCATCGGCCCGATCCTCAAAGGTGCAGCATGAACATCAAACGCTTTACCGCAGCCACCTCGCGTGAGGCCCTGGCCAAGGCGCGCATGGCCTTCGGGGACGGCACGCTGATCCTCTCCAACCGCCAGATCGCCGGCGGCGTGGAAGTGATGGCGACCGCCGAAGACACGCTCTCGTCGCTGGAGAACGCCGCCGCCGAACCCACCGCCCCGCCCGCGTCCCGCCTGCAGGAACGCGCCGCCGACATGGCCGCCAACCCGGTGCAGTCGAACCGCCCGACGCGCACCACCCAGCGCGCCGAGCCGCCGCGCAACCCGGTGGCACAGGACACCGAGCAGCTGGCGATGAGCACCCTCTCGTTCCAGGACTACGTGCGCGAGCGCATGCTGCGCCGCCGCCACGAGGCCCTGGGCGGCGCGCCGGCCGCCGCCGAACCCGCGCCGCTGTTCGAGCGCGCCGCTCCACAGGCCCGCCCGGCCGCCCCGCGCATGCCCGAGCGTGCCGCGGCCCCCGCCGCGCCGGTGCAGCGCCACAACCCGCTGCACGCCATTCCGATGGGCCTGCCCGCCCAGCCGCCGGTGCGCGAGCGCCGCGCGCAGGCCCCGGTGCCGTCGCTCGCGCAGGAGTCCGGCCAGCAGAACGTCATGAACGAGCTGCAGGCGATGAAGGACCTGATCGAGGACCGCTTCAACACCCTCGCCTGGCTGGGCCAGGCACGGCAGAACCCGATCCAGTCGAACCTGATGCTCAAGCTCATCCGCTCCGGCTATTCGCCGTCGCTGGCCCGGGCCGTGCTGGAGCGCCTGCCCGAAGAGATGGGCGCGGGCCATGCCGTGCGCTGGCTGATGGACGTTCTGGAGCGCAACCTGCGGACCGACGCGCAACAGCGTCCCCTCTACGAAGAAGGCGGCGTGTACGCGATGGTCGGTGCCACCGGCGTCGGCAAGACCACCACCACGGCCAAGCTCGCCGCGCTGTGCGCCCGGGTGCACGGCCCGGCCAGCGTCGGCCTGATCACGCTCGACACCTACCGCGTCGGTGCCCACGACCAGCTGCGCACCTATGGCCGCATGCTGGGCGTGGTGGCCCATCTGGCGCACGACCGCGCCGCCCTGCAGGACCTGCTGGGCCTGCTGGCCGGCAAGAAGATGGTGCTGATCGACACGACCGGCGTGGCGCCGCGCGATCCGCGCAAGCGCGACATGCTCGACGTGCTCGACCTGCCCGGCGTGAACCGCCTGCTGGTGCTGAATGCGGGCTGCCACGGCGACACGCTGGACGACGTGCTCACCGGTTTCAAGACCGACGGCTCGCAGCAGGCCATCCTCTCCAAGGTGGACGAAGCGGTGAAGCTCGGCCCGGCCGTCGACGCGCTGATCCGCCACCAGATGGTGCTGCGCGGCGTGACCAATGGCCAGCGGGTTCCGGAGGACTGGGAAGCCGCCGACGCGCACAAGCTCATCGCCACCTCGATGCGGGCGCCTGCCAAGTCGGCGTTCGATCCGAAGGCGTCGGACCTGAACTTCTTCTTCTCGCACTCGCCCGAAATGGCCATGGAAAGGGGACTGGTCAATGCTTGATACCGGTTTTCACCAGGGCGCGAGCCTGCTGGGCCTCGTGCCGCAGACCCCGCTGCGCACGATCGCCATCCTGGCGCAGCCGGATGCGGCCTATGGGCTCGAGACGTTCTTCCAGGTGTGCTCGGCCCTGCAGCGCATGGGCTACCCCGTGGCGGTGCTGGACGGCACCGCGCGCGAGACCGATGCCGCGCCCGGCCTGGCCCATCTGCTCGCCGAGCCGTCCTGGCAGGACGGCGCACCGCTGGACACCGGGGCCGCCGCGGCCACCTCGCTGGCCGTGCTGCCTGCCGCCTACGGGTTGCGGCGGCTGGCGCGCCAGAGCGCCGACGCCTTGACGGCCCAGCAGACGCTGCAGCCGTTCTTCCGCGCCTACCAGGTGCTGGCGATCTACGCACCCGCAGAGGCCCTCGCCCCGCTGGTGCGCGATACCGGGACGGTGCCGCTGCTGATCGCCGAGGGCAGCGACCACGCGGTGAGCAGCTACCGCCAGCTCAAGCACATGGCGCTGCACGCCGGCGTGCCCTGCACCGTCGCCTCGGTGCTGCCCACCGACCGGCCCGCGGGCATGGCCCGGGCGCATGCCACGCTCGCCGCCCTGCAGCGCTGCGTGGAGCGGCACCTGGGCAGCGAACTGCACACGGCCACCCTGCGGGCCAACCACCCGCAGGACCTGCAGCGCCTGGCCTTGCAACTGCTCGAAAACGCGGGCACCATGGGCGCCGCGCCGGTCGCCACCGCCCCGTCCTTCGGGGCGCACGGGCCGGCCCAGCCCTTCGCACGGAGCCATTGATCCGATGTACACCGCCAAAGGACAGCTCAACCGCGATGCACTGATACGCCAGCACGCGCCGCTGGTCCGCCGCATCGCGCACCACATGATCGCGAAGCTTCCTCCGAACGTGGAGCTGGACGACCTGATCCAGGTGGGCATGATCGGGCTCAGCGAGGCCCTGTCGCGCTACGAGGTGACGCAGGGCGTGCAGTTCGAGACCTTCGCGTCCCAGCGCATCCGCGGCGCGATGCTCGACGAATTGCGCGAGGGCGACTGGATGTCGCGCAGCTCGCGCAAGAGCCAGAAGGAGATCGAGCAGGCCGTGCACCGGCTGGAGCAGAAGCTCGGCCGCAGCCCGCTTGAATCGGAGATCGCCACCGAGCTCGAACTGAGCCTGGCCGAATACCAGTCGCTGCTGAGCAAGGTGCGCGGCACCCAGCTCGTCTACCTCGAGGACATGACGCGCGGGGACGACGACGAGGACGGCTTCCTCGACCGCCACGTGGCCGACAGCGCGGCCGACCCGATGGCCATGCTGCGCGACCAGCGGCTGCGCTCGTCCCTGGTGGCGGCGATCAAGTCCCTGCCGGAACGCGAGCAGCAGATCATGGGCATGTACTACGAGCACGACATGAACCTCAAGGAGATCGCCGCCGTGCTCGGCGTGACCGAATCGCGCATCTGCCAGCTGCACAGCCAGTCGATCGCGCGGCTGCGCGCGAAGATGCGCAGCCATTGACGGCCGGGCCGGGCACCACGCCCTGCCCGTCAGCCCCCCATGCGGCCAACGCCCGTGCCCCGCGCGGCGGCCGGTCCGCAAAAAGGCCCCTTCGGGGGCCTTCGTCGTTTCAGCTCTGCGACCGGTAGATCCGGGCCGCGCTGCCGCGCATGCCGGTGCCCGAAGGGCTGCCGCTGCCGTAGGTGGTGCCGTTCCGGTCCGGCGGCAGGAACGAGGCCACCTGCCGCTCGGTGATCGCGGCGAGCCGGGCGAGTTGTTCGCGCTGCAGCGCGAGCTGCCCGCGCACGGCCTGGACCCGGCGCGCCCATTCGGGCGGCAGCGCGGGCGCGGTGGCGGGGCGGTTGTCCAGGGCGCGCGAGAGGTCGAGCGCGGCCTGGCGCAGCAGGGGGGCGCAGCGCTCCAGCGCCGGGGCATCGCCCTGCAGCAACAGCGCACCGACATCGGCCAGGAGCGACTCGACGGTGGAGAGCAGGGTTTCGGGGGCGGCGGAGGCAGCGGAGGAGGGGTGCATGGGTCGATCCTGTGCCGACCGACCCATGGGGGGCGCGCGTGCCGCGTGCGGTGCGGCGGGCGCCCTGAGACGGGATCAGCCGTTCAATGGGACTTGGGGGAGTGGGCGATGGTTTCCTGCGCGTTCGAGAGCAGCTTGTCGGCGATGGCTTCGGCATCGACCGTGAAGGTGCCCTTTTCGATCGCCGCGCGCACGGCCTTGACCTTGTTGGCATCGAAATCCGCACTGCTGCGCAGCGACGAATCCAGCGCCTTGGCGGCACTGGAGAACGTCACGGGCGTGCCGCCCGCGGCGGCGACCGTGGTCGCGGTCTTGGTGGCTTCCTCGGCGGCAGGGGCCGGGGCGGCCGCCTTGGCCTGCTGCTTCGCAGCCTGGACCTGCTGCGTCAGCGCGTTCGGCAATTCCGGGTTCTGACTGATCTTCATCGCACTCTCCCACCCCGTCGGATGTGGGGCACAGTAGCAATGTTTTCGACCATCATGGCGCGGACTTTAGGCTTTTCTTCGGAAACAGGACGTCACAGGGCGACCTCGACCGTTCCATCGTTGGTCACAATGCCGGCCACGATCTTGCCATTATCCATGCGGACGCGCACGGTCTCGCCGACGGAGCCGTTCGTGACGGCCTGGCCCGCCGATGTGACCGAATAGCCGCGCCCCTGGGCGACGACCCGCACCGGCGAGCCGGCACGGAAGAGCGTGGGGGCCTTCACCATGTGCTGGCGCAGCGCCTGGCCGGCCATGAGCTGGCGCGAGGCGACCTGCCCCACCCAGTTCTCGGGATTGGCGACGATGGCCGTGGTCTCGGCCGCCCAGTCCACCTCGGCCTGGGTGGCGTCGGCCTCCGTCAGCACGGCACCGGAGGCCACGTTGCCCGTGAGCACCCAGGCGGGGCCGAAGGCCTTCACGGTGACGGGGAGGAAGACGTTCCACGCCGTGGGACCCTCGACGCAGCGCAGGCCCAGCCGCGTGCGGCCCCAGAGCCGGGAGCCGGCGGGCAGATAGGGCTCGACCCGGGCGCAGGGCGCGAGGCGCAGCCGGGAATCCAGCTGGCCCACGCTCACTTCCATGCGCAGCGGCAGCGCGCCGCCGCCCGACATCTGGTTGCGCTGCAGAGCATCGTCGAGCCAGCGCTGGGTGATGCCGCCCAGGTCGGCCGTGGCGTCCACTCCGGGCGTGCCCGGCACGGCCTGCGCCAGGGCCGCGGCGGCCGCGCCCCAGGCGAGCAGCGCGGCGCCGGCCATGCGGGCGAGCGCGCCGGCCGGGCGCGGGGCGGAGCGGGAGCGTTGCGAGGACGGCAGGCGGGGGTTGCGGAACATGGAGGCCTCCTGGGCAGCGGCGCTGCGGAAATGGAACGGGAAGCCGCCGCGGACGGGGGCGGTCCGGGGGCCATTGCACAACCTGCACTCTAGGGCGTGCGGGCCGTGGCGATGGACCGAACTGCGCGCCAATCCCTGCGTTCTTCGCGCTTTAGAAAAACGGGCCCGTTTCCATAATCGGTCCCACGCCGAGAACCCGTGGCCCCTGCGCCGCGGCCGGCCCCGAACCCCGATTTCCGCAAGGTGCCCCCATGCTCGACAAGTTGACCGAACGGCTGGATTTCCACGGCAACGCGCTGATGCTGCGTGCCGAGCGCCAGCGCGCCATCGCGAGCAACATCGCCAATGCCGACACGCCCGGCTACGTGGCGCGCGACTTCAATTTCGGCGACGCGCTGCGCGAGGCCACCGGCCAGGGCACCGGCGCCACCTTCAGCACGGCCGAGCGCGCGATCCAGCGCCAGCAGAGCACCAGCGACCCGCGCCACATTCCCCTGCCGGCCGCCACGACGGGCATGGGCTCCGGCAGCGCCATGGGCTACACGGTGCAGACCCAGCCGAGCATGGACAACAACACCGTGGACCTGGACCGGGAGCGGGCCGCGTTCGCGGACAACGCCGTGCGCTACGAGGCCACGCTGCGTTTCATCAACGGCAACGCGCGCACGATGCTGAGCGCGATCCAGGGCCAGTGAGCCGCCGAGCCCCGCCCCCGCACGACCGGCCCCGCACCAGAAAGCGATTCCCGCCATGTCCATGTTCTCCATCTTCGGCGTCTCCGGCAGCGCGATCAGCGCGCAGGCGCAGCGTCTCAACATCGTGGCCAGCAACCTCGCCAACGTCGATGCCGTGGCCGGCCCGGACGGGCAGGCCTACAAGGCGCGGCAGGTGGTGTTCCAGACGGCGCCCATGGGCGACGAGGGCGCTGCCGGCGTGCGCGTGAGCGCCATCAGCGAAAGCCAGACGCCGGGCAAGCGCGTGCACGACCCCAGCCACCCGCAGGCCGATGCGGAGGGCTACGTGACCCATTCCAACGTGAACGCGGTGGAAGAGATGGTCAACATGATTTCGGCCTCGCGCTCCTACCAGAACAACGTCGAGGTCATGAACACCACCAAGTCGCTGCTGCTCAAGACGCTGCAGATGGGCCAGTAACCCCTTTCCCCGAAGGTCCTCACCATGATCCTCAACCCCGTCGGCTCCACGGCCACCGTGAACTCGGGCTCCGGCTCGAACTCCGCCACCGATCCGGCCGCCGCGCAGGACCGGTTCCTGAAGCTGCTGGTCGCGCAGCTCAACAACCAGGACCCGATGAACCCGCTGGACAACGCCCAGATGACCTCGCAGATGGCGCAGATCAACACGGTGACGGGCATCCAGCAGCTCAACCTGAGCATGCAGACCATGGCCGAGCAGTTCACGACCATGCAGACGCTGCAGGGCACGATGATGATCGGCCGCACCGTTCTCACCGAAGGCGACAAGATGACCTTCAAGGACAGCGCCGGCACCGGGACCTTCGACCTCAAGGGCGCCGCCACCGACGTGAAGGTGGAAGTCGTCACGCCCGGCGGCCAGGTGGTCGACACGGTGGACGTCGGCGCGAGCGCGGCCGGCCGCCACGACTTCTCCTGGGACGGCAGCAAGTACACCGGCACCCGCAGCGACCTGAAGTTCCGCGTGGTGGCCTCCACCAAGGATGGCGCCGTCGAGGCGACACCGCTCATGCAGGCCAAGGTGCTGGGCACGGGCTCCAACGCCGGTGCCCTCACGCTGAACCTGGACACCGGCAGCACGGTGAACTACGCCAACATCCGCTCGGTGCTCTGACGGCCCCGCGCATCCATCCCCACACGACAACACCCCTTTTCCGCCTCCCGAGGAGAACACCATGAGCTTCCAGCAAGGCCTGTCCGGCCTCAACGCCGCCAGCAAGAACCTGGACGTGATCGGCCACAACGTCGCCAACTCCGGCACCGTGGGCTTCAAGGCCTCGCGCGCCGAATTCGCCGAAATGGTGGCCAACGCCATCGGCTCCGCGGGCGGCACCAACGCCGGCATCGGGGTGGAGCTGGGCGCGGTGTCGCAGCAGTTCAACCAGGGCAACATCTCCGTCACCGGCAACAGCCTGGACGTGGCGATCAACGGCGACGGCTTCTTCACGCTGCAGCAGCCCGACGGCTCGCGGGCCTACACCCGCGCCGGCAACTTCAAGCTCGACAGCAACGGCCAGCTGGTGACCAACACCAAGGCGCAGGTGATGGGCTATGCGCTCGACCCGGTCACGGGCAAGCGCACGGCGAGCAACGCCGCCCCGCTCACCTTCCCCACCTCCAAGCCGATTCCCGCCAAGCAGACCACGGCGATCACCGCGGAATTCAACCTCGACGCCCGCGCGCCCGATGCCGCCGGCGACGCCACCGCCACGCCGCCCGTGCCCGCCACGCCGCGCTCCACCTACGGCACGTCGATCAATGTGTACGACAGCCAGGGCGTGGCCAAGCCGGTGAGCCTGTACTTCCAGAAGAACGGCGCCAACACCTGGGACGTGTACGACAAGCTGGACGACGCCACGGCCAACCCGCCGGTGGTGGCCACGCCGATCGGCCAGATCAAGTTCGACGCGAGCGGCAAGATCGTCTCGCCGGCCGCGACCGCGCCCGACACCGGCTTCCAGATGCCGCTCACCGTCAAGCCCACGCCGCCCAACCCGAACGGCCTGGCCGACTACACGGTGCAGATCAAGCTCGACGGCGTGTCGCAGTACGGCAAGGCCTTCGCCGTGTCGAACCTGTCGCAGGACGGCTACACGGCCGGCGAACTCACGGGCATCAGCATCGAGAACAACGGCACGGTGATGACGCGCTACTCCAACGGCGTGACGCGCGCCGAGGGGCAGGTGGCGCTGGCCAGCTTCCGCAACACGCAGGGCCTGGCCTCGGTGGGCAACAACAACTGGGTGGAAACGTTCCAGTCGGGCCAGCCGGTGCTGGGCACGCCCACCGAAGGCAAGTTCGGCGGGCTGCGCTCCGGCGCGCTGGAGGATTCCAACGTGGACCTCACGGCCGAGCTGGTGAACATGATGACCGCCCAGCGCGCCTACCAGGCCAACGCGCAGACCATCAAGACGCAGGACCAGGTGATGTCCACGCTGGTGAACCTGCGCTGACGTCCGGCCCGCCCTGACCCGCCACTGATCCCCGAACGCATTCCCTCTTCCTGCAGGCCGAGCGATGGACCACATCATCTACACCTCCATGACGGGCGCCAGCGCCGCCGCGCAACGGCAGGCGGTGCTGGCCAACAACCTCGCGAACGCCTCCACCAACGGCTTCCGCGCGGAGATGTCCACGTTCCGCGCGGTGCCCGTGCAGGGCGACGGCTCCAAGACCCGCGTGTTCGCGCTGGAGGCGACCTCGGGCCACGTGCAGACGCCGGGCCCGGTGCAGCGCACCGGCCGCAACCTGGACGCGATGGCGGTGGGCAATGCGTGGTTCGCGGTGCAGGGGCTGGACGGCACCGAGGCCTACACCCGCAACGGCAGCTTCGAGGTCACGGCCGAGGGGCAGCTGCGCACCTCCAACGGCCTCACGGTGCTGTCGGACGGCGGCGGTCCGATCGACGTGCCGCCCGGCGCCGACGTGTCGCTCGGCTCGGACGGCACCATCACCGCGCGCGTCGCGGGCCAGCAGGCCACGCCGATCGGCCGCCTGAAGCTCGCCACGCCCACGCTGGAAGACCCGCTCAAGCGCGGCGACGACGCTCTCTTCCGGCCCGCGTCGGGCGACCCGATGCCCAACGATCCGAACGGGCGGCTGCTGTCCGGCGCGCTGGAGGGCTCGAACGTGAACGCCGTGGAAAGCATGGTCGGGATGATTTCCGCCTCCCGGCAGTTCGAAGCCCAGATGCGCCTGCTGCAGACGGCCGAGAACAACGACAAGACGGCCGCCCAGCTGCTCAACCTGAACGGCTGACGGCCGACCGCCCGCCGACGCCACCGCACCGCCCCGCACGCACTCCACGCCCGCATCCCCCGAGGAACCGCCATGATCAATTCGCTCTGGATCGCCAAGACCGGCATGTCCGCCCAGCAGACGCAGCTGGACGTGATCTCCCACAACCTCGCCAACGTCTCCACCACGGGCTACAAGCGCAACAACGCGGTGTTCGAGGACCTGATGTACCAGAACCTGCGCCAGGTGGGCGCGCAGACCACCGAGCAGAACCAGCTGCCCACCGGCCTGCACCTGGGCCTGGGCGTGCGCACGGTGGCCACCAGCCGCAACTTCACGCAGGGCAGCCTGGCGCAGTCCAACAACAACCTGGACGTGGCGATCAACGGCAACGGCTTCTTCCAGGTGACGATGCCCGACGGCACCGCCGGCTACACGCGCGACGGCTCGTTCCAGCTCGACTCCCAGGGGCGCATGGTCACGTCCAGCGGCCTGCCCGTGGCCAACGGCATCACCGTGCCGGCCAACGCCACCGGCATCAGCATCAGCACGGACGGCATCGTCTCGGCCACCGTGCCGGGCACGACCGCGCCGCAGCAGATCGGCACGCTGGCCATGGCGAGCTTCATCAACTCGGCCGGCCTGGAGCCGGTCGGGCAGAACCTGTTCAAGGAATCGGCGGCCTCGGGCCAGCCCCAGCAGGGCACGCCGGGCACCAACGGCCTGGGCATCATCCGCCAGGGCTTCCTCGAAACCTCGAACGTGAACGTGGTGGAAGAGCTGGTGTCGATGATCCAGACCCAGCGCGCCTATGAAATGAATTCCAAGGCCATCCAGACGTCCGACCAGATGCTGGCCAAGCTCGCGCAGCTGTGATGCGCGCACCTTCTTTCCTCCAGACTTCCGAGGCAACGACCATGCCGCACACCGCCGCTCCCCTCCTCCTTCGCCTTCCCTTCGCGCGCCTCGCCGCCGTGGCCGCCCTGCTGGCCGCCACCGGCTGCGCCACCGTCAACCCGCCGCCGCCGATCGACATGCCGCCCACCCAGGCCCCGATCGCCGTGCAGACGGTGCCCCGCGCGACCGGTCCGGCCACCGGCAGCCTGTTCCACGCGGCCAGCTACCGGCCGGCGTTCGAGGACCGCCGCGCGCGGCTCGTGGGCGACATCGTCACCATCCAGATCGTGGAGACGATCTCCGCCTCGCAGAAGTCCAGCTCCAAGGTGGACCGCTCGGCCGCCAACACGGCCGGCGTGAGCGCGTTCCCCTTCATCGGCGCGGGCGATCTCGGCAAGCTGAAGCTGGGCGGCAACAGCACCAACAACTTCGAGGGCAAGGGCGACCTGCAGAGCAGCAACACCTTCACGGGCACCATCACCACCACCGTGGTCGAGGTGCTGCCCAACGGCCACCTCGTGATCGCGGGCGAGAAGCAGATCGGCGTGGCCGAGAGCGTGGACGTGCTGCGCTTCTCGGGCACCGTGGATCCGCGCTCGCTGCAGCCGGGCAGCGTGGTCAGCTCCACCCTGGTGGCGAACGCCCGCGTGCAGTCGCGCGGACGGGGCTCCCCGGCCGAGGCGCAGGCCATGGGGTGGCTGGCGCGGGCGTTCAATTCGGTGGCGCCGTTCTGAAGGCCTGAAGCGCGCGGCCTGGCCCGCGCAACGGCTGGCAGGAGCTACCTCATGCGCGCCAGCATGTCGGCGATCACCACGTGGCGGATCGCACGCAGCAGGTGCAGTTCGGCGGCCCGGGTTCCGGACGTGACCCGAGCGAGGATCCGCATGGATCCATATTCCTCGGTCATCTGCCGGATCAGCCCGTCTGCGGCCTCCGGCAACCGCGCGATCACTGTACCGGCCGGACCGTGGCGCCATCCAGCAGCGGCTCGGGAACCAGCGGCAAAGAGGGAGACAGCGGATAGGGCTGGCGGCGGGACAGCCAGCTGGACGCGTACTGGAAGCCCCAGAGGTTGTTCTGCTCGCTCAGGTCGCCCACCGGTTCGCCATTGATGGAAACGGCCAAAGTGCGCCGGCTCATTGGCGATGCACCTTGGCGGATCGTGGCGATTGCGCGGTGCCTTTCTCCGCTTTACGCGGCCCGGATCCTGTCGCCTGCAGAGCGGCGTCCTTCTCCTGCACGGCAGCCAGCCGCGCATGAACGTCGTCGGGCATCTCCACCATGACCCGGAGGCCCAGTTCTTCCAGGACTTTCAACGCGCGCCCCATCTGGACGGTTGCCTTCCCGTTTTCCAGGTCGCGCAGGTACACATGGCTCACCCCGGCGCTGCCAGCCAAGTCGTCCTGGCGGACGCCATGGGTCTTGCGCGCGGCGTGAATGACCTGGCCTATGTCGTCGACGCTGGTGATCCATCGGTTCTTCATCGAGCATCCATATAGAAGTGAGCGTTTAGATTTTGATCCATGCGCCGATGGAGTCCAAAAAATAGAAACGATCCCTTCGATCGTGAGCATCGCGGCGCCGACACCCATCTGAATCGAAACGATCAATTAGATGAGCCGCCACGAGAGCGACCCTGCATCCAGCCAAGAAAGCGGGGTGATCCGGCGCCTTTTCCCTCCATCCCCCGGCGCCGTCCGATCCCACAATCGGTGCCATGAAGTCTCCTGCCCCCACCTCCTTCCTCGCACGCGCGCACCGGGCCGCCCTGCGGCTGGGGATCGCGCATGGCCTCGCCGCGCTCGCCCTGCTGGGGGCGATGGCACCCGCGCATGCGCTGCGCATCAAGGAAGTGGCGGCCGTGCAAGGGGTGCGCAGCAACCAGTTGACGGGCTACGGCCTCGTCGTGGGGCTGGACGGCACGGGCGACCAGACCACGCAGATGCCGATCACCACGCAGGCGCTCACCAACTACCTGCAGCAGATGGGCATCAGCCTGCCGCCGGGCACGGCCGCGCCGCAGCTCAAGAACGTGGCCACGGTGATCGTGACGGCGCAGCTGCCGGCGTTCGCGCAGCCCGGGCAGTTCATCGACGTGAGCGTGTCCTCGATGGGCAATGCCAAGTCGCTCAAGGGCGGCACGCTGATCGCCACGCCGCTGCGCGGCGCCGACGGCGAGATCTATGCGCTGGCGCAGGGCAACCTCGTCGTGGGCGGCGCGGGCGCGGCGGCCGGTGGCAGCAAGGTGCAGATCAACCACCTGAGCGCGGGGCGCATTCCCGAAGGCGCGCAGGTGGAACGCGCGGTGCCCACGCCGCTGAACGACGGCGACACGATCAACCTCGGGCTCAACGCCTCCGATTTCCAGACCGCGCGCAAGGTGGCGCGGGCCATCAATGACAAGCTCGGCAAGGGCGCGTCCATCGCCACTGCGCTGGACGGCCGCACGGTGCAGGTGCGCGCCCCGCAGGACCCGGGCGGGCGCGTGAACTTCATCGCCGACCTGGAGGAAATTCCGCTGGCCGACGCCACGCCGGCGGCCAAGGTGGTGATCAACGCCCGCACGGGCTCCATCGTGTTCAACCAGGCCGTGACGCTGGGCCCCTGCGCGATCGCGCACGGCAACCTGTCGATCACCATCAGCTCCACGCCGGTGATCAGCCAGCCCAATCCGCTGTCGCAGGGCCAGACGGTGGTCGCGCAGAAGAGCGACATCACGGTGAAGCAGGAGCCGGGCAACATCATCCAGATGCCGCCGTCGCCGCAGCTCGCCGACGTGGTGCGCGCGCTCAACACGCTGGGCGCCACGCCGCAGGACCTGCTGGCCATCCTGCAGGCCATCAAGGCCGCGGGCGCACTCAACGCCGAGCTGGAGGTCATCTGATGGCCGCCGCGTCCGCCTCCGCCTCCGCCTGACCGCCGGGAGACCACCATGTCGCTCAGCCTGACCTCCTCCGCCCCCGCCACGGCCTCCAACGCGCTGGCGGTGGACGCCCGCTCGCTGGACGCGCTGAAGTTCCAGGCCGGAAGCAACGACCCGAAGGCCGCCAAGGAAGCGGCCAAGCAGTTCGAGTCGCTGTTCATGCGCGAGATGATCAAGAGCATGCGCGAGGCGACGATGAAGTCGGGCCTGATGGAGGGCGAGCAGGGCAACCTGGGCCAGGACATGCTCGACCAGCAGTTCTCGGTGCAGATGTCGGGCCTGCCGGGCGGCCTCTCCGAAGCCATCCAGCGCCAGCTCACCCGCCAGATCGGCAGCGGCCAGGAGGCCGCGCCGGCGTTTTCCCCGCCGTCCACGCTGAGCCTGCAGGCCCCCTCCGCGGCCCGCGCCGCCGCGGCGGCGAACGCGTATGCGCCGGCCCCCAAGGGCCGCGACGGCTTCGTGCAGCACCACCGCGAGGCCGCCGAGCGCGTGGCGCAGGAGAGCGGCATTCCCGCGAGCTTCATGCTCGGCCAGGCCGGCCACGAGACGGGCTGGGGCAAGAGCGAGATCCGCAGCAGGGACGGCAGCAATTCGTTCAACCTGTTCGGCATCAAGGCCGGCAAGGGCTGGACGGGCAAGGTGGCGGAAATCACCACCACCGAATACGTCAACGGCACGCCGCGCAAGGTGACGGCCAAGTTCCGCGCCTACGACTCCTACGAGGACTCCTTCAAGGACTACGCGCGCCTGATCAACGACAACCCGCGCTACGAGAAGGCCCGCAGCAAGACGCATTCGGCCGTGGCCTACGCGGCCGAGCTGCAGAAGGCCGGCTACGCCACCGACCCCGAATACGCGCACAAGCTGAGCCGGGCCATCCACAGCACGCTGCGCGTGGGGCCCTCGGCATGAAGGCGTGTGAACACCTATGAGCCTGCTGAACGTCGGAGCGCGCGCGCTCCTCGCCAACCAGGTGGCCCTGCAGACCGCGGGCCACAACATCGCCAACGTCAACACCGCGGGCTACTCGCGGCAGACGCTGTCGCTGCAGACCGTGCAGGGGCAGTTCACGGGTGGCGGCTACATCGGCCAGGGCGTGGACGTGCAGACCATCCTGCGCAACCACAACGAGCTGCTGACGCGGCAGGCGGCAGCGGCGGATTCCGTGCAGTCTGCCGACAAGACCCGCGCGGAGCGGCTGTCGCAGATGCAGGACGTGTTCGGCGGCGGCACCAGCGGGCTGGGCGCGGCCATCACCGACATGCTCAACTCGTTCAAGGACGTGGTGGCCTCGCCCATGGACATGACCGCGCGCACGGTCTCCATCACCCGCATGGACGAGACCGCCGCGCGCATGCGCTCGTCGGCCGGGCGGCTGGACGAGATCCAGTACACGGTGAAGGAACAGCTCACGGGCGACGTGAACGCGCTCAACGCCCTGGCCAAGCAGATGGCGAGCGTGAACGAGCAGATCGCACGCGTGAAAGGCAATGGGCAGACGCCCAACGACCTGCTGGACCAGCGCGACCAGATCATCCGCGAGATCAACCGCTACGTGCAGACCACCCAGGTGGCGGCTGACGACGGCACGGTGGGCCTGTTCGTGGCGGGCAGCCAGCCGCTGGTGCTGGGCACGACGGCCACGCCGCTGGACGTGCAGGAATCGAGCATGTTCCCGGGCAGCGGCCAGCTCAAGGTGTATTTCAGCCCGCCCGGCATCAAACCCATCGAGCTGGACGACGGCATGCTCGGCGGCGGCGAGCTCTCCGGCCTGCTGCGCTTCCACAACAACGACCTGGCCGAGGGCCGCAACCTGCTGGGCCGCATGGCGCAGGCCATCGGCATGACGATGAACGCGCAGCACAAGCTCGGCCTCACGCTGGACGGGCAGGCCGGCAAGGACCTGTTCACCGTGCCCGCCAGCATGCCGGGCTACACCAGCGGCTCGGCGGCCGGCACCGTGGCGTTCTCGGACTCGACGAAGTTCGCGGCCTCCGACTACGAGGTGCGCTTCACCACGCCGCCCGCCGGCCAGGTGGTGCGCCTTTCCGACGGCAAGGCCACCGGCTTCACCAGCCTGGCGGACCTGTCCAGCCAGCAGATCGACGGCCTCACGTTCAACCTGACCGCCGCGGGCGGGGCCGGCGAGCGCGTGATGTTCCGGCCGTTCAGCAGCGCGGCCCGGGACATCGAGGCCAAGGTGCTGTCGCCGCGCGATCTCGCCGCCGCGAGCCCCGTCAACGCCGCCATGGGCGCGGCGAACGCCGGCTCGCTGCAGCTCAGCTCCGTGAAGGCGGCCACCAGCCCCTACACGCCCCCCCCGACACCGAACGGCGTCACCCTCACCTTCACCGCAGGCCCTCCGACCACCTACGGCGTGACCGGGTCGACGGTGCCGGCCACCGGCACCACGGGCCTCGCCTACACGCCGGGCCAGCCCATCACCATCGACGGCTGGCAGATCACCCTCAAGGGCACGCCGGGCACCGGCGACACCGTGAAGGTGGGCAACGCGCTGGACGCGCAATACGGCGACGCCTACAAGCGCAATGCCGGCAACGCCTCGGCGATCGATGCGCTCGGCGACCTGAAGATGTTCGATGACGCCACGATGAGCGACGGTTACGCCGGGCTCATGGCCCAGGTGGGCACGCGCATGCAGAACGCGAAGTACGCCTCGGACGTCTCTTCCACGATCTCCACCAACCTCGAACGCGACCGCTCCGCCGTGGCGGGCGTGAACCTGGACGAGGAGGCCGCCAAGCTGATCCAGTACCAGCAGGCCTACCAGGCCTCGGCCAAGGTGCTGCAGATCGCGCAGAGCATTTTCGACAACCTGATCCAGACGATGGGCCGCTGACGCCGCCCGCGCCACAACGCCCCCGGCCCCCCGGAGCACGCCATGAGCACCTTCTACCGCACCGCCAGCGCCAACCAGTACGAAAACGCACTGCGCAACCTGTCGCAGCGCCAGACCGCGCTCTCCAACCTGCAGGAGAACCTTACCTCCGGCAAGCGCGTGGTGCGCGCGAGCGACGACCCGGTGGCCGCGGCCCAGGCCGAACGCGCGATCACGCGCATCTCGCGCGTGCAGAGCGAGCAGCGGGCCCTGGAGAACGCCCGCAACACCGTCACCCAGGCCGAATCCACGCTGGGCCAGGCGGTGGACATCGTGCAGGAGCTGCGCCAGCTGATCGTGAGCGCGGGCGGTGGTTCGCTCAAGCCCGAGGACCGCAAGACCATCATGAACCAGGTGCAGGGGCTGCGCGAGCAGCTCTCCGACATGGTCAACCGCAAGGACACGAACGGCCTGCCGCTGCTGGGCGCGCTGGGCAGCGCCCTCGCACCCTTCCTGGGACCGCAGTCCGGCAGTCCCGACTACAGCTTCGCGGGGCTGCCCGGCCAGGCCTCGGGATCGGCCACCTCGCTGCCGATGGCGCTGGACGGCGAATCCGCCTTCATGTTCCAGCCCAAGCGCGACGGCGTCTACACCGCATCGGTGAGCGACATCCCCAACGGCCGCGCGCTGACCACCGATGGCGTGAAGGCGGTGAACACCGCGCTCGTGACGGGCAACGACTACCAGATCGTCTTCAGCGGCGTGGGCCCCGGCGCCACGGCCGGCACCACCACGGCCACCTACACGATCACCAACACCACGACGGGGGTGGCGTCCGCGCCCGTCACGGTGCCGGACTTCCCGACGGACAAGCCCGTGTCGATCGCGGTGACCGGCATTCCGGGGGTGACGTTCAACATCACCGGCACGCCCACCAGGCAGGCCGACGGCACCTACAACTTCTCGCCAGCCAACGGCGACACGATCTCCCTCAAGCCGAGCGCCAGCATCTTCAGCAGCATCGACCAGGCCGTGCGCGACATCGGCAGTGCCAGCAACAGCAACGCCGCCGCGCAGGCCGTGGGGCAGGCGCTGAACAACATCGACATCGGCCTGGAGCGCATCCACAACATGCGCGGCTACGCGGGCGAACTGCTCAACCGCGCCGACCGCATCACGGGCGACCAGGACAAGCGCGCGGACCAGCTCGAGGCCGACCGCTCGCGCGCGGAGGATCTCGATATGATCAAGGGCATCTCCGATTTCCAGAACAACCAGACCGGCTACCAGGCGGCGCTGCAGTCCTATGCGCAGGTGCAGAAGCTGTCGCTGTTCAATTACATCGGCTAAGCCGAACGAGACAAGCGGGGAACCTGGGTCCCGCGCACTCCGCCGGGCCCGGCCGCACCGCAAAGCCCACACATGGTCCAATCCGTCCTCGGCAGCCTGATCCTCGGATACCGTCCCCTCTGGAACGCGGCGCGCCGCCTCACGGCCGTGCAGCTGCACGTGCACACCGCGGGCGAGGCGGTGGTCGATGCGCCCCACCTGCTGCGCACGCTGCAGGAGCTCTGGAGCGCGTCCTCGCCGCCGCTGCTGCTGTCGCCGCAGAGCCCGCAGCTGCTCATCGACCTGCTCGCGCAGGCGCCGCGCGGCTCGCCCTGGATCAGCGTGCCCGACGCCTGGCTCGCCGACGCCGACCTGTTCACCCGTGTGCGCGCCGCGCACCAGCGGGGCCTGAAGCTGGTGTGGCGCGGCCCGCTGGAACGCCTGCCGCCCGCCGAGGTGGCCTCGTGCTTCGACAACAGCCTGCTCACGCTCTCCGCCGCCGACGCCATGGCGGCGCTGCGCGCGGCCGGCGGCGCGATCCGCGGGGCGGCCGCCGAACCCAGCCCGGTGATCGCGGGGCAGATGTACGAGAACGTCGCGAGCCGTCCGCTCATGGAGCATTGCCTGGACCGGCACGGCGCGCTCGCGATCGCGGGCTGGCCGTCGGAAGACGTGCTCTACAGCCTGCGCCACCAGCAGCCGCAGCCGGCGCACGCCACGGTGCTCAAGCTCATGCGGGCGATCGATGCGGAACAGTCGCTGGAGGCGTTCGAGCAGATCCTCGGCGAGGATCCGGTGCTCGCCTACCGCTTCATGATCTACACCAACTCGGCCGCGCTCGGCCTGCGCACGGGCGTGGATTCGCTGCGGCGCGGCCTCGTGATGATGGGCTACGGCTCGCTGCAGCGCTGGCTGGGAGACCAGCTGCCGCACGCGAGCACCGACCCCAACCTGCAGCCCATCCGCGAATCCATGGTGATCCGCGCGCACCTGACCGAGCGGCTGCTCGATGCCGGCGTGGAGAACGACCTGCGCCGCGAGGTGTACCTCTGCGGCCTGCTCTCGCAGCTCGGCGAACTGCTCTCCGAGCCGCTCGGCACCGTGCTGCGGCGCCTTCCGCTCTCCGAACGCATCTACGACGCGGCCGTGCTGCACACCGGCCCGTACGCCGCGAGCCTGGAGATGGCCTGCGCGCTCGAATCGGAGGATGCCGCCGCGGTCCGCCAGCTCTGCGAGGCCCAGGAGCTGGACCTGGAAGAGGTGAACCGCGCGCTGCTGCGCGTGATCTCGGACCTGGAAGTGGAGCGGCCGGGCCGCTGACCTCCGCGGCGGCGTGTCCGCAGGCCGCGCCGCGCCTGGGTGGCGGTCAGCCCTGCGTGCCCGCGGCCCGCCGGAACGCCTTCCAGAACGCCGGATCCTGCGTGGTCGTGAAGTTGATGCGCATGAGCGTGCACGGCCGGCGCGTGGCGTGGAACAGCGCGCCCGGGGCGATGAGGTAGCCCTCGTCGAGCATGCGCTGGGCGAGCATGTCGGTGTCCACGCCCGTCTCCACCCAGCCGAACATGCCCGCGGGCTCGGCCGCGAAACGCTGGCCGGCCTCCAGCGCCACCTGCACGCTGCGCGCGCGCGCCTGGGCCAGCCGCAGGCGCATGCGCTCGGCATGGCGCCGCAGCTGCCCCTGCTCGATGCACAGCGCCAGGGCCTTTTCCAGGATGGAAGGCGTGGTGAGGGTGGACAGCAGCTTGGTGTCCAGCAGCCGCTCGACCAGCTCGGGCGGCGCGGCGAGGTAGCCCACGCGCCAGTTGGGGGCGAGGATCTTCGCGAAGCCGTTCACGTAGATGGTGCGGCGCAGGCCGTCGAGCGCGGACAGCCGCGTGGCATGGTCCGGCGCGATGTGGCCGTAGGTGTCGTCCTCGACGATGTGGAAGCCGTGCCGGTGGGCGAGCTGCAGGATGCGGTGCGCGTGGCCGGGCGAGAGGCTGTAGCCCGTGGGGTTGTGCAGCACGCTCACGCTCACGAACAGCTTGGGTGCGTGGGCCTCGCAGTAGCGCGCCATCACGTCCAGGTCCGGCCCGAGCGGTCCGCGCGGCACGGGCAGCACGCGCATGCCGAGCGCGTCGAGCCGCGCGAACTCCACCGACCAGCCGGGCTCCTCCACCATCACCGGGTCGCCGGCCTTCAGCAGCGTGCGGCTGACGATGTCCAGCGCGTGGGTGGCGCCGACGGTGGTGATGATCCGCTCCGGCTCCACGGGCACGTTGAGGTCCGCGAGGCGCCGCGCCAGCGCCGAGCGCAGGCCGGCGTCGCCGCGCGGCTCGCCGTAGACCAGCGATCCGTCCTGCAGGGCGCGGCCCGCGGTGACGCGGCGCACCGCGGCGGGCATGAAGCGGGCATCCTCCAGCCAGCCCGGCGGGAACACGCCGGCGCCGGGCTGCGGCTTGGACGACGCCTGGTGGAACATGCCCCGGATCAGCGTGGTCGCGTTGATGCGCGAGCCCGACATCGGCAGCACGGCGGCGCCCAGGGGCGAGCCGCCGCCGGCCGGGCCGCTGCCCTTGCCGGGCGCCGTGCCCGCGGCCGGACCCGGCAGGGAGGATGGGGACTTCTGCACCGCGTCGCGCACGAAGAAGCCGCGCTGGCGGCGGGCCTCCACGAGGCCCTGCGCGAGCAGCTGGTCGTAGGCGGCCACCACGGTGTGGGTGCTCACGCCCTGCTGCCGGGCGCACTCGCGCACCGAGGGCAGCCGCGCCCCGACCGGCAGCAGCCGGCTGCGGATGCGCTCCGCGAAACGATCGGCGAGCTGCTCGGTCAGGGTGCGTTCGGGCGTGCGGGTGAGCATGCGGGTTCTTTCCAGGGATCGGGCGGGAGGGTGCGGGAGAACGCAGGCCGGAACTGTGTCGGCCCTCGCACCAGCACAGCGCATGAGCTTGTGCAGCTGTCTGTATCGGTACTGTATCGGAATTCTGCCTACAGTGGTCCACACGCCACACCGTATCCACCCCGCCATCCCGTCCCTGCCCATGCCTTTGGTCGAATTCACCGCGCTTCTGATCCTGGCGGCCGCCATGAGCTTCTCGCCCGGCCCCAACACCACGCTGTCCACCGCCATCGCGGCGAACCGCGGCCTGCGCCCGGCGATGCGCTTCGTGTGCGCGGTGCCGCTCGGCTGGACGGCGCTGCTGCTGGTGTGCGCCGCGGGCGTCGGCGGGCTGGTGGTGGCCGCCCCGGCACTGCGCACCGCCATCAAGGCGGTGGGCATCGCCTACCTGCTCTGGCTGGCCTGGAAGCTCTCGCGCAGCGGCCGGCTCGCCGACGCCGACGCGGCCCGCATGGACATCGGCTTCTGGGCGGGCGCGGCCCTGCAGTTCGTGAACATCAAGGCCTGGCTGCTGGCGCTCACCATCGTGGCGGGCTGGGTGGCCGGCCGGCCCGACAGCCTGCCGCGCCTGGCCGTGGTGGTGCCGGTGATGGTGGCGTTCGCCCTCGCGAGCAACTTCCTCTATGCCGCCACCGGTGCGCTGCTGCGCCAGTGGCTGGCCCGCGGCCACCGCCTGCTGTGGTTCAACCGCGGCATGGCGGCGGTGCTGGCGGCCACCGCCGCCTGGATGGTGACGGCTTGAGCGCCGCGCAGTTAAGCTCTTTTCCTGGCGGGGCCCACCCCTTGCCCCTCCGACCGGCCGCACGACGGCTTTTTTCGATAACGACGACACGCACGAGGCACGGCCCCTTTCCTTCCGGGGCGTGCCGCAGGAGATGATTTCCATGACGACCTGGACCCTGGCCCAACGCGCCGCCAAGATGAACCCCTCGGTGATCCGCGAGATCCTGAAAGTGACCGAGAAGCCCGGCATCATCAGCCTGGCGGGCGGCCTGCCCTCCCCCAAGACCTTCCCGGTCAACGATTTCGCGCAGGCGTGCGCGGCGGTGCTGGGCCAGGACGGCGCCTCGGCGCTGCAGTACGCGGCGAGCGAGGGCTATCTGCCGCTGCGCGAGGCCGTGGCCGACTTCCTGCCCTGGGACGTGTCGCCCGACCAGATCCTGATCACCACCGGCTCGCAGCAGGGCCTCGACCTGGTGGCCAAGGTGCTCATCGACGCGGGCAGCCGCGTGCTCGTGGAGACCCCGACGTACCTCGGCGCGCTGCAGGCCTTCACGCCCATGGAGCCCGACGTGCACAGCGTGGCGAGCGACGACGAGGGCCCGCTGGTGGACGACCTCGCCGCCAAGGCCGGCACGGGCGATGGCCGCGCGCGCTTCATGTACCTGCTGCCCAACTTCCAGAACCCCACGGGCCGCACGATGAGCGAGGCGCGCCGCGTGGCGATCTCCGCCAAGGCCGCCGAGCTGGGCCTGCCGCTGGTGGAGGACAACCCCTACGGCGATCTGTGGTTCGACCAGGCCCCGCCGCTGCCGCTCACCGCGCGCAATCCGGAAGGCTGCATCTACCTGGGCTCGTTCTCGAAGGTGCTGGCCCCCGGCCTGCGCCTGGGCTTCCTGGTGGCGCCGCACGCGCTCTACCCCAAGCTGCTGCAGGCCAAGCAGGCGGCCGACCTGCACACGCCGGGCTTCAACCAGCGCATGGTGTCCGAAGTGATGAAGGGCGGCTTCCTGGACCGCCACGTGCCCACCATCCGCGCGCTCTACAAGCAGCAGCGCGACGCGATGCTGTCCGCGATGGACCGGGAAATGCAGGGCCTGGGCGTGACCTGGAACCGGCCCGACGGCGGCATGTTCCTCTGGGCGCGCCTGCCGGAAGGCATGAGCGCGCTGGAGCTGCTGCCCGAGGCGGTGGAGCGCAACGTGGCCTTCGTGCCCGGCGCGGCCTTCTATGCGGACAACCCCGACACGCGCACGCTGCGCCTGTCGTTCGTCACCGCGAGCGCGCAGCAGATCCAGGACGGCATCGCCGCGCTGGCGGCCGCCATCCGCGCGCGCCTGCCGCAGGCCGTGGAGGCCTGACGCGATGTTGCGGCTCTGGGGACGGACATCGTCCATCAACGTGCGCAAGGTCGTGTGGGCCGCGCAGGAGCTGTCGCTGGAGCTGCAGCGCACCGACGCGGGCGGCCAGTTCGGGCTCGTGCGCGAAGCGCAGTTCCTCTCGCTCAATCCCAACGGCCTCGTGCCGCTCATCGAGAACGAGGGCACCACGCTCTGGGAATCGAACACCATCGTGCGCTACCTCTGCGCGCGCCATGCGCCGGGTGACCTGTACCCCGAGGACCTGCCCACGCGCTTCCTCGCCGAGCAGTGGATGGACTGGCAGCAGACCACGCTCAACCCGGCCGGCCGCGACGCGTTCCTGCAGTGGGTCCGCACGCCCGCGGCGCAGCGCGACCCGGCGGCGATCGCCCGCTCGGTGGCGGCCACCGAGCCGCTGATGGAACTGCTCGACGCGCACCTGGCCCGGCATGCCTACCTGGCGGGCGACCGCTTCACCATGGCGGACATCCCCGTGGGCTGCGAGATCCACCGCTGGTGGGGACTGCCGCAGGACCGCCCCGCCCGGCCGCACCTGGAGCGCTGGTTCGCCGCGCTGCGCGCGCGCAGCGGCGCCCTGGGCGTGCTGGACCAGCCGCTCGCCTGACGCGCTGGCATCCGGCCCTCCGGCCGGGCGCCAGCTCCCGCATCGCACGGCGGCCAGGACGGCCGCCGGGGAGGGCCGCGCCCGTGCCGGGCCAGAGGCGTCCAGTCGCACGGCCGCTTTTCTTTCGTTGTCTGTCCGTTTCTTTCCGAGGAGCCCCCATGCGCCAGCGCCCGTTCAAGCAAGTCGACGTCTTCACCGAACGCCCCTACCTCGGCAATCCGCTGGCCGTGGTGCTCGACGGCGAGGGCCTCTCCACCGAGGAGATGCAGCATTTCACGAACTGGACCAACCTCTCCGAAGCCACCTTCCTGCTGCCGCCCAGCGAGGAAGGCCGCGCGGCGGGCGCCGATTACCGGGTGCGCATCTTCTGCCCCGGCCGGGAGCTGCCCTTCGCGGGCCATCCCACGCTCGGCAGCTGCCATGCCTGGCTGGAGGCCGGCGGGCAGCCGCGCACGCCGGGCCGCATCGTGCAGGAATGCGGCGTGGGCGCGGTGACGCTGCGGCAGGACGGCCACCGGCTGGCCTTCGCGGCCCCGCCGCTGCTCAAAAGCGGCCCGCTGGACGAAGCCGACGTGGAACGGATCGCCCGCGGGCTGGGGATCGCGCGCACCGACATCGTGGGCCATGCCTGGTGCGACAACGGCCCGAACTGGCGCGGCGTGCTGCTTGCCTCGGCCGAGGCGGTGCTCGCGCTGCGCCCCGACGGGGCCGTGCTCGGCGCGCTCGACGTCGGCGTGGTGGGCCCGCGCGGCAAGGTCGGCGTGATCGGCAGCCATGCGCCGGCGGGCGCGGACCTGCCGGACTTCGAGGTGCGCGCCTTCTTCCCCGGCAACAACGGCCTGGCCGAAGACCCGGTGACGGGCAGCCTGAACGCCGCGCTCGCGCAATGGCTGATCGGCGCCCACCTCGCGCCGCCGCGCTACATCGCCAGCCAGGGGACCGCCCTGGGCCGCGCGGGGCGCGTGCACGTCGAGCAGGACGGCGAGCACATCTGGGTGGGCGGCGGCTCCGTCACCTGCGTGGACGGGCAGGTGCTGCTGTGAGCCCTTCGACGTTCGATCCGGCCCAGGCCGCGTGCCTCGACCACCTCGTGGTGGTGGCCGCTTCGCTGGACGAGGGCAGCCGCTGGTGCCGCCGGACCCTGGGGGTGGAGCCGGCGGCCGGCGGCGCGCACCCGCTCATGGGCACGCACAACCGGCTGCTGAACGTCTCCGGCCCCGCGCACCCGCGCGCCTACCTGGAGATCATCGCGATCGATCCGCAGGCCCGGCCCACGCTGCCGCCGGGCCGCCAACGATGGTTCGACATGGACGACGAAGCCCTGCGCGCGCAGGTGGCGCGGCACGGCCCGCAACTGGTGCACTGGGTGGCCTCGGTGCCCGACATCGCCGCCGCGCACGCCGCGCTGGCCGCGCGCGGCGTGGACCGGGGCGAGGTCATCACCGCCGGGCGCCCCACGCCGTTCGGCCTGCTGGAGTGGCGCATCACCGTGCGGCCCGATGGCGCCCGGCTGATGGACGGCTGCCTGCCCACGCTGATCCAGTGGGGCGAGCGCCATCCGTGCCACAGCCTGCCGGACAGCGGCGTCACCCTGCTGTCGCTGGCGCTGGAGCACCCCGATGCGGCGGCGCTGCAGAGCGCGTGCGCCGCGGCGGGCGTGCAGGGGCTGCTGCGCGCGCCCGCCGCCCGGTCGCCTTCGCCGCGCCTCGTGGCGACCTTCGCCACGCCGCTCGGCACCGTCACCTGCGCAACCCTGCCTTCGGAGAACCGCCCATGATGTCCGCCCTCGCCTTCACCCCGCAGGAACTCCTGCTCTTCGCGCTCGCGGCGCTGGTGCTCGTGCTCACGCCCGGCCCCAACATGGTCTATTGCGTCTCGCGCAGCCTCACCCAGGGGCCGCGCGCCGGCCTGCTCTCGCTCGCGGGCGTGGTGGCCGGCTTCGGCGTACACCTGCTGGCCACGGCGCTGGGCCTGTCGGCCCTGCTGGTGGCCGTGCCGCTCGCCTTCGACGTGCTGCGCATCGCGGGCGCGGCCTACCTGCTGTGGATGGCATGGCAGGCCGTGAAGCCCGGGGGCAGCGCGCCGTTCGAGGCGCGCGACCTGCCGCACGACGGGCCGCGCAAGCTCGTCCTCATGGGCTTTCTCACGAGCGCGCTGAACCCGAAGGTGGCGATGTTCTACGTCGCGTTCTTCCCGCAGTTCCTGCATCCGGAGCGCGGCCTGTGGCTCGCGCAGACCTTCACTCTGGGGACCCTGCAGATCGCCATCAGCGCGCTGGTCAATGCCCTGCTGGTGCTGTTCGCCGCGCGCGTCGCCCGCTTCCTGCACCGCAGCGCCGGCTGGATGCGCGCGCAGCGCTACCTCATGGGCACGGTGCTCGGCGTGCTCGCCCTCAAGATCCTCTTCACCGAACGAAAGGCCACGCCATGAACGCCGCCCTGCCCGCTTCCGCGCTCGATGCATCCGCCCGCACCCACGCGGCGCTGCCGGGCCTCGCCGACATCGAGGCCGCGGCGGACGTGGTCTATGCCGAGTTCGCTCCCACGCCGCAGTACCGCTGGGCGCTGCTCGGCGAGCGCCTGGGCGCCGAATGCTGGATCAAGCACGAGAACCACACGCCCGTGGGCGCGTTCAAGATCCGTGGAGGCCTCACCTATTTCGACCAGCTCGCGCGCCGCGGGGACATGCCGCGCGAGGTGATCAGCGCCACCCGCGGCAACCACGGCCAGAGCATGGGCTGGGCCGCGCGCCGCCACGGCGTGGCCTGCACCATCGTCGTGCCGCATGGCAACTCGGTGGAGAAGAACGCCGCCATGCGCGCCCTGGGCGTGTCGCTCATCGAGCACGGCCAGGATTTCCAGGAAGCGCGCGAGCATGCCATGCAGCTGGCGGCCGAGCGCGGCGCGCACATGGTGCCGAGCTTCCACGCCGACCTGCTGCGCGGCGTGGCCACCTACTGGTGGGAGTTCCTGCGCGCGGTGCCGCGCATGGACGTGGCCTACGTGCCCATCGGCCAGGGCTCCGGCGCCTGCTCGGCCCTCGCCGCCAAGCGGGCGCTGGGGCACGGCGTGCGCATCGTGGGCGTGGTGAGCGCCCACGCCACCACCTATGCGGACTCGATCGCGGCCGGCCGCGTGGTGGAGGCGCCCGTCTCCACGCTGCTCGCGGACGGCATGGCCTGCCGCGTGGCGGACCCGGAGGCGCTGGCCATCCTCGCGCCCGGGCTGGACCGCGTGGTGCGCGTGACCGACGACGAGGTGGCAGCCGCCATGCGCGCGCTGTTCGCCGACACGCACAACGTGGCCGAGGGCGCGGGCGCCGCCGCCCTGGCCGCCGCGCTGCAGGAGCAGGGCCGCATCGCGGGCCAGGTGGTCGGGCTGCCGCTCACGGGCGGCAACGTGGACGCGCAGGCGTTCGCGGGCGTGCTGGCCGCGGCCGGCCACTGACGGAGGCGCGGCCCTCCGGCGGCGAAGGCCGGAGACACGGATTGCGGCGCCTCCGCGACACCCCGTCGCTGCCGCGACACGGCGCGGCCGGCCGCTCTGCCACATTGCCGTGCATGGGAACCCTCTACCTCGTGCGCCATGCGCAGGCCTCCTTCGGCGCCCAGGACTACGACCAGCTCAGCGCCCGCGGCCACGAGCAGGCGGCGCGGCTGGGCGCCTACTGGCGCGAGCGCGGCATGCGCTTCGATGCCGTCTACACCGGCACCCTGAGCCGCCATGCGCAGACGCTGGCGGGCATCGCCGAAGGGTTGCAGGCGGCCCCCGAGCCGCTGCAGGCCCTGCCCACGCTCAACGAATACGACAGCGCCGCCCTGATCGCGGCCATCCATCCCCAGCCCCTGCCGCCCGCCGACACGCCCGAGCTGTACCGGCAGCATTTCCGCCTGCTCTGCGATGCGCTCGCGCAATGGATGGGCGGCACCATCAGCCCGGCCGGCATGCCGAGCTGGACGGGTTTCTCGGACGGCGTGCGCACGGTGCTGGACCACGTCCGGCGCCACCACGCGGGCCAGAACGTGCTGCTGGTCTCCAGCGGCGGGCCGATCTCCACGGCGGTGGGCGCGGTGCTCTCCACCCCGCCGGAGGTGACGATCGCGCTCAACATGCGCATCCGCAATACCGCGGTGACCGAATTCAGCATCGCCCCGAAGCGGCTGATGCTGCAGACCTTCAACGCGCTGCCGCACCTCGACACGCCCGAGCACGCGGGCTGGGCGACGCACGCCTGAGCGGGCGGAAGCAGGCCACGGCCCGGGCCGCGCCCGACCCACGCCGCGGCCCGGCGCCGCATCACCGCCCGGGCGGGGCAGCCAGCGTGCCGTCCGGCAGGTCGTGGATCTCGCCGAGCAGCACCGCCAGCTGGGCCGCTGCGGCCTCGACCACGGCGCGGCCTTTCTCGGCCGTGGCGCCGGCCGCATCGCCCACCGCGCCCGACGGGTGGTAGTCCTCGATCGCCCAGCCCATCTTCGCGCTGCGGCCGTTGCCCAGCAGGGCATAGCGCTCCGCCCGGTCCTGCGAGGTGGAGCGGAAGTTCTTGGCATGCGCCATGCGCACGGTGCCCGGCGCGAGGTGCAGCATCATCGAGGTCTCGATCTGCCCGGCGTGGATGCCGAAGCGGTGCTCCTCGGCGCTGAACAGCCCCTGCACCGCCTGGGGCAGCGGCAGGCTGAACCAGCTCGCGCTGTAGACCAGCAGGCCGTGGCGCTGGCGCAGCTCGCGCGCCACGATGTCCATCACGCTCACCTGCCCGCCGTGGCCGTTGAAGAGCAGCAGCTTCTTCACGCCCGCGCGCGCCACGCAGGCGCCCAGCTCGCTCCAGAGCGCGATCACCGTGGCCGGCGACAGCGTGAGCGTTCCGGGAAACGACGTGTGCTCGGTGCTGAAGCCCACGTCCTGCGGCGGCAGGAACAGCACCGGCAGATCCGCCGGCAGCAGCGGCAGCGCGGCATCGATCACGCCATGCAGCAGCGTGGCATCCACACCGAGCGGCAGGTGCGGCCCGTGCTGCTCGACGGCCGCCACCGGCAGCACCGCCACGGTGCGCGCCGCCAGGCCCGAGGCCTGCGCCTCGGAGAAATCACGGGTGGACAGTTCAGCCCAGAAACGGGAGGGATACGCCATGGAGGGATGGTAGGGCATCGCCGCTCCCGGCACCCCGCCGCTAGTCTACCGAGGCGCCCGACAGCTTCACCACCCGCGCCCATCGCTGCAGATCCTCCCGCAATTGCGCCGCCAGCTGTTCGGGCGTGCCGGCCACGGCCTCGCCGCCGGCCTCCACGATCTTCCGGTCCACCGCAGGGCTCTTGAGCGCGCGCGTGATGGCCTCGTGCAGGTACGCCACGCGTTCGGGCGGGGTGCCGGCCGGCACGAAGAAGCCGTACCAGTCCTCGTAGGTCATGTTCTTCATGCCCAGCTCTTCCAGCGTCGGCACGGTCTTGAACACGCCGATGCGGCGCGGGCTGGTGACGGCGATCGCGCGCACCATGCCCTGCTGGATGTGGCTGGCCACGGAAGAAGTGGAGGTGATCATGAGCGCGACCTGCCCGCCCATCAGGTCGGCCAGCGCCGGGCCCGCGCCGCGGTAGGGCACGTGCGTGAGCGCGATGCCGGCGTCCTTCTCCAGCACCACGCCCACGAGGTGCGAGAGCGTGCCGTTGCCGGGCGTGGCGTAGGTCAGCCGTTCGCCGTCGGCCCGCGCCTTCGCGCGCAGGTCGGCCATCGTCTTGATCGGCGAGTTGGCGGCCACGACGATCGCGAGCGGCGCCGCGTTCACCTGGGTGACCGGCACGAAGCTTTTGAGCGGATCGAAGCCGGGAGCGCGGTAGAGCGCCGGGTTCACCGCCATGGTGGACACCTGCGACAGCAGCACCGTGTAGCCGTCCGCCTTGCTGTCTGCCACGTACTTCGCGCCGATGTTCCCGCCCGCGCCGGCGCGGTTCTCCGCCACGGCCGGCTGCCCGGTGATGGCCGCGAGTTCGTTGCTCACCAGCCGCATGTGGAAGTCGTTGCCGCCGCCCGGCGGGAACGGCGAGACGAGGCGGATCGGCTGGTTCGGGAAGTCGCCGGCCTTCGGCAGCACCTGCGCATGCGCCGTGGCGGCCAGGGCGCAGGCCAGCCCCAGCACGAGGCCGGTGGCGGCGCGGCACAGGCGGGACGATCGGGAATCGGGGATACGGAACATGGCGGGTCTCCTGGTGTGGTTGGATTCATGATGTCAGCCACGTGCCGGCGGATCGAGGTACCCGCCCAGGAAATCCGATAAGCTTTTCTGATGGATGCGGCCGGCCCGCCGGCTCAGCGGGCGTGCGCAGGCGCCGGCAGCGGCCCGCCGCCCTCCAGCCGGTCGCGGATCAGCGCGAACACCCGCCGCGTGAGCGGATTCACCACGCGGCTGCGCACGTAGAGGCGGTAGACCACGTCCGGCAGGGCCGGCAGCCCTTCGGCCGGGCCCAGCACGCGCAGTTCGCCGTCGAGCTGCTCGACGCCGCGCGCCGTCACGCCCAGCCCCGCGCGCAGCGCCGCCCGGATGCCGATGAGGCTGCTGGAGGTGTAGCGCGCCACCCAGGGCACGCCGGCATCGTCCAATGCTTCTTCGGCCAGCCGCCGGAAGATGCTCGGGCCGTCGGCCATGATCATCGGCAGCGGCCGCCCGGGATCGTGCACGTAGGCGGCCCCGCAGAGCCACACGGTCGGCGAGCTGCGCAGCAGCACGCCCTCCAGGTCGGCATCGAGCCGGTTGGAGATCGCCATGTCGATCTCGCCGCGCTTGAGCGATTCCATGAGGAAGGGGCTGCGCCCCACGTGCACGTCCAGCTGCAGCATCGGCGAATGGCGCACCACCTCCGACAGCAGCGAGGGCAGCATCGTGTCGGCCACGTCGTGCGGCGCGCCAATGCGCAGCGTGCCTTCCAGGTGGCCCTGCTGCAGGTGCCGCAGCGCCTCGTCGTTGAGGGCCAGCAGGTGGCGCGCGTACACCAGCAGCCGCTCGCCGTGGTCCGTGAGCCGCTTCTGCCGGCCGCGCTTCTCGAAGAGCGGGTGCCCGATCTGCTCCTCCAGCCGCTGCATCTGCTGCGTGATGGCCGACTGCGTGCGGTCGAGCTGCACGGCCGCGGCGCCGAAGCTCTCGTGCTGCACGATGGCCACGAGCGAGCGCAGCAGTTCGAGGTCGAGCGTGGTCATCCATTAATGGTACTGATGGTTTTTCTCGCGCGGGCGGGATTGTTCGGGCATTCCGCGGCGGCTAGAGTGCCTGCACGACACACAAGGAGACTCCCCATGGAAACCATCCGCGAACAGCGCACGCAGGCCGTCGGCGACGCCATCGGCCGCATGAAGGAGGCGCTCGGCGGCCGGGAGCCCACGCGGCCCGCGCTGGACGCCGTGCTGGCGTCCCTGGAAGGCATCGCGGCCCGCCCCGAACTCTGGCAGGCGGCCGACTATCCCGCGCCCGAGGCCGGCGAAACCCAGGCCCGCTACCTCATCGCCGAAGACCCGGACCAGAGCTACGCGCTCTACCTGAACGTGATGCGGCCCGGCAAGCTCATCGTGCCGCACAACCACACCACCTGGGCCTGCATCGCGGCCGTGGAGGGTACCGAGGTGAACCGCCTCTACGAGCGCACCGACGACGGCTCCGTGCCCGGTGTCGGCACGCTGCGCGAGAGCGGCCGCGTGCTGGTGGCGCCGGGCCGGGGCGTGGCGCTGATGCCGGAGGACATCCATTCGGTGCAGATCGAGGGCGAGCAGGTCATCCGCCACCTGCACATGTACGGCCGCGCGCTCGAAACGCTCACGCAGCGCACCAGCTACGACCTCGAGCAGGGCACCTGCACGACCATGGGCATCGGCGTGCAGACGCGCCGCTGACCCGGCGCCGGCACCTCCTTCCCTTCCCCACCCTTTCATTGCCGATCCGGACCGTGCGGCCGCCGCGAGGCGCCGCCCGGCGCGGTGCGGCCACGCACTCCATGACGATCGAACGCATCGCCCCTTCCCTGCTCAAGACCTGGCTGCACGACGGCGAGGAAATCGCCCTGCTCGACGTGCGGGAACACGGCCAGTACGGCGAAGCCCATCTGTTCTACGCCACGCCGCTGCCCTGGAGCCGGCTGGAACTGGACGTGCGGCGCCTGGTGCCGCGCACCGGCGTGCGCGTGGTGGTGTACGACGACGGCGCCCCAGCGCCGGAGAGCGTCGCCTGGCGTGCGGCCGAGCGGCTGCAGGCGCTGGGCTACACCCGGGTGTCGGTGCTGGACGGCGGCGCGCCGGGCTGGAAGGCCGCGGGCCACGTGCTGTTCGCGGGCGTCAACCTGCCCTCCAAGACCTTCGGGGAGCTGGCCGAGCGCGCCTACCACACGCCCCGCGTGAGCGCGGCACAGCTCGCGGCGATGCTGGACGCCGGCACGCCCGTGGCGGTGCTGGACGGCCGGCCCGTGGCGGAGTTCCGCAAGATGAACATCCCCACGGCCACCTGCTGCCCCAACGGCGAGCTGCCCTACCGCGTGCGTTCGCTCGTGCCCGACGACACCACACCCATCGTGATCAATTGCGCGGGCCGGACCCGCTCGATCATCGGCGCCCAGACGCTGATCAATCTGGGCATTCCCAACCCGGTCTATGCGCTGGAGAACGGCACGCAGGGCTGGTACCTTACGGACCATGTGCTGGAGCACGGCGGCATGCGCCGCTACCCCGACGGTTCCGGCAGCGCCACGCTGCGCGAAGCGGCGCAGCGGCTGGCCGCGCGCTTCGGCGTGCCCACCGTGGATGCGGAGACCGTGCGCGGCTGGGCGGCGGACCCGCGGCGCACGCTGTTCCTCTGCGACGTGCGCACGCCCGAGGAATTCGCGCGCGGCAGCCTGCCGGGCGCGCAGCACACGCCGGGCGGCCAGCTGATGCAGGCGCTCGACCAGTACGTGGGCGTGCGCGGTGCGCGGCTGGTGCTGTTCGACGCCGACGGCACGCGCGCGCCCACCGTGGCGAGCTGGCTGCGCCAGATGGGCCACGACGCGAGCGTGCTCGCCGGCGGACTGGAGAGCGGCCTCGCGCTGGCGGCGCCGGCCGCTGCCGAAACCCCGGAGGCCCCGCCGCTGGGCCGGATCACCGCGCAGGAGCTCGCCGCGCGCCTGGAGCGCGGCGACATCGCGCTCGTGGACCTGCGCCCCGGCATGGCCTTCCGCGCGGCGCACATCCCGGGCGCGCGCTGGTCCATCCGGCCGCGCCTGGAACGGGACCTGGCCGGCGAGGCGCGCCAGATCGCCGTGGTCGCCGACGAGCCCGCGCTGGCCGCCTGGGCGCTCGCCGACTGCCGCACCGCGCAGCCCCCGCTGCTGCTCGAAGGCGGCCTCGCGGCCTGGCAGGCCGCAGGCGGGCGCGTGGAGGCCACGCCCGATCTGCCCGGCGACGCGGACTGCATCGACCACCTCTTCTTCGTGCACGACCGCCACGACGGCAACAAGGAGGCGGCGCGCCGCTACCTGGAATGGGAGACCGGTCTCGTCGCGCAGCTCGATGCCGACGAACTGAACGCCTTCCGCCTGCCGGACGCTCCGGCAGATGCAGCGGCCGGCAGCCAGGCCTGAACGGAGCCGCGCCATATGGACGCCCCCGCGAAGAAGAACAAGGCCCCGGGCCCGCAGACCCGGCTGCTGCACAGCGGCAAGGCGCCGCGCTATGCCGGCGGCGGCGCGGTCAATCCGCCGATCGTGCGCGCGAGCACCGTGCTGTTCGAAAACACCGCGCAGCAGCGCGACCTGCGGGCGCGCCGCGGCAGCGAGCGCGTGTTCACCTACGGTGCGCGCGGCACGCCGACCGCCTTCGCGCTGGAAGACGCGGTGAGCGAACTCGAAGGCGCGCACCGCACGCGGCTCTTTCCCACGGGGCTGGCGGCGGTCGGCATGGTGTTCCTGTCGTACCTGCGGCCCGGCGACCACGTGCTGCTCTCCGACGGCGTGTACGAGCCCGTGCGGCACCTCGCACGCAGCTTCCTCGAACCCTACGGCATCGCCTGCAGCTTCTTCGCGGCGGACGGCCGCGGCATCGAACAGGGCCTGCGGCCGGACACGCGCATGGTGTATGCCGAATGCCCCGCTTCGCTCGTCTACGAGATGTGCGACCTGCCGGAACTGGCACGCATCGCCCATGCCCACGGCGCGCTGCTGGTGGCGGACAACACCTGGGGATCGGGCCTGCAGTACCGCCCGCTCGCGCTGGGGGCGGACGTGTCCGTGATGGCCGCCACCAAATACCTTTCGGGCCATTCGGACGTGATGATGGGCACCGTCTCCACCACCGAGGCGGCGTGGCAGCCGCTCGCGGATCGCTGCGACGCCTTCGGCATGGCGGTGAGCCCCGACGACGCCTGGCTCGTGCTGCGCGGCATGCGCTCCCTGTCGGCACGGCTGCAGATGCACGAGCGCCATGCGCTGCAGGTGGCCCGCTGGCTGCAGGCGCAGCCGCAGGTGCGCCAGGTGTTCTGCCCGGCCCTGCCGGAGGACCCGGGCCACGCCCTGTGGCGGCGCGACTGCGACGGCACCAACGGCCTCGTCTCGTTCGAGTGGCAGCCGGGCACCCCGGCCGCGCAGGTGGACCGCTTCATCGACGGGCTGGCGCTCTTCGGCCTCGGGGCCTCGTGGGGCGGCTACGAAAGCCTGGTCAACCAGGCCGCGATGGCCACCGCCCGCACGGTCACCGACTGGAGCGGCCGAGGGCCGGTCGTGCGCCTGCATGTGGGGCTGGAGGATCCGCAGGACCTGCTGGACGATCTCGGGCAGGCCTTCCATGCGAGCAGCCCCGGCAATCCCTGATGCCGGGGGCGCTGCAGGTCGATCGGACGCAGCCGTACCGGATCGATGTTCGGCAGGTCAGGATTTCTGGACACGCTGGCCTTTCGCGTCGATAACGGGTTCGCCGTCTTCCTTGGAGAACGCACCCTGCTGCGGGTCGGGCAGGATGTCCAGCACCGCTTCCGACGGGCGGCACAGGCGCGTGCCGACGGGCGTCACCACGATGGGCCGGTTGATGAGGATCGGGTGCTGCAGCATGCAGTCGATCAACTGCGCATCGCTCCACTTCGGGTCGGCCAGGCCCAGTTCCGCGTAGGGCGTGCCCTTCTCGCGCAGCACATCGCGCACGGGGGTGCCCATGGCGGCGATCAGGCGCTCCAGCGTGGCCCGGTCGGGCGGGGTCTTCATGTATTCGATGACCGTGGGCTCCACGCCGCTGTTGCGGATGAGCGCGAGCACGTTGCGCGAGGTGCCGCAGTCGGGGTTGTGGTAGATCGTGACATTGCTCATGGGAGTGATCCTCGCGAAGGGAGAAGGATGGCTGGCGAGCATGGGCCTCAGCCCGCCCCCAGGCGGATGGCGAGGGCTGCCAAGGTGATGACCAGCACGGGCAGGGTCATGGCGGTGCCCACCTTGAAGTAGTAGCCCCAGGCGATGCGGGTGCCCTTTTTGGCAAGCACATGCAGCCACAGCAGCGTGGCCAGGCTGCCGATGGGCGTGATCTTGGGGCCCAGGTCGCAGCCGATCACGTTGGCGTAGACCATGGCCTCCTTCACCGCGCCGCCGGCATGCGATGCATCGATGGCCAGCGCACCCACCAGCACCGTGGGCATGTTGTTCATCACCGAGGAAAGACCCGCGGCAAGGAAGCCGGTACCCAGCGCTGCCCCCCAGATGCCCATGCCCGCGAGCTGGTCGAGCAGGGCCGCAAGATGGGCCGTGAGCCCTGCGTTGCGCAACCCGTAGACCACGAGGTACATGCCCAGCGAGAAGACGACGATCTGCCACGGTGCACCACGCAGCACGTCACTGGTGTTGATCACCCGGCCCCGCCACGCGACCGCCAGCAGCACGGCCGCTCCGGCGGCCGCCACGGCGCTGACCGGAACGCCCAGCGGCTCCAGACCGAAGAATCCCACCAGCAGGAGGCACAGCACCACCCACCCGGCCCGGAACGTCTGCGGATCACGGATGGCATCGGCTGGCACCTTGAGCTGCGATGCGTCGTACCGGGCCGGGACATCGCGCCCGAAGGCCAGCAGCAGCACGACGAGGCTCGACAGCACGGCGGCGATGTTCACCGGCACCATCACCGATGCGTAGCGGTTGAAGCCGATCTCGAAGTAATCGGCCGACACGATGTTGACCAGGTTGGAAACCACCAACGGCAGGCTCGCCGTATCGGCGATGAAGCCCGCGGCCATCACGAAAGCCAGCGTGGCCGCGGGCGAGAAGCCCAGCGCCACCAGCATGGCCATGACGATGGGGGTCAGGATCAGCGCAGCGCCATCGTTGGCGAACAGCGCCGACACGGCAGCGCCCAACAGCACGATGAGCGCGAACAGCCGCCGCCCCTGGCCACCGCCCCAGCGCGCCATGTGCAAAGCCGCCCATTCGAAGAAGCCCGCTTCATCGAGCAGCAGGCTGATGAGGATCACCGCCACGAAGGTGGCCGTGGCATTCCACACGATGGCCCACACCACGGGAATGTCCGAGAGGTGCACGGCGCCGGAGAGCAGCGCGGCGACCGCTCCCAGCGAAGCACTCCAGCCGATGCCCAGGCCCCGCGGCTGCCAGATGACGAGGACGAGCGTGGCAATGAAGATCAGGGCGGCGGGGAGCATGGGACGTTCAGGAAACGGGACGGGGCACGGCTACGCCTGCGTGGTGCGCAAAGGCAGGGCAAGGAATCGACGGGGCGCGTAAATGCAGGTCAGCATCCGCAAGCGGATGGGCCATCGACCACCGCGCACGACCCGCCACCGCAACAGTTTTCGGTAAGGTAGGCCATGAGGCCGTTCATCTGGTCGAAGGCGGCACGGTAGATGAGGTTGCGCCCCTGCCGTTCCTGGGACACCAGGCCCGCGTTGGCCAGCTCTTTCAGATGGAACGACAGGCTGGTGGCGGGCACATCCAACGCCTGGGTCAGGGCGCCGGGCGTCATGCCCCCTGTGCCCGCCACGACCAGCGCGCGGAACGCCCGCAGGCGGACGGTCTGGGCCAGGGCCAGAAGCGATCGGATGGCGATTTTTTCTTCCATATTTCAACTATGGTTGAATTATTGACGAATGGCAAGCGTGATCGCAGTGGCTACCGGCCAAGGAACCGATAAACGCTTTTGAAATCAACGACTTCCGTCATGTCCCCCCTGCAGTGGGGTACATGACCTGTCGGGGGTCGACACCTGGGCGCTTCCGCCACGGCCGCATTTTCCGCAGACCTCGCATTTGCCCCCTGCAGGGGCCATGCACTTTCCTCGCGCATGAGCTGCAATGCCTTGTTGCGCCGCGTTCTCGGGTTTTCCCTGTCCTTGCGGGAAAAGTTGAGCGTTTTTATTCTCTAGTTCGGAAGGTTCAACCACATTAAAAAATTCAATAAGCAGCGTCTATCGTGGTGATAACTTTCCGGAAATCCTTAACAAAACGTATTCCCCGGGAGGACACGTGCATTTCCTGAAAAACATCCGGCTGGGCGCCATGCTCGGCATCGGTTTCGCCATCGTCATCGGCATCAGCTTCATGGTCGCTGCCTACGGCCGGTTCCAGCTCGACACGACCGGCAAGACCCTGCATGCCCTGTCGCAGGACCGGCTGGACATCCTGCTGCAACTCCAGCAGGTCAAGGACAACACCAACGTCGTCGCCCGTGCTGTCCGCAATCTGGCACTGCTGGAAGACGAGGCCGCCATGGCCGAGGAGAAGAAGCGGCTCGATGGCGTGGTCTCCGACACCTCGCAGATCATGGCCGCGCTGCAGCAGCGGGTGGTTTCCACCCAAGGCCGCGCGCTCATGGGCCGCATCTCCGAAGCCCGGCCGCAGTTCCTCGGCACCGTGGACAAGGCCGCGAAGCTCGGGCTGGCCAACGACATGGCGAATGCGCGCACGGTAGTGATGGGTGAGATGCGCACCGCGCAGAACACCTACTTCCAGGCCGTGGAGGACATGATCGCCTACCAGCGCAAGATGACCACGGACATGGCCGAGTCCTCCAGCAAGGAGGCCAACGCCGCCGGCAACACGATGATCGTGCTGGCGGTGCTGTCCGCTGCGATC
>NZ_JAUZUQ010000028.1:0-53426 GCF_031844105.1 Acidovorax sp. PRC11 | reverse complement strand
GCCGGTGGCTCCGGTGGGGCCTGCGGTGCCCGTGGCGCCCGTTCCCGCGGGTCCGGTCGCGCCCGTGGCGCCCGCAGGGCCCGTCGCCCCCGTCGCACCGGCCGGGCCGGTCGCGCCGATCACGCTGGCGCTGCAATTGCCGAGTACGCCGCCGGGGCCGTGGCACACCAGCGTCCCCTGCGAGGGCGCCGTGGCGAGACCCGGCACGGTCACGGTGCCCGACGCCTCGTCGACGCGCAGGCGGATCTGGGCCTTGTCGCTGCTGGTGACCGACAAACCGCCGTTGGGCGGAGGCGCGAGCACGATATCGGCCGCCAGGGCGGCGTGGGCGTGCAGTGCGCCCGCGCAGAGGATGGCGATGAAGCGCTTGCGTTGCGGAGGAAGAAAAGACATGGCGTCCCCGACGGAAGAATCGCCGGAGTGTAGGGAGGCCCGCAGCAAAATGCAGTTTTCTGTAATGCGTTGTATTAAGCTTTCTTTCAACGTTCCGAAAACGGCTCAACCGTAGGGCCAAACTCCACGGCTTCGGGCCTCGCCAGGTTCCCGGTCCGGCACGGGGCGTCCGTGCGCCTGCGCAGGCAAAAAAAAGCGAGGCCCGGACAGGGCCTCGCTGAAGACATGCGCCATCGGGCGCGCAGCGTCCGCGGCGCATCCGGCGGACGGTGTCTTGGGTACGGTCAGGCGCTCAGCTTCATCTGCCGGGGCGTGCCGGTCAGGTAGCCCACGGCGGAGCCGAACTTGTCCTTGTAGTTGGCGCGGATCAGCGGATCGAGCTGGTCCTTCACCTTGGAGTGGATGCTGCCCCAGTCACCGGCGTGCTGGAAGTTGCTCATGATGTAGGTGAAGCCGTTGATCTCGTCCACGGCGTGCAGGCCGGTGGATTCGCCGCCCGCGGGCACCGACATGACGCGCGAGAGCTGCTTCGTGTCCACGTTGTAGGCCCAGAGGAAGTTGTTCACGTGCTGGCTGCTGTCCTCGCCGATGAACAGCGTGCGCAGCTTCTCGGAGAACTTCAGGTTGTCCGGGTTGGCGATGTTGTTGGGGTTGGCCGTGTTGCCCAGGGCGTCGGCGGAGATGTCCTCGCCCGCCAGCAGGGCCTTGGTGTCCACGGGCATCCACTCGCTGTTGATCGCGTTGCCCTGGGTGTCCTTCTGGCCGCCGCGCAGGTTGAGCGCCATCACCGCGCCCGCCACGAGCTGCTTGGGCACCGAGATGCCGTTGCCCGGCACGTTGGCGGCGTTGCCGGCCACCATCGACGACTGCACGTTCTGCAGCGCCGAGTAGGCGACCTTGTCGCGGGCGTTGACGGTGGTGCCTTCCATCTTCGTGAAGCCCAGGCTCGCGCCGGCGAACGCGGCGTAGCGGTGGGTTTCCAGGAAGGCGGCGGCCTTCTCCATGCCGGGGTTGATCTTGATCCACTCGGTCTTGCCGTTGGCGACGATCTTCGTGTAGCCCGCGTCCTTCGGATCGGTGGAGGTCACGGACATGATGTCGGTCGGCTTGAGCGTGTTGGCCAGGTTCTCGATCTCCGCGCTGGTGGCCGAGCCGAGCTTGATCCAGGTGAGCGGGGCCGCCGAGTTCGCGGCCGGGTCGATCGAGAAGCCGGAGCCGACCTTGGCCGCGTACAGCGTGCCGGAGGACAGGTCTTTTTCCTTGTCGGCCACGAAGACGAAGTAGCCGCTGTTGGTGGCGTCGTCGCCCATCAGGGCCGTGCGCTGGTCGGGCATTACCTGCACCAGCTCATGGGAGATGCGGCCCATGCAGAAATGCTTCTTGATGGAGGCGGTGCCGTCCGCGTTCACCGTCACTTCGGGCATGTGGCCGTAGTGGTAGGGATTGGCGGCCGTCTCGCTGCCGTACAGGTTCTTGCTGTAGGCCTTGAACTGCGCGTTCGAGGCGGCGCTGAACGCATCGGGTTCGTACTCCTCGCTGGAGAGGTGCGTGCCCCAGGGCGACAGGCTGGCGCCGCAGGTGATCCACAGGCCGTGCACCTTGGAGGTGTCGACGTTGTGGTACTTCACGAG
This sequence comes from Acidovorax sp. PRC11, assembly GCF_031844105.1. NCBI lineage: Bacteria > Pseudomonadati > Pseudomonadota > Betaproteobacteria > Burkholderiales > Comamonadaceae > Acidovorax > Acidovorax sp. PRC11. The sequence continues at coordinate 51,402 of NZ_JAUZUQ010000028.1, read as the reverse complement.
CGAGAGCTTGCCGGTGGCGGGGTCCTGGTCGAGCGAGAGCACCGCGATCGGGGAGGGCAGCTTGCCGTACATGTCGGTCTTGCCGTCCTGCGCCCAGGTGGTGTATTCGAACTGCACCACCGCGAACACGGGATTGCCCTTCACGCCGTCGACCTTGGCATTGGGCACGGTCAGCAGCGAGGTGCCGTCCGGCGAATCGGAGAAGAACTGGCGCTCCTTGCCGGCCACGGTCGCGTCGATGATGGGCTTGTTGTTGATGTCCACATAGCCGCCGGCCAGGATCGTGCCGCCCTTGCCGTCGGACACGCGGTCGCCCGTGACGAAGAAGGGCTGGTAGGCGAGCTGGTAGCTCTGCACCGAGTCGTCGCTGAACTTGACGTTCAGCGTGGAGCCGACGGTGGTCGTCGCCATCGCGGCGGGGTTGGACAGCGAGGGCGCGGCCATCGACGTGAAGCTGGCGGACGCGAAGGCGGGGTTGATGCCGCCGCTGCCGCCGCCGCAGGCGGCCAGCAGGGAAGCGGCGGATGCGCTGGCGCCCAGCGGCAGCAGCGGCACGCCGGCCAGGAATTGCAGGGCCTTGCGGCGGGAGGGCATCGGGGTGTGGGACATCGTGGATTCCGGGTGGGTCGGTCTGCGGTGCGGCGCCGCCGCCGTCGCCTTCGCGGGGAAGGCCGTGGGGCGGGCTCTCGATGGGCGGGCCGGGCGATGCCGTGCCTGCCTCCGGACCGGGATGCTAGGAACCCGTGATGACAGTGGTTTGACGGTTGCATGACGGCGCCGTGACGTGCGCCGTGGCGGCCCCGGGCCCGCTGCCCGTCAGGCCGCGGTCGGGCCCGCGCCTTCTTCCACGGCGGGCAGCCGCTCGGGCGGCTCGAAGCAGTCGCGGAACGAGAACACGACCGAAGTGAAGAACATGGCGGCCAGCAGCATCGCGGTGCCCACCATGATGCCCGCCGCGAGCGCCGAGCCCAGGCCCAGCAGCGCCAGCAGCGTCACCGCCACGCTGGCGGCGATCCCCGCACCCAGGAAGACGCCCGTCCATGCCAGGCCGTACACCGTGAACGCGCCGATGTTGCGCAGGCACGCCACGATGCTGAAGAACAGCGCCTTCACGGGCGGGACGCCGTGCCAGTGCACGAGGCCCGGCGCATGCCAGAACAGCAGCGACAGCGGCAGGTAGAGCGCCAGCGAGAGCCACATCGCCGCCTGGAACTGCGGCAGCTCCGCCACTGCGCGGGTGAGTTCCTCGCCGCCGAGGTAGACGCGCGCGAACTGCCCGCCGTCCAGCAGCGCCGAAATGCCCATGACGCCCAGGAAGCCCAGGGCGTAGAGCGCGCCCAGCAGCAGCATGGAGCGCAGCCGCTGGCGCCCGGTGCGGAACGCCACCAGCAGCAGCGCCGGCGTGGGGAAGCGCCCCTGCGTCGCGTCGCCGGCCGCCACCATCATGGCCAGCGTGGCCGAGGGCAGCAGGGCCAGCGCCACGGCCGGGCCCACGAGCGGCAGCAGGGTGGCGATCGACATCGCCATCATCGTCATGAAGAACAGCGCCGCGAGCGCCATGGGCTGGCGCCAGAACACGCGGATGCCGAGGCGGACCCATTCCAGGCCGGCGCGGGCGGGGACGATGTGCAGTTTCATGGCGGTGCGGTGTGCGGGGTTCTCTCACACCTTCTCAGATGCGAGGAGCCGGGCGCTTCGTGGAAGCAGTGGATGCTTGGGGCAGGTGGGCGGCGAAAGGGGTTTCGGCAGGCACGGGGCAAGCGGCATTCCACCGCCTGCGTGCTCTGGGGCATTGTCGCGCCGAAGCCACCTGGAGGCGCTGGATAACGCCGATTTCCGGGGGCTTGCGGAGGTCATGGTGGCGGCGAGGCCACACTCGGTGCGCGCGAAGGCGGAAAGGGCGCGGTGCCGGCTCAGCCGTCGATGCCGCCGCCCGCGCGCGCATGCAGCGGCCGCGCGATCCGCCCGCGCAGCACCCGCTCGAAATGCGTGGGGTCGTGCGGCGTGAGCAGGCTGGCCTCGCGCGGCAGGTGGAAGTCCCACAGCCGGGAGATCCAGAACCGCAGCGCGCCGGCGCGCAGCATGGCCGGCAGCAGGGCGCGTTCGTCGGCGGTGAGGGGGCGCACGGCCTGGTAGGCGTCCAGCAGGGCCGCGGCGCGCGCGGGCTCGTGCGTGCCGGTCGGCAGGTCGATGCTCCAGTCGTTCAGGCACACGGCCAGATCGAACAGCCAGGTGTCGGTCCCCGCGAAGTAGAAGTCGAAGAAGCCGGTGAGCGTCTCGCCATCGAACATCGCGTTGTCGCGGAACAGGTCGGCATGCACCGGCCCCCGCGGCAGCCCCGCGTACGCCGCCGAGGCCGCGACATGGTTCTGGTAGGCCAGCTCGGAGCGCAGCAGGGTGGCCTGCGCGGCATCGAGGTGGGGCAGCACCACGGGCACCGTCTCGTTCCACCAGGCCAGGCCGCGCAGGTTGGGCTGGCGGCGTTCGTAGTCGCGGCCGGCCAGGTGCATGCGGGCGAGCATGTCGCCCAGCGCGGCGCAGTGCACCGGTTCGGGCGCGAGCTGGCTCTTGCCCGCCAGCTTGTTGACCACGGCCGCGGGCTTGCCTGCCACCGTGTGGAGGATGTGGCCGTGCCGGTCGCCGCGCGGATCGGGCACGGGAATGCCCGCGCGGGCCAGGTGCTGCATCAGGTGCAGGTAGAACGGCAACTGCTCGGCCGTGAGGCGCTCGAACAGCGTGAGCACGTACTCGCCCTGGTCGCTGGTGAGGAAGTAATTGGTGTTCTCGATCCCGCCCTCGATCCCGCGCAGCGACACCAGGCTGCCCAGTTGCACACGGCGCAGCAGATCGCGCGCCTCTTTCTTGGAGACTTCGGTGAAAACAGCCATTGCCGGGCGACGGAAGCGTCAGAGGGGGAAGAAGAGGGGACGGGGAAGGGAAGAAGGAAGCGGCGAAGCGCGAGGGGGCACACGCTGCGGGCTGCGCGCCCGGTGCCGCGCGCGTGCGGGCGGGCGGAACCAGCCTGGGCGGCGCGGCGCGGGAGCGGGGCTGGCGCCCTCAGAACTTCATGACGTTCCAGACGCGCGGGCCGGTGATGGTTTCCGAGCCGTTGCGGCCGCCGGGCTGGGCGCGCGCGCCGTCGGACGGCTGCACCTCGTATTCGGGCATCGTGCTGCCGGCCTTGGGCTGCACCGTGATGCTCTGCGTCTGCCCGCCCACGCGCACCTCGTCCACGCGGCTGCCGCCGTCCTCGATGCGGATGCGTTCCACGCGCTGGTTCAGGCGGCCCGGTTCCGTGCCCGTGGCGCCGGCCTGGCCGTCCGCGGCCACCGGGGCCTGGGCCGGTGCGGCCTGCGGAGCGGGTGCCGGTGCGGCGGTCTGGGCGAAGGCCGGGGCGGAGGCCAGGGCCAGGAGGGAGAGGAGATGGGCGGCGCGCATGGGCGGATTGTAGGCCCGGGCGGGCGCCGGCGGCCGCCGGCGGGCACAATCCCGGACCATGAGCAAACCCAAGACCCTGGTGCTGGTGGACGGCTCCAGCTACCTCTACCGCGCCTTCCATGCGATGCCCGACCTGCGGGCGGTGCCCGGCGATCCGGCCAGTCCCGCCACGGGGGCCATCCGCGGCATGATCAACATGCTGCAGGCGCTGCGCAGGGACTACCCCGCCGACTACGCCGCGTGCGTGTTCGACGCGAGCGGGCCGACCTTCCGCGACACGCTCTACCCCGAATACAAGGCGCACCGCGCGCCCATGCCCGACGACCTGCGCGCGCAGATCGAGCCCATCCACGAAGTGGTGCGCCTGCTCGGCTGGCCGGTGGTCTGCGTGCCGGGCGTCGAGGCGGACGACGTCATCGGCACCCTGGCGGCCAGCGCGGCGCGCCAGGGCATCGACGTCATCGTCTCCAGCGGCGACAAGGACCTCTCGCAGCTGGTCGACGAGCACATCACCATCATCGACACCATGAGCGGCAAGCGCCGCGACGTGGCCGGCGTCACCGCCGAGTTCGGCGTGCCGCCCTCGCTCATGGTCGATTACCAGACCCTGGTGGGCGACGCGGTGGACAACGTTCCGGGCGTGCCCAAGGTCGGCCCCAAGACCGCCGCCAAGTGGCTGAACGAATACGGCTCGCTCGACGGCCTGCTGGCGCGCGCGGGCGAGATCAAGGGCGTGGCGGGCGAGAACCTGCGCAATGCGCTCGACTGGCTGCCCAAGGGCCGCGAGCTGGTCACCATCCGCACCGATTGCGACCTGGCCGGGCACGTGGAAGGCCTGCCGGCGCTCGACGGCATCACGGCCGGCGCGCTGGAGACGGCGCAGCTGCGCGAGTTCTACGAAAAATTCGGCTTCAAGGGGCTGGCACGTGCGCTGGAGGACACCACGCCCGCCAACGCCACGGCCACGCTGCCCGGTGCGAGCGGCGACCTGTTCGCCGACAGCGGCCCGACCTTCGTGGCCGAGGCCGCGCAGGGGCGCGAGGTGGCCTACGACACGATCCTCACCTGGGAGGAGTTCGACCGCTGGTTCGCCCGCATCCAGGCCGCGGACCTGGTCGCGCTCGATACCGAGACCAACTCGCTCGACGAACTGCGCGCCCGGATCGTGGGCCTGAGCTTCAGCGTGGAGCCCGGCGCCGCCGCGTACATTCCGCTCGCGCATTCCGGCCCCGACGCGCCCGAGCAGCTGCCGCTGGATACCGTGCTGGAACGCCTGAAGCCCTGGCTGGAGGATGCCGCGCGGCCGAAGCTGGGCCAGCACGTCAAGTACGACCGCCACGTGTTCGCCAACCACGGCATCGACGTGCGCGGCTATGCGCACGACACCATGCTGCAGAGCTATGTGCTGGAAGTGCACCGGCCGCACAACCTCGCGAGCCTGGCCGAGCGCCACACGGGCCGCTCCGGCATCAGCTACGAAGACCTCTGCGGCAAGGGCGCGAAGCAGATTCCGTTCGCGCAGGTGCCGGTCGACCAGGCCGCCGCCTATTCCTGCGAGGACTCGGACCAGACGCTCGACGTGCACCGCGTGCTGTGGCCGCTGATCGAGGCCGACGAGAAGCTCTCCGCCATCTACGCGCTGGAGATGGCCAGCAGCGAAGTGCTGTTCCGCATCGAGCGCAACGGCGTGCTGATCGACACGGCCACGCTGCAGCAGCAGAGCCACGACCTGGGCCAGCGCATCCTCAAGCTGGAGCAGGAGGCCTACGACATCGCCGGGCAGCCGTTCAACCTCGGCAGCCCCAAGCAGCTCGGCGAGATCTTCTTCGACAAGCTCGGCCTGCCGGTCGTGAAGAAGACCGCCACCGGCGCGCGCAGCACCGACGAAGAGGTGCTGGAGAAGCTCGCCGAGGACTACCCGCTGCCCGCGAAGATCCTGGAGCACCGCAGCCTCTCCAAGCTCAAGGGCACCTACACCGACAAGCTCGGCCAGCTGGCCGACCCGCGCACGGGCCGCGTGCACACGCACTACGCGCAGGCCGTGGCGGTGACGGGGCGGCTGTCGAGCAACGAGCCCAACCTGCAGAACATCCCCATCCGCACGGCCGAGGGCCGGCGCGTGCGCGAGGCCTTCGTGGCCCCGCCGGGCCGCGTGATCGCGAGCGCCGACTACAGCCAGATCGAGCTGCGCATCATGGCCCACCTGAGCGGCGACGACGCGCTGCTGCGCGCCTTCACCGAAGGGCTGGACGTGCACCGCGCCACCGCGGCCGAGGTGTTCGGCGTCTCGGTGGACCAGGTGAGCAGCGAGCAGCGCCGCTATGCCAAGGTGATCAACTTCGGGCTGATCTACGGCATGAGCAGCTTCGGCCTGGCGCGCAACCTGGGCATCGACAACAAGGCCGCGGCCGCCTACATCGACCGCTACTTCCAGCGCTACCCCGGCGTGAAGCAGTACATGGACGAGACCAAGGCCGCCGCCAAGACGCGCGGCTACGTCGAGACCGTCTTCGGCCGCCGGCTCTACCTGCCCGAGATCAACTCGCCCAACGGCCCGCGGCGCGGCGCCGCAGAGCGCGCGGCCATCAACGCACCCATGCAGGGCACCGCGGCCGACCTGATCAAGAAGGCGATGGTGGCCGTGCAGGACGTGCTGGACGCCGAAAAGCCCGGCGTGCTGATGATCATGCAGGTGCACGACGAACTGGTGTTCGAGTTGCCGGAGGAGGAAGCTGGCTGGCTGCGCACGGAGATTCCGCGGCTCATGGCGGGCGTGGCCGAACTCAAGGTGCCGCTGCTGGCCGAGGTGGGCATGGGGCCGAACTGGGAGAAGGCGCACTGACGGGGCCGTTAGAGGCCCGCGGTACTTGGCCGGGGAAGGAGGACTGTGCCACGGTCCCGGTGAATGGTCGGGCCTGGTATGGAAAGCGGTGAACGAGGCCTCTGTTTTGGCGGCCTGCGAGGGGCGCACCGTTCTACACTGGGATACGCTTCTCCCCGTTTGCTCCGATCACTGTCCTGGCACCATGCAACACACTCTCCGCGCTCTGGCGTTGTCCGCCCTGCTCCTGCCGGCATTCGCCGGCGCCGCCACGATCGTCAGCTGTCCATCGAGTCCCAGCACGACCGGCGACAACATCAGTCGTTCCTTCTATCTGCCCAACTACGGCGGCACCACGCTCGATACGGTGACGGTCAACTATGGCACGAATACCGGCGGCAGCTATACCGTCGCGCTCGAGGCACGGCTGAACGCCTTCGACGGCACGCTGGTCGGCACCGTGAACTCGACCGCCAACATCGCCGCGAACACGGCCGGCGGCACGCCCGTCACCTTCAGCTTCAACAATGCGGTGATTCCCGCCGGCTCCACGGTCACGTTCAAGCAGACCCTGGTCAGCGGCCCGGGCGCCCTGTTCATCAACACGGGCCAGGCACCGTGCACCGGTACCGTGACGCAGACCAACGGCTCCACGCCGCCGCTCGACTCCTCCCGCCGCGCGACCCTGGGCATCACGGTTGCCGGCAGTACCACGCCCGTGGGCGGTGGTGGCGCTGTGGCAAGCATTCCGACGTTGTCCGAATGGGGTGTGATTTTGATGTCCGGCCTGCTGGCCCTCTTCGGACTGGCCCGCACGCGCCGACGCTGACCTTGATCGGCGACGCCCGGCGGTGTGCGCAGGCAGCACGCTGTCTGTTGCCCTGCCGGGTTAGAATGTAAGTCTTTGTATATGCAGCTCCGTATCGGGAGCGGTTTGCGTGTGTCCCGTCGTTTCATCCCTCAGGAAATCCGCCCTGCAGACCAGGAGCAGCAACGCCTGACCGAGCGCCACCTGCAGGGCCGGCTGGCCGAGGTGGAGCACTACCTGTATGCCGTGCGCCGTGAAATCGACCAGGAGCTGCCAGGTTGCATTCCCACGTACCGCAAGCCCTATCCCTACGGTTGCTGCCTGGAGATCTCGGAGGCGTTCGAGAGGAAGCTGCGTGCGGCGGTGGCATCGGACGCTGGGCTGCCCGGCCTGGATGCCATCCGTGCCTTCATGCAGGAAGGCGGCCACGTCGGCAGCGTGTGGGGCGCGCTGCGCGAGCGCTACTTCCAGAACGCGTTCCAGTTCGGCAGCCTGTACGTCGACGTCTCCAACGACACGGTGGACGTGCGCAAGCCCGCCATCGAAATCCTGCCCATGGCCGAATCCGGCCTGCTGAACGTGTCCGACGTGGCGCATTTCGTCCGCATCGCGCGTGCCTATTGGGAAGGGGAGTACTACGTCAACGACGTGTGGCCGGCGCTGGCGCCGATCGCTCCGGTCGTGATGGTGGTGCCGGACCTGCAACTGGTCCGGTTCCCGACCGGCTCGGCCTACATGGTGGGCTTGCAGCGCCGCGACCGCTATCAGGCTGCCGAGGCCTACATCGCCGAAGGCCCGGCGCTTCCTGCCACGGCGCGCGAGGCACTGCTGGCCCGTCTCGCACCGCGCAGGAAGGTGGCCGACGCCCGCCAGGGGCGCGCGCTGGCCCGGGCCGCCTGCGCCTCGCTGCGCCGTGCGACGCCGCTCGAAGAGACGATGTGGCTGAACCGGCAGTGCGTGGAGTGGAGCGCGTTCAACCGGACCGCGTAATCCCCGGTGCTGGCGGGGCACCTGCCTGCCGGTGATCCTCTTTCCGGCGTGCCGTGTCTGTACTGCGTCAGTACACGTCGCCCAGCGGGCAGTCCGGCGCTGCCGGTTTGGAGAGGGGCAGGTAGTAGTAGGCCGCCGGCTGCCAGCGGCCCGGCCCCGCGGAGTCCGCGACGCGCACGTGCACGCCTTCGCCCGATACGCAATGGTCCACGCGCACCGACACCTTGCGGTCCGGCCACTGCAGGAAGAGCCGCTGGTCGGAGGCGCGCGTCACCATCGCCTTGCCCTGCACCGCCAGGCCCGTGAACGGCTCGTCCGGCGCCTGGGTGAACTGCGCGGCATGCTCGGCGGCGAGCTGCGAATCGTCCCCATCGAAGCGGAGGATGGACACGTCCCGCGCGGGCACCGCGGCCTGCGGGCGGACGCAGCATTCGGGCGCCTTGGCCGCGGGATAGAGCGGCAGGTAGTGCAGTTCGCCGCCCGGCGCCGCGTCGCCGGGCGCCAGCGCGACGCGGGCCGAGCCCGGGCTGGAGGCATCGACCACGCCCACCCGGGCGGAGAGCAGGGCGCCCGCGCGGGCGGGTGCCTCGGCCGTGTGGGCCGGTGCCGCCACCGGGGTGCGGGCCCGGGCGGCTGGCCGGGCGCGGGCCTTGGCGGAAGATGCCGGCTTGCCGGCGGATTTGGCGGAATTCTTGCCGGCCGTTTTGCTGGCGGTCTTGCCGGTGGTTTTGGCCGCCGTCTTGGTCGTCGTCTTGTTCGGGCTGGCGTGGGCCTCGCCCACTCCGGCGAGCGCCAGGGACAGCGCGATGGAGAGAATCGGCCCGGTCAGGGCTGCTGCGTATCGGTGTCGTCGTTCAGTGGCCATCATGGGGAAAAGAGGGAATGCAGGCGGGATTCCGCCGCCGTGGCGGAGGCGCCACCGGAAAGCTGAGGGCCGAGTATGCGGTGGAGTTCCTGAGGCGGCGGTAAAGATGTGCATACCGCGTGGATTCCGGAAAGCGCGACGGCGGCCCGACGACCTGTGAATATCCACCCCGCTGCCTGACCTTTTTACTCCCGGGGGCAGTCGGGCTGCACATCGGCGCCCAGGGGCAGGTAGTAATGGGCGGCGGGCTTCCACCGGCCCGCGCCCGTGTTCTCGGCGATCTTGACGTGGAGGCCCTCGGCGGCGAGGCAGTGGTCCACGCGGACCTGTTGCCTGCTGTCCGGCCACCGCAGCAGGATGCGATGGGAGGAGATGTGCTTCACCGTGGGCTTTCCCTGCACGGCCAGTCCCACGAACCCATCCCCCGGCGGCTGGGTGAAACGGGCCTCGCGCTCGGCGGCAGGTTCGGTGTCCGCGCGCTGGTAGCGCAGCAGGCGGGCTTCCTGCGGATCGACCGGCGCCTGCGGGCGAATGCAGCACTCCGTAGCTCGGCCTGCGGGCGGCGACAGGCGCAGAAACCCGTAGCGCAGCCGAAGGCGAGGACGGACACCAGCAGGTGCGCGGCGCGCGGAGTGAAGCGTGGCGCGAAAACCCTCGTCGCATGCGTCGGTGCGGTCGGGCAGAGGCAGTCGGCGGCGGGCAGTGTCATGGCCGGCGATTGTGCAGGCAGCTCCGGCAGTGAAAGACGGGGAAACGCTTTGATGCAATATTCCACCCTTCCTGACCACTGCCGTCTCGCCGTTCCATGCGCCTGCGCCACATCGAAGTCTTCAACGCCGTGATGCTCACGGGCAGCGTGAGCGCGGCCGCGCGGCTCATCAATGTCACGCAGCCCGCGGTGAGCCGGATCCTCGCGCATGCGGAACTGCAGCTCGGCTTCGCGCTGTTCCACCGGCACAAGGGGCGCCTCGTGCCGACGCGCGAGGCGCAGACGCTCTATCCGCACATCGAGCGGCTGTTCACGCAGCTCGATGAAGTGCAGCGGCTGGCCGGCAGCCTGCGCGGGCAGCAGCGCGAGGGCGAGCTGCACGTACTGAGCGTGCTGGCCCTGAGCCACGAGGTGATGCCGCGGGCGCTGCGGGCCTTCCATGCGCTGCATCCCGGCGTGCACGTCACCATCGACGCGCTGCACTCCCCGCAGATCGTCTCGGCCCTGGTGCTGCAGGAGGCCGACGTGGGCTTCGTGTTCTCGGCGCTGTCGCACCCGTCGCTGGAGCAGGAGACGCTCGCCGAAGGCGCCATGGTCTGCGTGGCGCCGCGCGGCCTGCTGGACGCCGCGGTGGTACGGGCGGGCGCGGTGCACCTGGCCGGTCTTGCCGGCGTGCCGGTGGTGCGGCTGGGGCTGAGCGATCCGCTCGGCACGATGGTGAGCCATGCCTGCCGCGAGGCCGAGGTCGGGCTGCAGTCGGCGATCACGGTGCAGACCTACCATGCCGCGCTGGCACTGGCGCACCACGGCCTGGGCGTGGCGCTGGTCGATGCCTGCACGGCGGCCTCCGCGGACCCGCAGCAGGTGGACGTGCTGGAGCTGCTGCCGCGCATCGCCGTGCCGGTGAGGGCGCTGCGCATGCCGCATCGCCCGGCATCCCTGCTCGCCGATGCGATGGTGCGCTGCATGCGCGAGGCCGTGCTGCAGACCCTGCAGAAGGGGCCGGCTCAGGCGGCGTGAACGGCGCCCGGTACGGCGGCGGCCCGCGGCTCCTGCGCCATCGCCTCCGCCAATTGCTCCGCGGTGCCGAACGAGAGCGTGAACCCCAGGGCGCCATGGCCCGTGTGCAGCCAGCCGTTGGCGGGCCCGCCCGGCTGGCGTCCCACCATGGGCAGGCCGGTGGGCGTCGCGGGGCGCATGCCCGTCCAGGGCCGCAGCGGCGCATCGGCACCCGGGTCGTGGCCGAACACCTCGGCGACGGACTGGCGCAGGCGGTCAATGCGGTCCTGTGGGATGCTGCGGTCGTCGCCCACGAGTTCCGCCATGCCGGCCACGCGCAGCCGGTCGCCCAGGCGCGCGAACACGACCTTGCGTGCCGCGTCGGTCACGCTCACGTGCGGGGCCCAGGCCGCATCGGCGGGCGCATCGAGCGTGAGGCTGTAGCCCTTGAGCGGGTAGACGGGCAGCCGCATGCCCAGCCGCGCGGCCCAGGCGGCGCTGGCACTGCCCAGGGCCAGCACGAAGTGGCCGGCCTCCATGCGCGCATCCTCCGTGTTGCCCGCGCGGCGCACCTGCACCGCGGCGATGCGGCCGTCGGCCCTGCGCTCGAAGCCGCGCAGCTGCGCGTCCAGCACGAAGCGCACGCCCCGCGCGGCCAGCAGCGCCTGCAGTCCTTCGCAGACCTTGCGGCAATCGGCCGCGCATTCGCTGGGCGTGTGGATGGCGCCCGCGATGCGGTCGGTGCCGTGGGCGAGCGCGGGCTCCAGCTCCACGCAGCGTGCGGCGGAGACGGACTCCTGCTCGCAGCCCCAGGTGCGCTGAAGCGCCATCTGCCGCTCCGCGGCGGCCAGGGCCTCGGGCGTGCGGTACACCACCAGCTTGCCCGTGCGCGTGAAGTCGCAGGCGATGCCTTCTCGCTCCAGCAGGCCCTCGAACGCCACGCGGCTGCGGGCGGCAAGCGCCAGCAGGGCGCCCGTGGTGCTGCGCGAGGTCGTGTCGTTGCAGGCCGCGAGAAAGGCCGCGCCCCAGCGCCACTGGTGCAGGCTCCACTGCGGCCGCAGCTTGAGCGGCGAATCCGGCGAGAAGAGGAGCTTGGGCAACTGCCCCCAGACCGAGGCGTCGGCCAGCGGCTGCACGTAGCTGTAGCTGAGCTGCGCGCCGTTGCCGCCGCTCGCGCCGCCGCCCGCCGGCCCCTGGTCGATCACCGTGACCTGCCAGCCCTGCCGCTGCAGCGCATAGGCGGTCGCCAGGCCCGCGATCCCCGCGCCCAGAATGCATGCATGCCTGTCCATTCCCATCGTTCGTCCCGTCCATTCGTTCGATGCCTGCCGGCACATCGGGGAGACTGTAGGGCGGGCCCCGGGGCTTGAACAATGCCGTTCGCCCGGGCGCCCATGCCTTCAGGTTATGCACTGGAATGGGGCCTGCAGCCCCGTTGTGGCATCGCAGGAACGGGCGCGGTTCTTGCTGGATATCAGGGTTGACCCGGGCATGGCATAACTTTCCGGCATGGGTTTGGCCTTGGAATGAATTGTTCAAGCCGGGGCCGTCTTCCTACAGTGCCTGCACCGTCGCGCCGCGCTGCGCGGGGGCCGAGCCGTCCGCTTTTTCCATCCAAGGAGTTCCCATGAAAACCACCCTCTGCTCCGCCGCGCTGCTCGCCTGCGGCCTGCTGGCCGGTGCCGCCGCCCAGGCCGATACCCTGAAGAAGATCGCGGACAGCGGCAAGATCACGCTCGCCTACCGCGAATCGTCGGTGCCCTTCAGCTACCTCGCCGGCGCCGGCACGCCCGTGGGCTTCTCGGTGGACATCTCCAATGCGGTGGTGGACGCGGTGAAGAAGAAGCTGAACAAGCCCGACATCAAGGTGGAGCTGCAGGCCGTGACCTCGCAGAACCGCATCCCGCTCGTCACCAACGGCACGGTGGACCTGGAGTGCGGCTCCACCACCAACAACACCGCGCGCGCCAAGGACGTGCAGTTCGCCGTCAACTACTTCTACACGGGCACGCGCCTGCTGGTGAAGAAATCCTCGGGCGTGAAGAACTACGCCGATCTCGCGAAGAAGACCGTGGCCAGCACCACCGGTACCACCAACGCCCAGGTGATCCGCAAGTACAACCGCGACAACAACCTCGACATGGACATCATCCTGGGCAAGGACCACAACGATTCCATGCTGCTGGTGGACACCGGCCGCGCGCTCGCCTTCGCGATGGACGACATCCTGCTCTTCGGCCTGAAGGCCAACGCCACCAACCCGGCCGAATGGGACGTGGTGGGCGATTCGCTGCAGGTCGAGCCCTATGCCTGCATGCTGCGCAAGGACGATCCGCAGTTCCAGGCGCTCGTCAACGGCGTGATCGGCGGCATGATGAAGTCGGGCGAGTTCGAGAAGCTCTACACCAAGTGGTTCCTCTCGCCCATCGCGCCCAAGAACCAGTCGCTGGGCCTGCCGATGTCCAAGGAACTGCGCGACAACCTCACGGCGCAGAGCGACAAGCCGGCCGTGTGACCGTGTGACCGGGACTTGCGCGGACCGGATCGCCGGGCCGCCAGGACCGCCGGTCACCGTGTGACGATGGGGAAGTTGCCGCTTTCCCGCCCAAGCAGGCCCAGGAGCCTGCGCAGGGCTTGGACATCGCCGCTCGCGCGAACGCCCGGTGCGGCAAGGGCCGTGTCGGGCGGAGCCGCACCCGACACCATCTGCAGGAAGGCCGGCCGGTCCATCGCCAGGCTGACCGTGGGCGCACCCCGTACCGCGCCGCGCCGGTGGTGGAGGACGGCGTTCTCGACCCAGAGGGCCCAATGCTCTCCACTGTCCGTCAATTCGAGATCGACGGCGATCTCGAAGCTCTCCGCAGCGGGGCCGTCGAGACGTGCCTCCATGGCTTCCAGCAGGCGTTCCGTGGGCACATGCGGCAGCATGTCGGCGAGCGCGATGCCGGAAGCGCGCGCGGGCGGCGGGCCCTGCCGCAGCTCCCGCGCGCCGACGAGGTAGAAGTTCCGCCAGGACGCCGACTCGGCCTGGTAGGCGAGCTGCTCGAAGGCGCGCGCCTGGAGTTCGCGCGCTTGCGTTTGGCCGGAGTCCGCGAGCACCACATGGCGCAGCAGTTCGGCGGTCCAGCGGTAGTCTCCGTCGGCATACGCCTGCCGGGCCTGTGCCATCGCGGCCTGCGGACCTCCGGCCAGCGCCACGTACCGCCGCGCGGCCTCCACGGGTGGCAGCGGATCCAGATGGGCGGGGTGGGCATCGAACCACCCGAGGTAGTACTGGAACACCGCGCGCACGTTGTGCTTCACCGTGCCGTAGTACCCATGCACCGCGAGCTGTGCGTCGAGGCTGCGGGGCAGCCGCAAGGTTTCGGCGATCTCCGCAGCGGTCAGCCCACGGTTCATTCCGCGTACGGTCTGGTCGTGGATGTACCGGTAGCTGTCGCGGTGCGCCTTGAGAAAGTCCACGATGCGCGCGTGGCCCCAGACCGGCCAGTGGTGCTGGTTGAACAGCACCTCGGCATCGCCCAGCTGGTCGATCATCATGTCGATGTGGTCTGCCCACTTGCGGGCGTCGCGCACCTTCGCGCCGCGCAGGGTGTAGACGTTGTGCAGGGTCTGCGTCACGATCTCCGCGCCCGCGAATGCCTTGCGGTCGGGCAGCGAGAACACCAGCTCGGCGGGCGCCTCGGCATCGGGCACGCTGTGGAACACGAATCGCACGCCGTCGAGCGTCAGTTCCTGGCGCGGCTGGTCGATGAGCAGCGTGGGTGCGAGGATGCCGGCGCGGCCCGCAGGAGACGCCTTTCCCAGGCCGTTGTCCACCAGTCCGGTTGCACTGCGCTCCAGGCCCGCGCCGTACATGTAGCCTGCCCGCCGTCCCATGGCCGGGCCCGCCATCAGGTTCTCGCTGGTGGCCTCCTCCATGAAGCCGGACGGCGCGACCACGGGGATCGAGCGCGCCCGCGCCTCGTCGGCCGACAGTAGCGCCAGCGCCCCTCCGAAATGGTCGACATGGCTGTGCGTGAAGACCATGGCTGAGATCGGCCGCTCGCCGAGGTGCTGGCGCGCGAAGGCCATGGCCGCCTGCGCCGTCTCGCGGACCGTGAGGGGGTCCACCACGATCCACCCCGTTCGGCCTTCGATCAGCGTGAGGTTCGAGAGGTCGAACCCGCGAAGCTGCCAGATGCCTTCACTGACCTTGAACAGGCCGGCCTGGCTGTTCAGCCTCGCCTGGCGCCAGAGGCTGGGGTTCACCGTGTCGGGCGCGGGGCCCTGCACGAAGCCGAAACTGTCGAAGTCCCACACCACGCGGCCGTCCGCCGCCCTGATCTGTCCGTGGGGCGCGGCGACCAGCCCCCGGAGGGCGTCGGCCATGGCTGCGCCGTCCTGCAGATCGTAGGTCCTGGCGACGGCGGCATTGTGCGCACGCGTCGCCTCGGTGGCCGTGCCGGACACCGGGGCTTCGGGAGTTTGCGCGGGTCCGGGGGGCGCGTTGCCGGCGCAGGCGGACAGGAGAGCGGCGGACAGTGCCGCTGCGAGCAATGGAGCGTTCATCGTGCAATCCGGAAAAGGCGGCGCTTAGACCGGTTCGAGCCCGATCTTCTTCATCATCGCGGCCGTCATGCGCATCTCTTCCTTGATGCTCTGCACGAATGCCGCCGGCCCCTGCACGTCGACCCATCCGCCTTGCTCCTCGAGCTTGGCCACGACGTCCAGGTTCTTCAGGGCTTCGGTGAATCCGCTGCTGATGCGCCCGACGACGGCCGCGGGGGTCTTGGCAGGCACGGATACGCCTCCCCAAGACGTGAGCTCGACGCCCGGAATACGCAGCTCTGCCAGGGTGGGGACGTCTGGAGCCTTGGAGTTGCGCTGGTTGCCCGCGACCGCCAGGGCCCGCAGCTTGCCTGCGTTGATCATGCCGTAGGCTGCAGCGAAGATCGGCATGCCGAAGGCCACCTGCCTGCCCAGCACCGCGTTGACCAGCTCGGAGGCGCCCTTGTAGGGAACGTGCATCGCCTGCGTGCCCGTTGCGCTGAGGAACAGCTCCACGCCCAGGTGCGACGGCGTGCCGATGCCGCCGGACGCGTAATCGACCTGGCCCTTTCCGGCCTTCAGCCGGGCCAGCAGGTCGTCCAGCGTGCGGATGTCCGACTCCGCGTTCACCACGAGCGCCACGTCGGAACGGGTCAGGCGCATGACGTGGTGGAAATCGTTCAGCGCGTCGTAGCCCGGCGCTTTGTAGAGGCACATGTTGGCCGCGAGCGGCGTGCCGGTGTAGAGCAGGGTGTATCCGTCGGGCGGCGCCGCCGCCGCGACGCGTGTGCCGATGTTGCCGCCGGCACCGGCCCGGTTCTCGATGACGATGGGCTGGCCCAGGATCGGGCCCACCGCCTCCGCCAGGATCCGCGCGCCCAGGTCCGGCCCGGTCGCCGGCAGGTAGGGCACCAGCCACTTGATCGGGCGGCTCGGGAATGCGGCCGGTGCCGCCGCCGCCACATGGGATGCCAGCGGCAGCGCGGCAGCCGCCAACGCCTTGCCGATCAGCTGGCGTCGATTGATCTCGTTCATGATTTTGTCTCCATCACCATCCGTCGAAGGGGGAATCCACTCAGCCCATCAGCTCCTTGGCGATGGTGTTTCTCTGGATTTCGCTGGTGCCGGTGAGCACGCGGTACATGCGGAGAACCCGGAACAGGAACTCCACGCGACTGCCCTGCACGATGCCTTCACCGCCGTGGATCTGTACCGCGCGGTCCGCGATCCGGAAGGCGGTCTCCGAGCAGAACAGCTTGGCCATCGCGCTTTCCGCCCGGCCTTCCACGCCGGCGTCCAGCTGGCGTGCCGTGTGCAGCATGAGGGCGCGCGCGGCGGCCAGTTCGGTGGCCATGTCCGCGAGCATGTGCTGGATGGCCTGGAACTGGCCGATCGCCCGCCCGAACTGCCTGCGCGCCATGGCATGGCCCAGGGCATCGCGCAGAGCCACCTGGGCCAGTCCCAGCATGGCGGGGCAATGCAGAAGCCGGTTGACGGTGATGCGCCCGAGCGCCAGGCCCAGTCCCCGACCCCGCTCGCCGATCAGGCAGGCTGCCGGGACGCGGGCGTTCTCGAACACGATGTCCCCCGTGCTCGACTGGCCCGCCATGGTTTTGTAGCCCGCCTCCACCCGCACGCCCGGCGCCCCCAGATCGACGAACAGCGCCGACACCTCCCGCTGCTCCGGGCTTTCCGCCGTGGAGCACACCAGGACGGCGAAGTCGGCGAAGGGTGACCCGGAGATGAAGCGCTTGCGGCCGTTGATGACGAAGCTGTCGCCCTCCTGCACGGCCAGCGTCTGCACTGCACCGGCATCGGAGCCGGCCTGTGCTTCGGTGAGCGCGAAGCAGATGGCCTTTTCCGCGCGTGCCACCGGCAGAACGAAGTGCTGCATCTGGTAGGGGGTGGCGAAGCGGGCGAGGGCCCCGACACGGGGCGGGCCGCTCAGCTCGCCCAGGACATGCGGTGCGAAGGGCGATCCCGTGGCGTAGATGGCCTCCTTGATCAGCGCCTGGTCCAGCACCGACAGGCCGAGCCCGCCCATCTTTTCGGGAAGGGTCATGCCGTAGAAGCCGAGCGCGTGCGAACGTTTCCACACCGCTTGCAGCAGCCCACGGCTCGCGCCCTCCTCATGGTTCACGCGATGCCCGCGTGCGAGATCGGCCAATTCGCCGTTCAGGAATTCGCGCAGGCGGCCGATGAGCTCCGCCGCGCGCTCCGAGCCTTCGAAGGAACCGTTGAACATCTGAAGAGGCTCGTGCCCCTGCACTTCGGCTTTCGTCACTTCCATGATCAATTCACCTTCCTGTCGTGGCCGGTCCAGTAGGGCGCCTGCACGGTCTTGCGCATCACCTTGCCGTTGGGGTTCTTGGGCAGGTCCGTCACGAACTCGATGTGCCGCGGCCGCTTGAAGCCGGCGAGCCGCTCGCGGCAGAAGGCGTCCAGCCGGCCGCGGTCCAGGCTGTGTCCTGGCTTGAGCACCACATGCGCAGCCACGGCTTCGCCCCACTTGTCGTCCGGGATTGCTATCACGCAGGCGTCCTGCACGCCCTCGTGCTGGTAGAGAACGGACTCCACCTCGGAGGGATAGACGTTGAACCCGCCGCTGATGACCATGTCCTTTTTCCGGTCGACGATGTAGACGTAGCCTTCTTCGTCCATCCGGGCCAGATCGCCGGTGTGGTAGCGGCCGTCCTTGAGCACTTCGGCCGTCAGATCGGGCGCGCGCCAATATCCGGCGAACACGTCCTCGCCCTGCACGACGATCTCTCCGACTTCTCCGGTCGCCACCTCCCGGCCGTCGTCGCCCACGATCCTGACATCGCATTCCAGCAGGGGGCGGCCGCAGGACGCCAGTCGCTCGGGGCGCGCTGCGCGCGCGAACAGGTGGTCTTCCACGCTCAGTGCGCAGACGCCCGACGTGGTCTCGCCCGCCCCATAGCCTTGTGCGAGCACCGGACCGAACACGTCCATCGCCTTGAGGATGCGCGCCGGCGCCATCGGCGCAGCGCCATAGCCCAGGCGCCTGAGGTCCGGCAGCGGCCGGTAGGAGCCTTCCAGTTCGGTCAGCAGCATGCTGATCATGGTCGGCACCATGAAGGTGTGCGTGATGCGCTCCGCCCGCATGTCGGCCAGGAACCGCCCCGGTTCGAAGCCCGAGAAGAGGCGTATCGTCATGCCGTTGCACAGTGCCGGCACGATCTGCATGCCGGAAGCATGGGTGATGGGGCCCACCAGGCCCAGCGACTGCCCTTCGCCGGATTCCGCGCGCATCAGGAACTTGCGCAGCTGCGCAAGGCGGTTGCCGAAGGTCTGCATGGCAGCCTTCAGTACGCCGGATGACCCGGAGGTGTAGTGCAGCACGGCCAGTTCATCGGCATGCACGGCGACGGGTTCGAACGCATCGCTGGCACGGGACAGGGCCTCCTCATAGCCTGTCGCGCCCGTGCCGTCGAGCAACAGCAATGGCGCAGGCGTGCCGCGCAGATGCGGACGGAAGCCCTCGGCGCGCTCCGCCGTGCTGACGATCACCGCAGCGTCGCTGTTGGCGGCGATCTCGCCCACCTCTGAAAAGGAGAGACGCGCATTGAACGGCGCCTTCACCAGGCCGGCCTTGTAGCAGGCGAGTTCGATCTCGACGATCTCCACGCAATTGGGGAGGTAGATGCCTACGCGGTCTCCGCGCTCCAGGCCCATGGCGAGCAGCGCGTTGGCCAGCCGGTTGGAGCGCCGCTCCAGCTCGGCGTAGGTCACGCTCCGGGCCGGGCTCCTGACGGCCACACGGTCTGCATGGGCCCTGGCGGCACGGGCCACGAGCGCGCCGACATTCGCGACGGGTCGCGAACCGGAAGAAAGGATAGGGGGGTGAATGGTCGTCTCCTGAATTCGTCGCGCTTCGAAGCGCGTGCCGATGGGGGCAATGTTTCAGAAAACGCGGGGGCACAGGAAATACCGATTTCTGATGCCGGGCCATCAATCGCATTGATGGCCATGTTCCCTGCCGCAACGGGCGGCGGGATTTGCTGGATCAGGCAGCCGTGCCTTCGGTGTGCCACTCGCGGCCCAGCCACTGCGCATCCCAGTGGCCGTGCTCGATCAGCCTGCGCACCTCATGGGCGATCGCATGCAGCACGACCTGCGCGGCCCGGCTCTCGGGCTTGCGCGACGAGGTGGCCAGGGTGTAGGTGCGCGCCAGTTCCGGGCGGACCATGCGCGCCAGAACCCAGCCGGGCCCGAGGTGTTTCGACTCGTGCAGCGAGCATGCCGGTGTCACGGTGAATCCTGCCCCGCACAGGTACAGCGAGCGGATCACGCGCGCCGAGTCATGTTCATGGACGATGTCGAGCGACACGTCCAGTTCCCTGGCAGCCTCCTCGACGTACCGGCGCAGGACGAAGCGGCGCGACTGCAGCACCAGCGGTTGCCTGAGCGCATCGCGCGCCGCGATCTCGGGAGGGCGCTGCGTCGCGCCTTTCCTGCGGCCGCGCGGGTGGCGGAGCAATGGCAGGACACGGCCTTCCGGATCGTGTCCGCAGAAATACAGGGCCTCGCGCGCGAGGGGCCGGCAGTGCAGGCCTTCCAGGGTGGGTGTGTCCACCAGGATCCCTATGTCCGCCTGGCGCTCCAGCATGGCGTGCTGCACGGTCAGGCTCAGGCCGTCGAGAACGAACACCCGGATCCGGGGATGCGACCGCTTCAGTGCAGCGAGAACCGGGCCCATGAGCAGGGACACCAGCAGCAGCGGCAGAGCGACGGTGACGGACCCTTCCGGGCCCGTGGGCAAACGGAGCACCCGGTCGCGAACGGCATCGGCATCGCTGAGCAGGCGCCTCGCGTCATCGTAGAGAAGCAGTCCGGCGGGTGTGGGCGTGACGCCCGCATGGGAGCGCTCGAACAGCTGGGCACCGAGTTCGTCTTCCAGCTTCTTGATCTGCGCGGTGAGTGCCGGCTGCGCGACATAGAGCGAGCCCGCTGCGCGGGACAGGCTGCCGGCTTCGAGCACGGCGATGAAGTAACGTAGCGTGCGCAGTTCCATGTGCGGTGAGCATATCCCCGATGCCGTCGCACGGTGGGAGAACCCGGGGTGCCCGGGCGCCGCGAACCGTGCCTATCCCCAGAGCGCGGGCTTGGCCACCATCAGGTAGTAGATCGCGAGCATCGCGATGAACGCAGGATAGCCCAGCGCCTCCCAGCCGCGCGCATAGCGGCGGTAATCCGGGGGCAGGCCGGTGCCGCGCTCGGCGGCGGTGCGCGCCATGTCCGCCATGCGCCACTGCAGCCACAGCACCGGCAGCCAGCACAGTCCCGCGAGCACGTAGAGGCCCAGTGACGCGGCGATCCACGGCGTGGAGATCGGCCAGCCGGCCATGTGGGCGAGGGCGAACCCGCTGACCGGCTGCACGATGCCGGCAGGCGTCGTGAACCAGGTATCGGCCCGCACCACGAGGCGCGACACCACGGCCTGCGCCTGCACGCTGCCGCTGCGGTTGGCGAAGAACAGGTAGAACGCCGAGCCGAAACCCGTGCCCACCAGCAGCACGCTGGAGAGGATGTGCACCCACTTGAGCACGAGGTACGTGTTCATCACCAACGCCTTCCGTCGGCGCGCCACAGCACCAGCAGGATCGCGGCGATGGGCAGGTTCTTGAGCAGCCGGCCGAGCGGATCGAGCCACAGCGTGGGGATCAGCACGGTGCCGGTCACCGTCATGGCGGCCATCAGCAGCAGCGCCGCGGCGTAGGCCGGCCGGCCCGGCCGCCACCACAGCCACAGGCCCACGGCCAGATCGGCGGCGATGCCCGCGGCGATGACTGCCTGCATCCAGGCCTCGCTCTGCAGCCCGGCGGCCACCAGCAGCTCGCGGCTCTGGCCGTGGAATTCCGCCAGGCTCGCGGCGGCGGTGCCGAGCCACACGGCCACGAGGCTCGCGCGCAGCCAGCGCTGCGCGTCGGGGGCCACGGCAGGGCGTGGCGTGTTCATGCCTGCCTCCATGCCCGGGCGACGAGGTCGCGGTAGGCGACCGTGTCGTGGCCCGCCAGCGCACGCAGCGGCGCCGCGTCCGCGGTGTTGTCGCTGCCGAGCAGGGCCAGGCTCTCGCTGCACCAGGGCGAGGCGGTGACGTGGTCGCCGAGGCGCGCGCTCCAGCGGCTCAGCACGTCCGGCAGCACCGCCACGTGCGCGGGCCCGTGCCCGCACTGCGACCGCAGGCTGGCGATGAGCCCGGCCATGGAGACCGCTTCGGGCCCCGCGCACTCGACGATGCCCTGGCGGGAGATGGCCGGGCCGAGAAGCGCCGCCACGGCATCCGCCAGATCCTGCACTGCGACGGGCTGCACGCGGGCCTGCAGCACGGCCCGCGGCAGCACCACCACGGGCAGCCGGGCCAGGTTCAT
The DNA here is from genome assembly GCF_031844105.1 of Acidovorax sp. PRC11. Lineage (NCBI taxonomy): Bacteria > Pseudomonadati > Pseudomonadota > Betaproteobacteria > Burkholderiales > Comamonadaceae > Acidovorax > Acidovorax sp. PRC11. The sequence continues at coordinate 29,850 of NZ_JAUZUQ010000028.1, read as the reverse complement.
GAAGAGCGCGGCACTCGCGCCGCCGCGGCCGAAGACGATGCTGGGCCGCAGCACGCAGGCGGCGAGGGCGGGAGTGACGGCCGTGGCCGGACGCCCGGCGAGGCCGAGCAGGAAGTCGTCGGCCGCGCGCTTGGTGCGGGCGTAGCGGGTTTCGCTGCGGTCCACGCCCAGGGCGGAGATCTGCACCACGCGCTGCACGCCGGCCTGTGCGCAGGCCTGGAACAGTGCACGGGGCGTGTCGCGGTGCAGCGCGTCGATCGGCCGTGCGGGGCTGTCGCGCAGCACGCCCACGGCGTTCACCACGGCATCGATGCCCGCGAGACGGGGCAGCCACGCGTCCACGGCGGTGTCGCGCGCGAAGTCCATGGGCACCTGCCCGGAGCGGGCGGCACCGTGGCGCGGCGAGACGCCCTCGTGCACGGTGTGGCCGTCGGTACGCAGCCGGGTGGCGATGTGCCGGCCGATGAAACCCGTGGCGCCGGTGAGGAGGATCTGCATGGAAGGCCTCTGGATGTGGTGGGAAGAAGGTGGCAAACCGCGTGCCGTGCGGCTGCTCAGAGATCGCAGCGGTCGCCCGGCGCGCAGCGCCGCAGCGCGGCCCGGCGGCTGGCACGCTCGAACAGCCCGCCGACGAGCCAGCGCGGCAGCCGGTAGCGGTTGCGCGCCAGCACGGGATAGAGCCGGTCGGCCAGCGCCCCCACCAGCGGCAGGCGCGTGGCCGCCGTCACCCATCCCAGCCCTACGGCCTCGTAGGCGCGGCGGAACACCTCCACGCCGCGCAGCACCCGGCCGTCCGCCGTGGTGCCGTGGATCACGGTGAGCAGTTCCTCGTGCGTGGCGCCCGGCGGCCCCGCGAACCCGGGCGACCAGACGTCCGCGAACCGCAGCAGGCCCGCGCGGTCGCGCAGGCGCAGGTTCGTCATCTCGGCATTGCAGAGCGGGCAGCGCGAGTCGTAGTAGAGGGTCAGCGGGTAGATCGCGTGCGGATCGGCGGTGGGGTTCATGGAAGGCTCCTGGAAGGATGGCGGTGGAAGGCTCAGGACATGGATGGCCGGCGGTTTTTAGGGATTTCTGTAGAGACTGAAATTTTCAGGGGTGGCGGGGCGATGGGGTGTGGGACGGGCGCTCAGTCCGCCGGCGGACGCGGCGCGGAGCTTTTCGACGCGCGCGCCGCGCCATCGTCGCCACGCACGAATTTCTGCACGCTCGCGCCGAGGCGCAGCACCTTCTCGAGCGTGGAGGGCGTGAGCCGCAGCATCTCGTCCGTCCAGAGATCGAGCGATTCCATGAGGCGCAGGGTTTCGCGGACGCGGTCCTGCGCATCGGGCGCTTCGTCGGCCAGCTCCGGGCGCGCGACCAGTTCGCGCAGCATGCGCACGGTGGGCTCGAACTCCCGCTCCTTGCGCTCGCGCACGACGGTGCGGAACAGCTCCCACACGTCGGAGGAGGTCTCGAAATAATCCCGCCGGTCGCCCAGCACGTGCGTGGCGCGGATCAGGTTCCAGTTGAGCAGCTCCTTCAGGCTGTTGCTCGCATTGGAGCGCGCCACGCCCAGGGTCTCGCAGATGTCTTCCGCGTGCAGCGGGCGGCCGTGGAAGAAGAGCAGGGCGTGGATCTGGGCGACGGTGCGGTTCACGCCCCAGGCGGTGCCCATCTCGCCCCAGTGGACGACGAAGCGGCGGGCGGTGTCGGAGAGCTGCATGGATCGAAGTCTATTGCTTCAGTAATTTCTGTCAACACAGAAATTCATGGTGCTGAAGGGGACCGCGCCGCGAGGATCCACGGAAGCCCGCGACTCGCTAGACTCGCTGCGGCACGCCTTCGGCATTCGCCGGTCCCTTCCGTGCCTCACCAAGGAGCCCCCCATGCAGCACGACGACCTCCGGAAAGATTTCGACGCCCTGGTGCCCGGCCGCACCACCGATGCCGGCGCCAGCCGCCGCACCGCCCTGCGCGTGGCGCTGGGCGCGGGATTCGGGGTGGGCTACGCAGCGGCGGCCCTGCCCGTCGCGGCGCAGACCGCGGTGCAGACGTCCGCCGACGGGCTCGTCGCGGGCAAGGTCGAGATCGACGTCGGTGGGTTCAAGCTGCCCGCCTTCCGCGCCGCGCCCGAGGGCAAGACGGGCCTGCCCGTGGTGCTGGTGATCCAGGAGATCTTCGGCGTGCACGAGTACATCGCCGACGTCTGCCGCCGATTCGCCCGGGCCGGTTACCTCGCGATCGCCCCCGAGCTGTTCGTGCGGCAGGGCGACCCGTCGCAGATCACCGAGGTGTCCAAGCTCATGAGCGAGATCGTCTCCAAGGTGCCCGATGCCCAGGTGATGGGCGACCTCGACGCCACCGTGAAGTGGGCGGGCGCCCATGGCGGCGACCTGGCCCGGGTGGGCATCACCGGCTTCTGCTGGGGCGGGCGCATCACCTGGCTCTACGCAGCGCACGGCCCGGTCAAGGCCGGCGTCGCCTGGTACGGCCGCCTCGTCGGGCAGGCGAGCGACCTCACGCCGAAGCACCCCGTCGACATCGCCGCGATCCTCAAGGCGCCGGTGCTCGGCCTCTACGGCGAAAAAGACAGCGGCATCCCCCTTGACACGGTTGATAAGATGAAAGCGGCCCTCAAGACCGGCTCCGCCGCCGCCAAGGCATCGGAGTTCGTCGTCTACCCGGACGCGCCGCACGCGTTCCATGCCGACTACCGGCCCAGCTACCGCAAGGAAGCCGCCGAGGACGGATGGAAGCGGACGCTCGCCTGGTTCAAGACGCACGGCGTGGGCTGATGCGCTCCGCGAGGAGCGCGTCCTTCGCAATAAGAGCGGCTCACGCGACCCAGCGAAGCGGTTCTGGCGAGGCGCCGCATCGCAGGCAGTACGAGCAGTACGACAAGATGCGGCAACGACGCCAGAAGGGTCGTGTGAGCCGCTCTCAAGCCCTTCGGGGCTTTTTTCTTTGGCGCCCGCGGGGCCGCCTGACTTCGAGAACTGGGCGCGTACAGCTATGACTTTGATCGCAATCCTCCTGGCCACACTGGCCGCGGGCATCGGCAGCGTGTGGGTGGCCGCATTGCTCATGCGGGCCGGCTGGGGCGACGGCCGCTCGGGCATCGGGCCGCAGCACCTGCTGAGTTTCGCGGCGGGTGCGCTGCTGGCCACTGCCTTCATGCACCTGCTGCCCGAGGCGTTCGAGAGCCAGGCCGGCGCGCACGAACTCTTCGCCACCCTGCTGGTGGGACTGGTGTTCTTCTTCCTGCTCGACAAGGCGGAACTCTGGCACCACGGCCATGAGCACGGCGTGGGGCCGGCCAATGACGAGGAGCGCGGAAGGCACGCACACCCGCACACCCATGCCCACGATCACGATCACGGGCATGGTCATGGGCACGGGCATGGCCACACGGAGCACGCACATGCCCAGGGCAACGGGCATGGTCACCGCGCCCCCGGCGGCTGGGCGCTGCTCACCGGCGACAGCGTGCACTGCTTCGGCGACGGCATCCTGATCGCCTCGGCCTTCCTCGCGGACCTGCGCCTGGGCGCGATCGCCGCGCTGGCGGTGCTGGCCCACGAAGTGCCGCACCACATGGGCGATCTGGTGGTGCTGCGCCAGTCGAGCGGCAACCGCCGCGCGGCCCTCGCCAAGGTGTCGCTGGCCGGCGCGGTGACGGCGCTGGGCGGCGTGGTGGGCTATTTCCTGGTGGGCGAGCTGCAGGACTGGCTGCCGTACTTCCTGGCGATCGCGTCCAGCAGCTTCGTCTACGTGGCGCTGGCCGACCTGATCCCGCAGCTGCAGAAGCGCCTGACCGCGGCCCAGACCCTGGCGCAGATCGCCTGGCTCGTGGCCGGCATGACCGTGGTCACCCTCGTCAGCGGCCTCGCGCATTCTCACTAGCGGCGCGCGGCGCTGCCTGCATGCGTTAAAGCGGTCAGCGGGGCTGGGCCAGCTTCTCGAAGTCGCGGTCCAGGCGGGCCAGGCTGCCGTCGATGCGGGCGCGCTGGGTGCCGATCCAGGCCGCCTGCTGCTCCAGCCGGGCTCGGGCGGAGGCCAGCATGCGGGCCATTTCGGCGGGCTGGGGGCCGCCGGCCGTCGCGCGGTGGCGGACGATGGCCACCGGGTCGAGCGTGGCGCGGAACTCCGCTTCGTCCATCGGCAATTGCGCGGGATATTCCGACCCGTGCACGGCTTCCGCGTAGATGCGGCGAGCCTCCGCATAGGGGAAGTCCAGCGGCTTGATGTCCTTGGCCTTGGCGTACTCCACCACCTCGGACGCGAAATGGTGTCCCACGCGGAACGGCAGCCGGTATTTGCGCATCAGCACGTCCGCCAGCTCCTGCGAGGCCGTCCAGTCGCTGTTGAGCTCTTCCAGCGCGCGCTGCGGGTCGATCACCAGGGCATTCAGGACGCGGTTCCACTGCTCGAGCACGCCGATCGCGCTCTGCACCATGGCGACGTTGTTGCGCGTCTCCTTCGGGTCCTGCATGCCGGGCGGGATGTTGTGGGCCTGGATGGCCGCGCCCATGCCGAGCGTGAGCGCCTGCGAGGCATCGCGCCGCGTGCCGTTGAGCAGGCCCGGGTTGCGCTTCTGCGGCATGGCGCTGGAGACGTAGGTGTTGCCGTCGCCCTCCTGCAGCAGGATCCACGGGCGCGGCTGTGCGTACTGCGTCATCACGTCTTCGACGAAGGTACCGGCATGCAGCGCGATCGCCATCACGATCGCACCGGCCTCCACCGGCTGGTCCACCGCCGACACCTGCGCCGCGTCGTAGGCGTTCTCCACCGTGGTGGAGAAGCCCAGGTAGCCGGCCATGCGCTGGCGGTCGAGCGGCCAGCTCGTGCCGTTGAGCACGGTGGTGCCCATGGGCGAGCGGTCGATGCGTGCATAGGCCTCGCGGATTCGCTGGGCGTCGCGGTCCAGGCCGCTCGCGAGCCCGAGCAGGTAGTGTCCGTAGCTGTTGGGCTGGGCCGCCACGCCGTTGGTGTAGTTGGGCACCACGGTCGCCTGGTGCCTGTCGGCGAGCCGCACCATGGTGGCGGTGGTCCGCTGCAGCGCATCGGCGAGCTTCAGCATCTCGTCGCGCAGGATTGCCGAGCGCACGGTCGAGAGCATGTCCTGGCTGGAGCGGCCGGCGTGCAGCAGCGTGATCTGCGGGCCCGCGGCTTCGATGAGCAACGGCTCGAAGGTGATCACGAGCCGAGGCCGCTTGCCGCCCGGCCGGTTGCCGTCGGCCAGCACCTTGCTGATGCCGGAATAAGCGATGGGGCCGAAGGATTTGTCGAGCAGGCCCTCGTCGGTGTTGATCACGGCCGAAGCCTTGTTGATCTCGCCGAGCCAGAAGAATTCGTCGCGGGGCGGCGTGGCCGGGGCCTTGGATGTGGCCGCCGGGGCGGTCGGTGCCGGGGTTGCGGCAGTGGACTGCGCGGGCGCGGTCTGCGGGGCTGCGGTGGGTGCGGCCGTCTGTGCATGGGCCATGCCGGCTGCGCAGAGCGCCGCGGCGCAGGCCAGGGGCCGCAGGATCGGCTGCATGCGGTGCAGGGGATGGCAGGCGAGGGTGTGAATGGTCGTCATGGTTGTCTCCTGGGTCGTAGTCGTTGTCGTGGGCAGGGAGGGGCAGGGCGTGCCCGGGCGGCAGAAGCCTGCGCGCCGGCCGTCCGCGTCAGCCCGCGAGCGCCTCGCGCACCGCCGCCACCTGCCGGCGCGACACCGCGAGCAGTTCGGGCAGCCCGTGCATGCGCACGGCCCAGCCTTCGCCTTCCACGGGGTCGTAGTGCTTCTCGATGGCGCGCAGCGCACGGCGTGCGACGAGCGCATTGCGGTGCACGCGCAGGAAGTGCTCCGGGTGGCGCGCCTCCAGATCGCTCAGGGCGCCGTCGAGCACGTAGCTGCGGGTGCCGGTGCGCACCGTGAGGTACTTGAGTTCGGCCTTCACGTAGACCACCTCGTGCAGCGGCACGCGCTCCGTGCGTCCGCGGTCCTGGATCAGCAGCACCTCGCCGGTATCGGCCGGCGGGGGCGGCGGTGCGCTCGGGGCCCACGGTTCCGCGGCGGCGCGCCGGGCCTTGGCCAGCGCCTGCTGCAGCCGCTCCTGGCGCACCGGCTTGGTGAGGTAGTCGGCCGCGTCCAGCTCGAAGGCGCTCACGGCATGGTCGGCATGCGCGGTCACGAAGACGATCGCGGGCGGGCGCGCGAGGCGGCGCAGCGCATGCGCGAGCGAGAGGCCGTCCTGGCCCGGCATGTGGATGTCCAGCAGCACGGTCTCGCAGGTGCGGCCGGCGGGGGTGCTCAGCCACTGCAGCGCTTCGGCGGCGTTCGCCGCTTCGGCGACGGTGTGCCCGCCGCCATCGGCCAGCAGCGTGCGCAGGCGGCTGCGCGCCAGGGCTTCGTCGTCGACGATCAGGATGTGCATGGATCGGAAGGAGAGGGCGCGGCGGCGCCGCGGGTGCGCCGCGTCATGCGCGCAGCGGCAGCGAAATGCGCACGCGGTACAGCCCATTGTGCATGCCCGCCGAGAAGTCGCACTGCACGTCGTGCAGCAGGCGCAGCCGGTCGCGCACGTTCGCCAGGGCGATGCCGTGGCCGCGCGGCGCGCCGCCGGGCCGCGGGCCGCCGGGCGGCACGGTGTTGGTGAGGGTGACCACGGCGCGGCTGCCGCGCAGCTCGGTCGTCACGCGCAGCTTGCCGCCCTGCGGCGCCGGCTCCACGCCGTGCTTGACGGCGTTCTCCACCAGCGGCTGCAGCAGCAGCGGGGGCAGTTGCGCGCCCCCGGTGCGCGGATCGATCACCCACTGCACGCGCAGGCGCTCGCCGAAGCGCACCTCCTCGATCGCGAGGTAGCGCCGCGCCAGCGCGATCTCTTCGGCCAGCGTCGCGGATTCGCCCTGTTCCACCAGCGCGTGGCGGAAGAGGTCGCTCAGGTCTTCCAGCAGCGCCTCGGCGCGGGCCGGCTCGTCGCGCACCAGGGCGATGGCGCTGTTGAGCGTGTTGAAGAGGAAGTGCGGCCGGATGCGCGACTGCAGCTCGCTCAGCCGCGCCGTGGTGGCCGCGGGCGTGCGGGCCCGCGCGCGCAGCAACAGCGCCGCCACGAGCACCGCCGACAGCAGCGCCCCGCTGGCCGCGCTCGCGAGCCACGGAGGTCCGTCCGGCACGCCGACCAGCACCAGCATGCCGCAGGCATAGCAGCCCGCCAGCGCGCCGATCAGCACGCCCGCGGCGCACTGCAGCGCCACCGACCGGCGCTGCAGCACGGTCTTCAGGCTGCATGCCGTGATCAGCCAGGCCAGCGTGGCCGGCAGCGCACCGCCCGTCAGCAGCGAGAGGCGGGCGAGCCAGGCGAGCGGGCTTTCCGCCCCGAACATCGCCCCCACGGCGAGCACCGTTTCCACGAACAGCACGGAGCGCAGCACCACGCCGACGTGGCATGCGTCGAAGACGAGCACTCGCCGCCCGAGCCCGTCGGACGGGGTTTCGGGCAGGGGCTGGGGCCGGGTCGATAAAATTTGCGTCTCTTGCATTGCGGCATCCGGGCGTTCCGGGTGACCGAAACCTCCGGATTATTGCCCTCCATGTCCTCCAGCCCCACCGCGCAACCCTCCCAAGACCAGCTCGCCACCAAGGCCCAGGCCTGGTCGGCCCTTTTCTCCGAACCCATGAGCGATCTGGTCAAGCGCTACACGTCGAGCGTGTTCTTCGACAAGCGCCTGTGGCAGGCGGACATCGCCGGCAGCCTCGCCCACGCGGAGATGCTGGCCGCGCAGGGCATCATCGGCCAGGAAGACCACGCCGCGATCCAGCGCGGCATGGCGCAGATCACCCAGGAGATCGAATCCGGCGCCTTCGAGTGGAAGCTCGACCTGGAGGACGTGCACCTGAACATCGAGGCGCGCCTGACCCAGCTGGTGGGCGACGCCGGCAAGCGCCTGCACACGGGCCGAAGCCGCAACGATCAGGTGGCCACCGACGTGCGCCTCTGGCTGCGCGGCGAGATCGACCTGATCGCCGATCTGCTCAAGGAGCTGCAGGTGTCGCTGGTCGACGTGGCCGAGCGCAACGTGGACGTGATCCTGCCGGGCTTCACCCACCTGCAGGTGGCGCAGCCGGTGAGCTTCGGCCACCACATGCTGGCCTACGTGGAGATGTTCGCGCGCGACGCCGAGCGCATGCAGGATGTGCGCCGCCGCGTGAACGTGCTGCCGCTGGGCAGCGCGGCCCTGGCCGGCACCACCTACCCGCTGGACCGTGAACGCGTGGCGAAGACCCTGGGCATGGTGGATGCGCATGGCGCGCCCATGGTCTGCCAGAACAGCCTGGACGCGGTGAGCGACCGCGACTTCGCCATCGAGTTCACCGCCGCCGCCAGCCTGTGCATGGTGCACGTGAGCCGGCTGTCGGAAGAGCTCATCATCTGGATGAGCCAGAACTTCGGCTTCATCCGCATCGCCGACCGCTTCACGACCGGCTCGTCGATCATGCCGCAGAAGAAGAACCCCGACGTGCCCGAACTGGCGCGCGGCAAGACCGGGCGCGTGGTGGGCCACCTGATGGGCCTGATCACGCTGATGAAGGGCCAGCCCCTGGCCTACAACAAGGACAACCAGGAAGACAAGGAGCCGCTGTTCGACACCGTCGACACGCTGAAGGACACGCTGCGCATCTTCGCCGAGATGGTCGGCGGCCAGCCCGACGCGGCCACCGGCAGGAAGCAGGGCGGCATCACCGTCAACCCGCAGGCCATGGAGCAGGCCGCGCAGAAGGGCTATGCCACCGCCACCGACCTGGCCGACTACCTCGTCAAGAAGGGCCTGCCGTTCCGCGATGCCCACGAGACCGTCGCCCATGCGGTGAAGGCCGCTACCTCGCACGGCGTGGACCTGTCGGAGCTGCCGCTGGCGGTGCTGCAGGGCTTCCACCCGGCCATCGAGAAGGACGTGTTCCACGCGCTGAGCCTGCGCGGCTCGCTCGAAGCGCGCAACACGCTGGGCGGCACCGCCCCGGCCCAGGTGCGTGCCCAGCTGGCGCGCCACCGCGCGCGCCTGGCCTGAGCCCGGCCGCACCCATTCCCGCGTTTGTCCGTTCCGGACCGGAGCCCCGCCATGACCCTTTCCCGCCGCCGCCTGCTCTCCCATGCCACCCTTGCCGGCGCCGCGCTGGCGTCGTCGGGCCTGCCGCTCGCGGCGCTGGCCCAGGGCGGCAAGACGCTGCGCATCCTCGTGGGCTTTCCGCCCGGCGGGGGCTCCGACGCGATCGCGCGCCTGCTGGCCGACAGGCTCAAGGACGTGCTCGGCGTGCCGGTCGTGGTGGAGAACCGGCCCGGCGCGGGCGGGCAGATCGCCGCGCAGGTGCTCAAGACCTCGGTGCCCGACGGCAATACGCTGTTCTTCACGCACGACCACACGATCTCGATCCTGCCGCAGGTGGTGAAGCATCCGGGCTTCGATCCGGCGCAGGATTTCATCGGCGTGGGCGGCGTGGCCACCTTCGTGAACGCGTTCGCCGTCTCCGGCGGCACGCCGGCCCGCAGCTTCGGCGACTACGTCGCCTGGGTGAAGGCGCAGGGCGGCAAGAGCGCGGTGGGGATTCCCGCGCCGGCCTCCACGCCCGAATTCCTCGTGAAGCTGGTCGGTGAGCGCTTCAAGCTCGACCTGGTGTCCGCGCCGTACCGCGGCAGCGCGCCGATGATGGGCGACATGCTGGGCAACCAGATCGCGGCCGGCGTCGGCTCGGTGCCCGACTTCCTGGAGAACCACCGGGCCGGCAAGCTGCGCATCGTGGCCGTGCTGGGCGAACAGCGGCAGGCCGCGCTGCCCGACGTGCCCACCTTCGGCGAACTCGGCCTGAAAGGCTTCGAGGATCTTCCCTACTACGGCTTCTACGCGCCGGCCGGCACGCCCGCGCGGGCCGTGCAGCAGTTCTCCGATGCGCTGGCCCAGGTGCTGGCGCGCCCCGACGTGCGCGAGCACCTCGTGGCGCTCGGCCTCACGGTGACGCCGATGACGCCGCAGCAACTGGCCACGCGCGAGCGTGCCTACACGCAGGCCTGGACGCGCATCATCCAGGCGAGCGGTTTCCAGCCGCAGTAGACCGGGCTCAGGCCCCCGGTTTGTAACGTCGCTGCGCTCAATTGTAAAAATTGTGTGCGCCGGGGAATGGTGGGCGGGAGAATCGCTCTCACGCAGTTGCACTTCCCGGAGCGCCGCTTCCATGCCCCTGAGCCCCTCCCGCTTTTCCTGCCGCGGCCGCGCTGTCGTGGCCGCAGCCGTGTGCTGCGCCGCGCTGCTGCCGGCCGCCGGCGCCTGGGCGACGCCCGTGCCCACGTCGGTGCCTGCGCCCGGTCCCGCGCCGGCCGCCGCTGAAACGGCCGCGCTGCCCGCGCCCTACGCGCGCTGGCAGTCGAGCATGGATGCCTTCGCGGCTGCGGACCAGGCCGGGCTGCCGCAGGCCGGCGGCGTGCTGTTCGTGGGCAGCTCGACCATCCGGCTCTGGACGGACCTGCGGGAAGACTTCCGGCAATTGCCCGTGGTGATCAACCGCGGCTTCGGCGGCTCGACCATGGCCGACTGCAATTACTTCGTGAAGCGCCTGGTGCTGCAGTACCGGCCACGCCAGGTCATCGTCTATGCGGGCGACAACGATCTGGCCGAAGGCCGCAGCCCGGCCCAGGTGCTGGAGAGCCTGCGCTCCTTCGCGGGCACCGTGCGCACGGAGCTGCCGGACACGCGCATCAGCTACGTCTCCATCAAGCCGAGCCCGCTGCGCAGTGCGCTGCTGCCGCGGATCCGCGAGGCCAACGCCCTGATCGCCTACTACCTCAGCGGCGTGCCCGGTACCGATTACATCGACATCTTCTCGCCCATGATGGCGGCCGACGGCCAGCCGCGCGCCGAGCTGTTCGGCCCCGACCGGCTGCACATGAATGCCGCGGGCTACGACCTGTGGCAATCGGCGATCCGGCCGTATCTGCAGGAGGTGCAAGCGCCGATGCCGCAGATGCGGGCGGATGCCGTGCCCGCACCGGCCTCTCCGGTCGTGGCAGGGCAGGGGCTGGTGGCCGGCTCGCGTCCCTGATCGTTCAGCGGCGCCCGAGAGCGGTTCACACGACCCAGCGAAGCGGTTCCGGCGAGGCGTCGCATCGCAGGCAGTACGAGCAGTACGGCAAGATGCGGCAACGACGCCGGAAGGGTCGTGTGAGCCGCTCCTACAGCGTTCTGGCGGTGGGGGTCAGGCTCTCGTGCGCTCGCGGCAGCTCGTCCTCGTCGTGGGTGAGCGGCGGCGGCTTTTCCGCGTAGGGCACGGGGGGCGGCGACGGGACCGTGTCGTCGTCGGGTTGCCTGTCCAGCCACAGCGTCACACGCGCCACGGCATAGAGCGCGCCGAAGCAGGCGGCCAGCAGGGCGATGTCCACCGGCCACGGGCGCTGGTAGTCCGCGCCGAACCAGCCCAGCACCAGCAGCACCACCACGAGGTGGGCGCAGAACACCGGCAATGAGGCACGGCCCAGCGTCTCCAGCCAGCGCATGCGCGGCAGGCGCGCCATCAGCGCCGGCCCGAACCGGATCGCCAGCACCAGCAGCGCGAACAGGTTGAGCACCCGCAGCGGGCCCAGTTGCCACTTGTCGAATGCCAGGTTCCAGGCCGGCAGGCCGTCGCCGAACGGCACCTGGCCGATGGCGTGGCGCCAGGCGAAGCCCGCCAGCGCCAGGACCACGGCTGCCCACACCGCCCAGCGGGGAAATGTGAAGGCGGGAGCGGCCGGATCGTTGCGCGAGGCCCCCATCCAGAGGCCCAGCACCCAGAGGAACTGCCAGCCCCACATCGAAAACGTGCCGGTTTCCTGGAAGGGGATGGGGTTCTTCACGACCGCGTTCGCGGCGTCGTACACCCATTGCGAGAGGCCGAACTGCGCGAGCAGCCACAGCAAGGTGCTCACGGCCAGCACCGGAGCCCAGCCGCGGCGCAGCCCCACCGACATCACCCAGGGGCTCGCGAGCATGAACAGCACGTAGATGGGCAGGATGTCCAGCAGCGGAGGCTCGTAGACCAGCAGCAGCCCGCCGATCAGGGCATCCAGCGGCTGCGCGAAGTAGAAGGTAAGCAGGCCCTTGATGGCGATCTCGTTCACCTCGACGCCGATGAAGGTGATGATGGTGAACAGGAAGAGCAGCGTGGCCGCCTGGCAGGCCCAGATCTTGGCGGCGCGGCGCAGGAAGGCATGGCGCATGGCGGGAACGCCGCGCCGTGCGGCGGTGCGCCCGTACACCATGCCCGCCATGTAGGCGGACAGCAGCACGAAGCCCTCCGCGGCCGAGACGTAGCCGAACGGCTGGCCGAGAGGGAGCGTGAGCCGGGTGGGAAGGTGCGTGACCGTCATCAGGACCAGCATCAGTCCGCGGACGGCGTCGATTTCCCAGCGGCGTTTGGAGGGGGTGTCGGGCATGGGCGGGAGCGCGCATGAAGGCGCCCCGCGATTGTGGGATGCGTCCCGCCGTGCCCGTGTAGGCCGTTTACAACTCAGCGTGGCGGCCGGTGGTGGGGGCCCTGCCGATGGGCTACGCTTTCGGGGTTTGCCTTTTGCCTTTGCCGCAGGCGCCCCGAGGGGCGCGCCACCGCACGCACATCCATGACAACAACAACGCAGCACATCGTCCGCACGGCATTCGCCGCCTTGCTCGGCTGGGGGGCGGCCAGCGCCGCGCAGGCCCTCTCCGTCGCCAGCTTCTCGCCGCAGGGCGAGGTGGCGCGCGTGCGGCAGGTGGTGGCCAAGTTCGACGCCGCCGCCGTGAACTTCGGCGATCCGAAGGCACCGGCGCCCTTCACGGTGGAGTGCGAGGGCGGCGATGCCGCGAAAGGCACCGGGCGCTGGACCGGCGAGCGCGAATGGGTGTACGACTTCGCGCAGGATCTGCCGCCCGGCACGCGCTGCACGGCCACGGCGAAACCCGGCTTCAAGTCCGCCGCGGGCGCCGCGCTCACGGGCACCACCCGCTACCAGTTCAACACCGGCGGGCCCTTCGTGCAGAGCGTGCGCCCCGGCACCTACCAGCCCATCGACGAGGAACAGTTCTTCCTGCTGCAGCTGAACGGCCCGGCCACGGTGGAGAGCGTGAAGGCCAACGTCTGGTGCGTGGCCGAGGACGTGGGCGAGCGCATTCCGGTGCGCATGATCGAGGGAGCCGACCGCGCCGCGCTGCTGCAGTCGCAGGGGCTGGAGAACGCCGCCAGGCAGGCGCCGCTGCGCTATGCCGCGCTCGCCTGCAACCGGCGCCTCACCTCCGGCACCAAGGTGCAGCTGGTGTTCGGCAAGGGCGTGGCCACGCCGAGCGGCGTGCAGAACACGGTGGAGCGCCGGTATGCCTACACGGTGCGCGAGCCTTTCAGCGCCGATTTCGGCTGCGAGCGCGAGAACGCACAGGCCGCGTGCCTGCCGATCCGGCCGATGCGCCTGTCCTTCAACGCCCCGGTGCCGCGCAAGCTCGCCGAGGCCATCCGCCTGAAGTCCGACAAGGAAACCTTCAAGCCGCGACTGGACGGCGAGGGCGATGGTGACACGGTGGTGACGGGCGTGCAGTTCATGCCGCCCTTCACGCCGCAGACCTCGCTGCGCCTGGAACTGCCCAAGGATTTCAAGGACGCCTCCGGCCGCACGCTGCGCAATGCGGACGGTTTTCCGCTGGCCGTGGCCACCGGCCCGATGCCGCCGCTCGCCAAGTTCGCCGCTGCGCCGTTCGGCGTGGTGGAGCGCTTCGCGGAAGGTGACAAGGGCCCGGCGCTGCTGCCGGTGACGCTGCGCAACGTCGAGGCCGATCTGCGCGTGCGCGGCCTGGCGCCCGGCGCGGCGCCGGCACCGGCCGGTGCGGCTTCTGCAGCCTCCGGCGCTACGGCCACGACTGCGCCCGCCGGCAAGGTGAGCACCCTGCAGCCCACGGCCGATGCGGACATCATCGCCTGGTACCGCCGGGTGCGCCGCTACGACGACTACCTCGTGCCGCGCGATGAAGCGCGCCGCGACGCGCGCGGCGCACTGCCGCAGGTGCTGCAGGACGAGGACAAGGGCAGCGTGCAGTCGCGCATGGTGTCGCTGCTCGGCGCGCAGCCCCAGGCCCGCACGCTGGACCTGCCCAAGCCCGCGAATGGCGATCCGCGTCCCTTCGAGGTGGTCGGCATCCCGCTGGCGGCGGGCTTCCACGTGGTCGAGATCGCCTCGCCGATGCTGGGGCAATCGCTGCTGGACCCGCGCCATGGCGCCGCGCGCACGATGTACGTGCGCACGACCGCGCTGGTCACCAACCTGGGCGTGCATTTCAAGCTCGGCCGCGAGAACGCCGCCGCCTGGGTGACGACGCTCGACAAGGGGCAGGTGGTGCCCGGCGCGCTGGTGCGCGTGTCGTCCTGCGACGGCCGCGAACTCGCCACCGCCAGGACCGACGCGCAAGGCATCGCCCGCTTCGAGGGCCTTTCGCCCGAGCCGCCGTCCTGCCCCGGCCGCGGCGGGCTGGAGGGCATGAGCGCCTACTTCGTGAGCGCGCGCGCCGCGGGGCCGGACGGCGTGCAGGACCTCGCCTTCACCTGGAGCGACTGGCAGCGCGGCATCGAATCGTGGCGCTTCAACGTGCCCACGAGCAGCCAGCCCGACCCCGACCAGATCGCGCACACCCTCTTCGACCGCACGCTGCTGCGCGCCGGCGAGACGGTGTCGATGAAGCACATCCTGCGCACGCAGAACCGCCAGGGTTTCGGGCTGCCGGATGCCCAGCCGCACACGCTCGCCATCACCCACGTGGGCAGCGGCCAGCAGTTCCCGCAGCCGCTGCAGTGGCGCCGCACGCCCACGGGGGGCCTGAGCGCAGAGAGCAGCTTCGCCCTGCCGCCCGCCGCCAAGCTGGGCGTCTACAGCGTCGAATTGCGCGGCGACGAGGATGGCCGCGGCCGCAGCTTCACCTCCGGCGAGTTCCGCGTCGAGGAGTTCCGCCTGCCGGTGCTGGAAGGCCGCATCGCGCCCGCGGACAAGAAGCCGCTGGTGCGCCCGCGCTCGGTGCCCACCGACGTGCAGGTGAACTATGTCGCTGGCGGCGCCGCGGCCAACCTGCCCGTGCGCGTATCGGCGCTGGTGCGCGGCAAGTCGCTGCAGTTCCCGGATTTCGACGCGTTCAGCTTCGAGCCGCCGCGCCGCAAGGGCGCCCAGCCCCAGGGCGCCTCGGGCGGTGACGACGAAGAACCCGCCGCCGGCGACGATGCCCGCGTGATCGCCGACAAGCTGGCCGTGACGCTCGACCGCAACGGTGCGGGCAAGGTGGCGATCGACAACATTCCGAATGCCCGCCGCGCGCAGGACCTGGTGCTCGAAGCCACGTATTCCGACCCCAACGGCGAGGTGCAGACCCTGCGCAGCACGCAGACCGTCTGGCCCGCCGCAGTGGTGGCCGGCATCAAGACCGAAGGCTGGGTCTCGGCCGCGCAGAAGATCCGCTTCCAGGCCCTGGCGCTGGGCCTGGACGGCAAGGTGCAGGAAGGCGTGCCGCTGCAGGTGCAGGCGATCGCCCGCATCACCACCACCAGCCGCAAGCGCATGGTGGGCGGCTTCTACAGCTACGACAACAAGACCGAGACCAAGGACCTGGGCACGGTCTGCACCGGCAAGAGCGACAACCGCGGCCTGCTGCTGTGCGAGACGAAGCTCGAAGAGGCCGGCGAGGTGGAACTGGTCGCTACCGCGCGCGACAAGGACGGCAACCAGTCCGAGGCGGCCGCGTCCGTCTGGGTCACGCGCCAGGGCGAGCTGTGGTTCGGCGGAGAAGACCATGACCGCATCGACGTGCTGCCCGAGAAGAAAAGCTACCAGCCCGGCGAGACCGCCCGGCTGCAGGTGCGCATGCCGTTCCGCCAGGCGACGGCGCTGGTGAGCGTGGAGCGCGAGGGCGTGATCGACATGCGCGTGGTGCAGCTGAACGGGCAGGACCCGACGGTGCAGCTCAAGATCGAGGAGGGCTGGGGCCCGAACGTCTACGTGAGCGTGCTGGCGCTGCGCGGCCGGCTGCGCGAGGTGCCCTGGTACAGCTTCTTCACCTGGGGCTTCAAGGCGCCGCGCGAGTGGTGGACGGCCTTCTGGTACGAGGGCAAGGAATACGTCGCGCCAACGGCCATGGTGGACCTCTCCAAGCCCGCCTACCGCCTGGGCCTGGCCGAGCTCAAGGTGGGCGCGAAGGCGCACCGCATCGAGGTGAAGGTGGCTGCCGACAAGGAAAGCTACGCGGTGCGCGGCAAGGCGCAGGTCATGATCAGCGCCACGCTGCCCGATGGCAAGCCCGCCGCGAATGCCGAGGTGGCGGTGGCCGCGGTGGACCAGGCCCTGCTGGAGCTGATGCCCAACACCAGCTGGAACCTGCTGGATGCGATGCTGCAGCGCCGCGCCTGGGGCGTGGAGACGTCTACCGCGCAGATGGAGATCATCGGCCGGCGCCACTACGGCAAGAAGGCCGTGCCCGCGGGCGGCGGTGGGGGCCGTGCGCAGACGCGCGAGCTGCTCGACACGCTGCTGCTGTGGCAGCCGTCGGTGCGGCTCGACGCGAACGGGCGCGCGCAGGTCACCGTGCCGCTGAACGATGCGCTCACCACCTTCAAGATCGTCGCGGTGGCCGATGCCGGCACGGGCCTGTTCGGCACGGGATCGACCAGCATCCGCGCCACGCAGGACCTGCAGATCATCAGCGGCCTGCCGCCGCTGGTGCGCGAGGACGACCAGTTCCGCGCCCAGTTCACGCTGCGCAACACCACCAAGGCGGCCATGAAGGTCGAGGTGGCGCCGCGTGCCACGCTGCTCACGCTGGACAAGCAGACGGTGGACATCCCCGCCGGCGAAGCCCGCGAGGTGGCGTGGAACGTGACGGCACCCCCACAGCTCGCGCAGACGCGCGCCGAGGCGATCCTCTGGGAGATCGAGGCGCGCGACACGACGCCCGGGGCCGGCGGCGCGCGCGACGCGCTCAAGGCCACGCAGCGCCTCGTGCCGGCGGTGCCGCTCACGGTGCAGCAGGCCACGCTCGTGCAGGTGGACGGCAGCTTCGGCATCGACGTGAAGCCGCCCGCGGACGCGATCCCCGGCCGCGGCGGCCTGAAGATGTCGCTGCAGCCCAAGCTCGCCGAGGGCCTGCCGGGCGTGCGCGACTGGTTCGCCAACTACCCGTTCATCTGCCTGGAGCAGAAGACCAGCAAGGCCGTGGGCCTGCGCGACGGCAAGCTCTGGCAGACCGTGGTGGGGCAGCTGCCCACCTACCTGGACGGCGACGGCCTCGCGAGCTACTTCCCGCCGCAGGCGGGCAGCGGCAACCGCGGCAGCGACACGCTCACCGCCTACCTGCTCGCGGCCACGCACGAGGCCTCGTCCCTCGACCCGGCCTTCGCGCTGTCTCCGGAAGTGCGCGCGCCGATGGAGCGCGGCCTGATCGCCTTCGTCGAAGGCCGCATCCAGCGCGACTTCTGGAGCCCGCGCAAGGACCTGGACATGCGCAAGCTCGCGGCGATCGAGGCGCTCTCGCGCTACGGCAAGGCCACGGGCCGCATGCTCTCGTCCATCACCGTGGCGCCCAACCAATGGCCCACGCACAGCGTGATCGACTGGCTGAACGTGCTGCGCCGCGTGCCCGATGCACCGCAGCGCGAGCAGCGCCTGGCCGAGGCCACGCAGATCCTCAAGGCGCGCCTGTCCTACCAGGGCACGAAGCTGGTGTTCAGCACCGAGCAGGACGACTACTGGTGGTGGCTGATGCAGAACGGCGACGTGAACACCGCGCGCCTGATGCTGGCGGTGATGGACGATCCGGCCTGGAAGGACGACATGGGCCGGCTGGCGAACGGCTTCATCGCGCGCCAGCAGGGCGGGGCGTGGCACACCACCACCGCCAACCTGTGGGGCGGCCTGGCGCTGGAGAAATTCAGCGCGAAGTTCGAGGCCACGCCGGTCACGGGAACCACCCGCGCCGCGATGGGCGGCAACACGGCCACGGTGGACTGGAGCAAGGTCGGCCGCGTGACCACGGCCAGCGCCGCCGGCGCGCCGCACCAGACGACGTGGTTCGGCGCCCCCGCCGCGCCCGGCAACCTCACCCACAACGGCATGTTCCTGCCCTGGAGCGCCGCGGGCGGCAAGGAGACGCTGAGCGTCACCCAGCAGGGCACCGGCAAACCCTGGCTCACGCTGCAGTCGGTGGCCGCGGTGCAATTGAAGGCGCCGTTCTCCGCGGGCTACACCGTCAAGAAGACGGTCACGCCCGTGGAGCAGGCGGTGGCGGGCCAGTACACGCGCGGCGACGTGCTGCGCGTGAAGCTGGAGGTGACGTCCACCGCCGACATGACCTGGGTGGTGCTGACCGATCCGATACCGGGCGGCGCCACCATCCTCGGCAACGGCCTGGGCCGCGATTCCGAGATCGCCACGCAGGGCGAACAGCGCGGCAGCGGCTGGCTGGCCTTCGAGGAGCGCAGCTTCGAGGCCTGGCGCGGCTACTACGAGTACGTCTCGAAGGGATCGCTCACGGCCGAATACACCGTGCGCCTGAACAACGTCGGCGAATTCGCACTGCCGCCGACGCGCGTGGAGGCGATGTACGCACCCGAGATGTTCGGCGAGACGCCCAACGCGCGCATGAAGGTGCAGGCGGCGAAATGACGGCGGATGCGCCTTCGATCCGCGCGATGGTGCTCCAGGACCATGCCGAGGTCCTGCGGCTCATGCAGGCCACGCCGGGTGTCTCGGTGCGCGATGCCGATGCGTACGATGGGTGGATCGCGGGCGACCGGCCGAACGCGTGAGCAGCCAGGACCTGGAACACGGCCCCGCCATGGCCCGGCGGGCCCTGGCGTTCAGCGCGCTTTTCCACCACCGGGTGGTGCGCTGGCCGCGCCTGGCGGCGGGCTGCCGGGCGGCGTCCACGTGAGCCAGTCGTCGCCGAACAGCTCCGCAGGGTGCTGCGTGCGCTCCGACCCGTTGCCGCACGCGAGCGCCTCGGTCGGGCAATAGCGGTCGCAACCCCAGCAGATCCGCTCCGGATGGGCGGGGTGTTCGGGAAATTTGCGCTGCATCGTGGGCGTGCCTCCTGATGCACCAGTGTGGGGCCCGCGCCGGGTATGCGGCTTGTGGTGCATCAAACCTGCCGTGCAGCCGGCGCCACGTGCCGGACCGAAGTCGACAGTGATGTAAGTTCCTTGCCTACAAATCGCATCAAGTTGTAAATTTAGTATCTCGGCAGTGCTTCCCATGACGGGTTGTTGCTGCGGAGGGACCGCAGCGGGTGCTGATGGTCGGCCCCTCGTCGTGCGCGGCATCGCTGTACGAAAGCGGATACTTTCATGAACATTTCCCATTGGCCCCTGGCACGCCGGCTGGCGCTGGCGTTCGGCGGCGTGATTGCGATCTTCCTGGTGGTGATCGGCGTGGCCATCACCAGCCAGAACCGGTTGAAGGCTGCCGGGGACATGAACATCCACACCTACAAGGTGCTGGAAGGCGCCCAGCAGATGATGCTCGGCGTGGTCAACATGGAAACCGGGGCGCGCGGCTTCCTGCTGTCGGGCAATCCGTCGTTCCTCGGCCCGTGGAACCAGGGCCGAGAGGCGTTCGAATCGGCATGGCAGTCGCTGCGCGCGCTCACCTCCGACAACCCGGAGCAGCAAAAGCGCCTGGAGGTGCTGCGCGCCCGGCAGGCGGATTTCGCCGCAGTGATGCAGTCGCTGCAGGCGATGCGCCGCGATGTGGATGCGGGCACCGTGCCGCTGGACGCCTTCGTGGCCGAATTCGGCCGGGCGCGCGACAAGGCCGCGATGGACGGCTTCCGTGCGGTGCAGGCGGAATTCTCCAAGACCGAGCACGATCTGCTGGAAGTGCGCATGGCCGAAGCGGAAGCCGCGCGCAACACGGCGCTGATGGTGGAAGTCACCGGCACCGTCCTGGCCGCGGTCGTCGCCGTGCTCCTGGGCCTCTGGGTGACGCGTTCCATCACCCTCCCGATCGGCCGTGCGGTGGAAGTGGCGCGGGCAGTGGCCGCCGGCGACCTGACGCAGCAGATCGAGGTGAAGGCGCGCGACGAGGTCGGGCTGTTGCTGGAGAGCCTGCGCGACATGAACGCGTCGCTCATCCGCGTGGTGTCCCAGGTGCGCCAGGGCAGCGAGTCGGTGGCATCGGCCAGCATGCAGATCGCGCAGGGCAATTCGGACCTGTCGTCCCGCACCGAAAGCCAGGCCAGCGCGCTGGAGGAAACGGCCGCATCGATGGAGGAACTGGGCTCCACCGTGTCGCAGAACGCCGACAACGCCCGCCAGGCGAACCAGCTGGCGCAGGCCGCCAGCGGCGTGGCGGAGCAGGGCGGGGTGGTGGTCTCGCAGGTGGTCGACACCATGAAGGGCATCTCCGACAGCTCGCGCCGCATCTCCGACATCATCAACGTGATCGACGGCATCGCGTTCCAGACCAACATCCTGGCGCTGAACGCGGCGGTGGAGGCCGCGCGGGCCGGTGAACAGGGCCGCGGCTTCGCGGTGGTGGCGGGCGAGGTGCGCAGCCTGGCGCAGCGCAGCGCCGGCGCCGCGAAAGAGATCAAGGAACTCATCACCGCCAGCGTGGAGCGCATCGAAAGCGGTGCGCAACTGGCCGACCAGGCCGGCAGCACCATGACGGAAGTGGTGGGCAGCATCCGCCGCGTGACCGACATCATGGGCGAGATCAGCGCGGCGAGCAGCGAGCAGAGCGCCGGGGTGTCTCAGGTCGGCGAAGCCGTCACGGAAATGGACCAGACCACGCAGCAGAACGCCGCGCTGGTCGAGGAAATGGCCGCCGCGGCCTCCAGCCTCCGGTCGCAGGCGCAGGACCTCGTGCAGGCCGTGAGCGTGTTCCGCCTGGATGCGACGCACACGGCCGCCCACGCCCCGGCTCCCGCGACCGCCGCGTCGGCCGCCGCGGACACCGCCGCCGCGCGTGCCGCACTGGCGGCCCGTGCTCCCGCACCGGCCGCGCGGCCGCAGCGCAAGGTGGCCGCCAGGCCGGCCGCGCCCGCACGGTCTGCGGCCCCGCGCGAACCGGCGGCCCCGCAGATCCACGGCATGGGGCCCAACCCGGCTCTCGCGGGCCAGGGCGCGCAGGGCGACTGGGAATCCTTCTGACCGGCATTCCCGGGCCGTAGCGGCGGGGCGCCGCTTCCTCCCGGGCCGGTTTCGGGCCGCCGCAGACTGTCCGCGGCGGCCTTCTCTTCGGCGCCATTGGTGGTAGCCTGCGGTCCGACATGTTCCGCCGCACTGCCGCCCGCACATCCGGGATCGCCTCCCGCTTTCGTACCGCCGTCCGGGGCCCGGCCACCGGCCCGTCGCTGCCGCTGCGCCCGCGTCTGCCGTTCGCTTCCGCGCTGCCGCTGACGCTTCTGCTGCTCGCGCTCTGCTTACCGCTGCCGGCGCGCGCGCTGCCGGGCTATGCCGAAGTGCGGGCCGATTACCGCCCCTCCGACACGCTGGTACTGTCGCGCGAAGGCGAGGTGCTGCAGCGCCTGCGCACCGACAACACCGTGCGGCGCGGACAGTGGACGGGGCTGGACGACATCTCTCCCGCACTGCGCGAAGCGCTGGTGCGCAGCGAGGACCGCCGCTTCTACGAGCACAGCGGCGTCGACTGGCGCGCCGTGTCCGCGGCCGCCTGGGGCAACCTGTGGAACCAGCGCACGCGCGGCGCCTCGACGCTGACCATGCAGCTCGCGGGCCTGCTGGACGGCGACTGGCGCCAGGGGCCGGGCGGCCGGACCGTGGCGCAGAAGCTCGGCCAGACGGTGGCGGCGCAGGTGCTGGAGCGGCGCTGGCGCAAGGACCAGATCCTGGAGGCGTATCTCAACCTGGTGCCGTTCCGGGGCGAACTGGTCGGCATCGACGCGCTCTCGCGCACGCTGTTCGGCAAGGCGCCGCACGGCCTGGACGACCGCGAGGCCGCCGTGGCCGCGGCGCTCGTGCGCGCGCCCAATGCCCAGCCCGCGCTCGTGGCCCGGCGCGCCTGCGGCGTGCTGCACAGCATGGGAACGGGGCCGGCCGCGCAGGGCGGCGGCGCAGGGGGCAAGGCGCCGCGGCCGGAGGACTGCGACGCGCTCGACCTGTTCGTGGCCGCGGCCCTGCAGCGCCGCGACTATGCGGCGAGCGAGGGCGATGCGCCGCATTTCGCGCGCTACCTGCTCGCGCGCACCGAGGGGCCGGCTCCCGCCACGGTGCGCTCCAGCCTCAGCGCGCCGCTGCAGCGCATGGCCGTCCAGTCGCTGCACCAGCACCTGCGCGAGCTGCACGGGCGCCACGTCGAGGACGGCGCCGTGGTGGTGCTCGACAACGCCACGGGCGAAGTGCTGGCCTGGGTGGGATCGTCGGGCCTGCTCAGCCAGGCCGGCGAAGTGGACGGAGTGACCGCCGCGCGCCAGCCCGGCTCCACGCTCAAGCCGTTCCTCTACGCGCAGGCGATCGCCCAGCGCCGCATGACCGCAGCCTCGCTGATCGAGGATTCGCCCGCCTACATTCCCACGGCCTCCGGGCTCTACATTCCGCAGAACTACGACCGGCAGTTCAAGGGCTGGGTGTCCGCGCGCACCGCGCTCGCCGCGTCGCTCAACGTGCCGGCGGTGCGCACCCTGGCGATGGTCACGCCCGATGCGTTCTTCCGCCAGCTGCGGTCGCTGGGCCTGCCGCTGCGCGAGACCGGCGACTACTACGGCTACAGCCTGGCGCTGGGCAGCGCCGAGGTGCCGCTCCTGCACCTGGCGAATGCCTACCGCGCGCTCGCCAACGGGGGCCGCGCCGGTCCGGTGGCGCTGCGGCCCGCCGCCGCGCACGCCGCTTCGGCCGCGGAACCGGCCATCGATGCGCGCGCCGCGTTCATCGTGGGCGACATTCTCTCCGACGGCAATGCACGCGCGCGCACCTTCGGCACCGACAGCGTGCTCGCCACGCGCTTCTGGACGGCCGTGAAGACCGGCACCAGCAAGGACATGCGCGACAACTGGGCGCTGGGCTGGTCGCAGCGCTACACGGTGGGCGTCTGGGTGGGCAATGCCGGCGGCGCGCCGATGCACGACGTGAGCGGCACCAGCGGCGCGGCGCCGGTGTGGGCCGAGGTGATGGGCTGGCTGCACCGCTCCGGCACGCAGGGCGGCGGGGCGCGCAGCCGTGCGCCCGCACCGCCGCCCGGGCTGGTGCGCGCCGCCGTGCGCTTCGGGCCCGAGCCGGACGGCACGCGCCTGATCGAGAGCGCGCGCGAGGAGTGGTTCATCGCCGGCACGCAGCAGCCGCTCTTCGCCGTCGATGGCGGAGCGTCCGGCGCCACCACCATGGCCGCACGGGGCCGCGCCCGCGCCGCGGCCGGCGCGGCTGCGGGCGATGGGAGCCTCGATGGCCAGGACGGGCTGCAGGCGCCCGCGCCGCGCATCCTCTCGCCCGCGCCGGGCACGATCGTGGCGCTCGATCCGGACATCCCTCCCACCCGCCAGCGCCTGCGGTTCACCGCCGGCGGAGGCGGCACGGCCGCCGACGTGCGCTGGCGCATCGACGGAAAGGAGCGCGGGCGCGGCGCGGAATGGTCCTGGCTGCCCTGGCCGGGCCGCCACCGCATCGAACTGGTGGATGCCGGCGGGCGGGTGCTCGACACGGTTCCCGTCGAAGTGCGCGGCGCGGGCGTCAAATCGATGACCCCGTGAACCTCCCGTACGCCCCTGTCCCCTTGCCATGAACGCCGTCGCTCCGTTGCTCTTCGTCGTCATCTGGTCCACCGGCTTCCTCGTGGGCCGGGGCGTGTCCGCGCATGCCGATCCGTTCTGGTTCCTGGCGGCACGCTTCGTGGGCGTGGCGACGCTGTTCGCCGCCGCCGCGTGGTGGGCGCGCGTGGAGTGGCCGCGCGGGCCGCGGCGCGTTCTGCTGCACCTGGCCGCGGGCGCGCTCATGAACGGGCTCTACGTGGGCCCGAGCTGGTGGTCGATGTCGCGCGGACTGCCGGCGGGCGTGATGGCGCTCATCGGCGCGCTGCAGCCGCTGTTCACGGCGCTGATCGCCGTGGCCGTGCTGCGCCGCCGTCTGGGCGCCAGCACCTGGGCCGGCCTCGGGCTGGGGTTCGGCGGCGTGGCGATGGTGCTCTGGCCGCGCCTGTCCGCCAGCGCAGGCGCGGCGGCGCTGGGGCTGCCCGTGCTGCTGGCCGCTGCCGGCAGCATCCTCGCGCTCACCGTGGGATCGATGGTGCAGAAGTCGCCGCTCGCCGCCGGCGACCTGCGCAGCGCCAGCGCGGTGCAGAACCTGGGTTCCATCGCCGTGCTGTTGCTGATGGCCGTGTGCCTGGGCGAGCCGCGCTGGGACGGCTCGCCGCTGCTCTGGGGCTATCTCGCCTACTCGGTGCTGGTGCTGTCGATCGGCGGCACCTCGCTGTTCATCTGGCTCATGCGCCGTGGCGAGGCCACGCGCACCGCGGCGCTGGTGCTGGCCGTGCCGCCGCTGTCGGCGCTGCAGGCCTGGGCCATCTTCGGCGAGACGCTCAGCGCGCTGCAGGTGGTGGGCTTCGCGGTCGCCATCGCGGGCGTCGCGCTGGCCCGGCGCTGAGACCGCGCGGGCCGGCCATGCAAAAAGCCTCAACGTGCCGGAAAAACCATCAGTACCTGCGGCGCCGATCCGCCGGTACGATGGTCCCGCGCCCGCTGCCCGCCGGGGCCGCGCGCCCCAGAACAACGACCAGGAGCCTTTCCCGTGACCGACCTGTCCCGCATCACCTGCATCGAAGACCTGCGCACCGTCGCGCGCCGCCGCGTGCCGCGCATGTTCTACGACTATGCCGATTCAGGCTCCTACACCGAGAGCACCTACCGCGCCAATTCGGAGGATTTCCAGGCGATCAAGCTGCGCCAGCGCGTGGCGGTGAACATGGAGAACCGCACCACGCGCACGAAGATGGTGGGGCAGGACGTGGCCATGCCCGTGGCGATTGCGCCCACAGGCCTCACCGGCATGCAGCATGCCGACGGCGAGATCCTCGGGGCGCGCGCCGCGCGGGCGTTCGGCGTGCCGTTCACGCTGTCCACCATGAGCATCTGCTCGATCGAGGACGTGGCCGAGCATGCCGGGCCGGGCTTCTGGTTCCAGGTGTACGTGATGCGCGACCGCGATTTCGTCGAACGCCTGATCGACCGCGCCAAGGCCGCGGGCGTCTCGGCGCTGCAGGTCACGCTCGACCTGCAGATCCTCGGCCAGCGCCACAAGGACATCAAGAACGGGCTCTCCACGCCGCCCCGGCCCACGCTCGCCAACCTGCTCGACCTCGCGACCAAGCCGCGCTGGTGCCTCGGCATGCTGGGCACGAAGCGGCGCAGCTTCGGCAACATCGTGGGCCATGCCAAGGGCGTGGGCGATCTGTCCTCGCTGTCGTCGTGGACGGCCGAGCAGTTCGATCCGCGGCTGAACTGGCGCGACGTGGAGTGGATCAAGCGGCGCTGGGGCGGCAAGCTCATCCTGAAGGGGATCATGGATGCGGAAGACGCGCGCCTGGCGGTGGATGCGGGCGCCGACGCGATCGTGGTCAGCAACCACGGCGGCCGCCAGCTCGACGGTGCGCCGTCGTCCATCCACGCGCTGCCGGGCATCGTGGATGCCGTGGGCCGCGACATCGAGGTGTGGATGGACGGCGGCATCCGCGGCGGACAGGACGTGCTCAAGGCCTGGGCGCTGGGCGCGCGCGGCACGCTCATCGGACGCAGCTTCCTCTATGGGCTGGGCGCGTTCGGCGAGGCCGGGGTGACACGGGCGCTGCAGATCCTGCAGAAGGAACTCGATATCACCATGGCCTTCTGCGGCCACACGGACATCCACCGCGTGGACCGGTCCATCCTGCTGCCCGGGACGTTCCCCGCCTGACACCTTCGCGCCTCCACTGTCGCGTATGTTTGATGCAAAAAGTATCTTGAATATCGATATGTTGTTGATTGCAGCAGGTTGACTTACAGGGAAAACCCTTTGTTTGCCTAAAATTGGTGCAGCAGCGCTCACTTTCGGAGCGCTTTTGCACTTTTTTGGGGCGCGCCGGGTGTTGTTTTGGCACTTGCGCTTTGGGAAGGTGGCTCCCATCGACCAAAGACTGCTCCCATGACCGCCTGGATCGGAAACCTGAAGTTCTCCCGCAAGTTCGTACTGATCGGGTGCATCGCCTTCGCGATGTTCCTGCTGCCCACCGTGCTGCTGGTGCGCACCACGCTGGCCGACGTCGACACGGCCATGCGCGAACGCGACGGGCTCGCCCCCGCGCGGGAAACGCTCAAGCTGGTGCAGCTCACGCAGCAGCACCGCGGCCTCTCCGCCTCGCTGCTCGGCGGCAACGAGTCGGCGGCAGCGCCCCGGCAGGCCAAGCAGGCCGAGGTGGAGGCGTCCCTCTCCCGTACCCGGGAGGTGCTGGTCGGTCTGGGCGACGCCGCGCTGGACCAGCGGCTCGACCGCATCCGCGCCGAATGGAGCACGCTCGCCGCGGGCGTCTCGGGCAAGAGCGTGCGCGGGACCGACAGCAACCGGCTGCACGTCGCGCTCATCGAGCGCGAACTCGGGCTGATCGACGACGTGGCCAACAGTTCGGGCCTCGCGCGGGACACCGACATCCGCACGCACTACCTGCAGAAGGCCGTGCTCGGCCAGTTGCCGCAACTGACGGAAGCGCTCGGGCAGATGCGCGCCCGCGGCGCGCTGGTGCTCGCGCGCGGCGAGGTGGCGCCGGAAGAGCGTGCGCGCATCGAGGGCCTCTCGGACCGGGTCCGCCAATACTACGGCGAGGCGCGCAAGTCGCTGGAGCTGGCGGCCGGCGGCCACCTGCCCGCGTCGGTGGAGAAGGCCCGCGACGCCGCGCTCGCGGCGGCCGAGGAGGGCTTCAAGCTGGCCGACGAGAACATCGTGCGCGCCGAGGCGCTGCGCATGCCTTCGGCCGAATGGGTGGCGCGCATGACGCGGATCATCGACACCCAGTTCGAACTGGTGGCGGTGTCGTTCGACGTGCTGCAGGAGTCGCTGGA
Source organism: Acidovorax sp. PRC11 (assembly GCF_031844105.1). Taxonomy (NCBI): domain Bacteria; kingdom Pseudomonadati; phylum Pseudomonadota; class Betaproteobacteria; order Burkholderiales; family Comamonadaceae; genus Acidovorax; species Acidovorax sp. PRC11. Next base: position 2,835 of record NZ_JAUZUQ010000028.1, on the reverse strand, counting down.
TGCGCAGATCGCGCAACTGCGCCGCGGCCTCGCCCTGCTGTGCGCCGCGCTGGTGGTGCTGCTGGCGGTGGGATCGTGGGTCATGGTCATGGTCACCCGCTCCACCACCCGTTCCATCGGCGAGGCCGTGCGCCTGGCCGAGGCCGTCGCCGAAGGCGACCTCACGGTGCGCGTCGAGCCCCGGGGCCGCGACGAGGTGGCGCGGCTGCTGCACGCGCTCGCGGCCATGACGGCCCGGCTCGGCACCGTGGTGGGCACCGTCCGCCTCAACGCGGAGAGCGTGGCCAGCGCCAGCGTGCAGATCGCCCAGGGCAACACCGACCTGAGCCAGCGCACCGAGAGCCAGGCCAGCGCGCTCGAACAGACGGCCGCCTCGATGGAAGAGCTGGGCTCCACGGTCCGGCAGAACGCCGACAACGCCCGGCAGGCCGATCAGCTCGCGCGGGACGCGGCCGGCATCGCCACGCAGGGCGGGGTGGTGGTGCAGCAGGTGGTGGAGACGATGCGCGGCATCCACGGCAGTTCGGCGCGCATCGGGGACATCATCGGCGTCATCGACGGCATCGCGTTCCAGACGAACATCCTGGCGCTGAACGCGGCCGTGGAGGCCGCGCGCGCGGGCGAGCAGGGCCGGGGCTTCGCGGTGGTGGCCGGCGAGGTGCGCAGCCTGGCGCAGCGCAGCGCCAGCGCGGCCAAGGAAATCAAGGAACTCATCACCGCCAGCGTGGCGCAGGTCGGCACAGGCACCGCGCTGGTGGACCAGGCAGGCTCGACCATGGGCGAGATCGTGGAGTCCATCCGCAAGGTGAGCGGCATCGTCGGCGAGATCAGCTCGGCCACCGTCGAGCAGAGCGAGGGCGTCGCCCAGGTGGGCGAGGCCGTGAGCCAGATGGACAACGCCACCCAGCAGAACGCCGCGCTGGTGGAGGAGAGCGCCGCCGCGGCCAGCAGCCTGAGATCGCAGGCGCAGCAGCTCGTGGACACCGTCGCCATGTTCCGGCTGCACCCCGGCGCCTGAGCCTCCCGCGCTCCACGAACGAAAGCCCCGGGAGCATCCGCCTCCGGGGCTTTTTTCTTTTCTTCACGCCCGGCCGCGCCGGGCAGGCGCCGGTCAGGCCGCGCGCCAGAAGATGTAGTCGGCCTGGTACTTCACCACCTGCTTCTGGCCGGCGTTGGCCGCCGCGCACGGCATGGCGGGCGCCACGCCGCCCTGGGTGGCCACGCGCTGGATGTACGACACGCCCTGCATCGCGCCCATGCCGGTGGCGGGGTTGGCCTTCACCAGCTGCAGCGGGATGTTGCCGGTGCCCGCGGGCGCCACGGCCACCTGCGTGGCGGTCACCTTGGAGCCGTCACTGCTCTCCCAGGTGGCGGGCGGGCCGAAGTAGCGGCCGACCATGCCGCCCTTGCGGTCCATGAGCTTCGCATCCGGTCCGACGAACACCCATTCATAGTCGCTCGGCATGTCCTTCTTCGCGCGGCATTCATAGGTGATCTCACCCTTGCCCACGGTTTCGAGGGCCACCTTGTGGCCCGCGGGCACCTGCACGGCCGAGGGCAGCGACGATTGCGAGAACGGCGCCATGGGGGCGCTGTCCATGTGGCTGCAGGCGGCAAGGGCCAGGGTGGCGGCGATCGCGATGGGAAGATGGACTCGCATGGAAACACTCCTTGGTTGTGTGTGGAAAAGGAAACGCAAGCGCACGGGAAACCGGACACCGTGCGGCCGGAACCCTCCGGACCAGCCGTCCCCGCGCTGTGGCGCGGCCTCCCGGTCTGTTGTCCATTCTGCTTTCCGGGCGGGGTCACCTCCTGTACGCGGGCCGCGCCGGACTGGATTCAGATCCGCGCGATTTCCCCTGGATGACCCGGCGCCGCGCGGGGGCTTGTATCCGGACGCGGCCGGCGCGCGTATCACGTTCCATGGCGGCGCGCACGGCCCGGAAGCTCCGCCTTTCCCTCACAATCGGCGGATGGGCACGCCTTGCACGGATCAGGAACTGATGGACCTCATCGAACGCGTCGCGCGGCGCGACGACGCCGCGCTGAAGCTTCTCTACGACCGCGCAGGCTCGCGGCTGTACGGTGTCGCGCTGCGCGTCGTCGGCCAGCGCGAGGCGGCCGAGGACGTGCTCCAGGAGGCGTTCCTCGCCATCTGGCGCACGGCCGCGGGCTACCACGCCACGCTCAGCCCGCCCCTGGCGTGGATGGGCATGATCGTGCGCAGCCGCGCGCTCGACCACCTGCGACGCCGCGTCTCCGACCGCGCGCACCTCACGCAGGAGTTCGACGACGCGGTGGCCCAGACCCTGCAGGGCGGCGATCCCACGCCCGCCGACCTGACCGAGGCGAGCCAGGAAGCCACGGCGCTGCACCAGTGCCTGGGCCGGCTCGAGAACCGGCAGCGCGAGGTGGTGAGCCTGGCCTACCTGCGCGACATGAGCCACGGCGAGCTGGCCGAGCAGTTGCAGCTGCCCCTGGGCACCGTGAAGACCTGGATCCGGCGCAGCCTCGAGAAACTGCGCGACTGCATGGCGCGCTATGCGTGATGCGCCCGCGAACGACATGGACATGAAGGCAGGCCCGCCATGGATCTGAACCGCCACCCCGAATTGCTGGAGCGCCTGGCCGCGGCCTACGCGCTCGGCACGCTGCGCGGCGGCGCGCGCCGCCGCCTCGAAACCCTGGCCCGCGAGCACGCCACCGTGCGCGCGGCCGTGCTGGTATGGCAGGGCCGCTGGGCCGGCCTGACCGAACTGCAGCCCGAGCAGGAGCCCCCGCCCGCCGTCTGGGTGCGCATCCGCAACCTCGTCGATGCCGAGCAGGCGCGCGAGG
>NZ_JAUZUQ010000027.1:0-54728 GCF_031844105.1 Acidovorax sp. PRC11 | reverse complement strand
TGCCGATGCAGAAACCGGTCCCGGGGCCGAAGCCGGGCCTGCGCCGGGGGCCGTCTGGGCCGGCACGCCGCCCGTGCCATTCGCCGCCGCGTTCTGCGGCGGCAGCGCGAAGGCTTCCACCGCGCTTGGCGGCAGCAGCGCGTCGGCCACGGGGCCGCCGGCGAGCAGCTGCAGCGCATTGCGGTCCCGCGCGAGCTGGGCGGCGGCCGCGGCGGCGTCGGCGCGGGCGGTGTCCACGGTGGTCTGCGTCTGGGCGAAGGCGAGGCCCGAGGTCGCCCCGCGCTCATAGCTCTGCCGGGCCAGGGACAGCGACTGCTCCCGCGTGCGCAGGGTTTCGCGCGCGAGCAGCAGGCGGCGCGCGTCGGCATCGAGCGTGAGCCAGGCGCCGGCCACGTCGGCGATCAGGGACAGGCGCACGCTGCGCGCGTTCTCGCCCACGCGCAGGAACTCCTGCAGCGCGGCGTCGTTCAGATTGCGCACCCGGCCGAAGAAGTCGATCTCGTAGCTCGCGAAGCCGATCTGCGCGTTGTACTGGCCGCCCGTGTTGGCGCGGCCCGCGGCGGTGAGGTCGTCGGCCGTGCGGCTGCGGCTGCCCGCCCCCGTGGCGGCCACGGTGGGGAACAGGTCGGCGCGGCTCACGCCGTACTGGGCCCGGGCACGCTCGATGGCGAGCGCCGCCACGCGCAGGTCGCGGTTGGCCTCGAGGGACTGGGCGATCACGCCGCGCAGCCGGGGTTCGGTGATGAACGATTCCCAGGGCTCGTCGCCGATACCGATGCCGGAGCCGGGCGCGTGCGCATCCGCGGATTGCGCCGTTGCCGCGTCCGATACCGCCGCCGTGCCGTCCAGCGTGGCGGGCACCGGCAGCGCGGGGGCCTGGTAGGGCGGCGCCAGGCTGGCGCAGCCCGCGGCGAGCAGGGCGGCCGCCATGGCGAGGGCGGTGGCGGCGGGGCGCACGTACGGCGCAGGCGTGCCGGCGGAACGGGTCGGCGAAAAAAGGTCGCGGCGCATCATGCGGAGGCTCCTGAGGCAGTACGGGACGCACGGCCCGCGAAGAAGCCGCGGATCAGCACGAAGAACACCGGCACGAAGAAGATGCCCAGCACCGTGGCCGACACCATGCCGCCCAGCACGGCGGTGCCGATCGCCTGGCGCCCGCCCGCGCCGGCGCCCGTGCCGATCGCGAGCGGCAGCACGCCGAAGCCGAAGGCCAGCGAGGTCATCAGGATGGGCCGCAGCCGCAGCCGCACGGCTTCGAGCGTGGCGTCGATCACGCTGCGCCCGGCCGCCTGCAGCTGGGTCGCGAATTCCACGATCAGGATCGCGTTCTTCGAGGCCAGCCCCACGGTGGTGAGCAGTCCCACCTGGAAGTACACGTCGTTCGACAGCCCCCGGATGCCGATGCCCAGCAGCGCGCCCACGATGCCCAGCGGCACCACCAGGATCACCGAGAACGGCACCGACCAGCTCTCGTAGAGCGCGGCCAGGCACAGGAACACGAACAGGATGGAGATCGCATAGAGCAGCGGCGCCTGCGAGCCCGAGAGCCGCTCCTGGTAGGAGGCGCCCGTCCACTCGTAGCCGATGCCGGGCGGCATCTCCTTCATGATCTCGTCCACCGCCGCCATGGCCGCGCCGGAGCTCACGCCGGTGGCCGCGTCGCCCACGAACTCGTAGCTGGGGCTGCCGTTGTAGCGCTGCAGCTGGGGCGATCCGTACGTCCAGCTGGTGGAGGAGAACGCGGTGAACGGCACCATCTGGCCCTGGTTGTTGCGCACCGTCCAGGGGCCGATGTCCTGCGGCAGCATGCGGAAGGGCGCGTCGCCCTGCATGTACACGCGCTTGACGCGGCCCTTGTTGAGGAAGTCGTTCACGTAGGTGCCGCCGATCGCGCTCGAGAGCGTGCTGTTGATGTCGGCCGTGGCCAGGCCCAGCGCGCCGGCCTTGGCGTCGTCGATGGCTACGCCCAACTGCGCGGTGTCGTCGGGGTTGTTGCTGCGCACGTTCGAGAGTTCGGGCCGCCCGGCGGCGAGCTTCAGCACCTTGTCCCGCGCGGCTACCAGCGCCGCGTGGCCCAGCCCGTTCAGGTCCTTGAGCTGGAAGTTGAAGCCCGCGTTGGCGCCCAGGCCGCGCACGGCCGGCGGCAGCACCACGAAGATGCGTGCGTCGCGGATCCTGCGCAGATCCCGCGTGGCCTTGCGCGCGATCGCGTCGGCGCTCTGCCCGGCGCCCGTGCGTTCGCTCCAGTCCTTGAGGCGCACGAAGCCGCGCGCGGAACTCTGGTCGCCGTTGGCCCCGGTGATGGAGTTGAAGCTCACCACGTCGGGCTGCTCGGCGAAGTATTTCTGCACTTCGGCCATCACCGCCTGCAGCCGCGTGTTGGACGAGCCCGCGGGCAGGGTGATCTGCACCTGTACGGCCCCCTGGTCCTCGTTGGGCAGGAAGGAGGTGGGCAGGCGCATGAACAGCACCGCCATGCCGCCCACGATCAGCAGGTAGATCACCATCATGCGGCCGCCGCGGCGCACGATGCGGCCCACGCCGCGCTGGTAGCCGTCGGCCGTGCGGTCGAAGCGGTGGTTGAAGCCCGTGAAGAAGCGGTCCATCCAGCCCAGCGGGCCGCGCCGCGGCGCGCCGCCGTGCGGGCTGTGCGCGCCCTTCGGAATGGGTTTGAGCAGCGTGGCGCAGAGCGCCGGCGTGAGCGTGAGCGCCACCAGCACCGACAGCACCATCGCCGAGACCACGGTGATCGAGAACTGCCGGTAGATCACGCCGGTGGAACCGCCGAAGAACGCCATCGGGATGAACACCGCCGACAGCGTGAGCGCGATGCCCACCAGGGCCGGCGTGATCTCCGCCATCGACTTGCGGGTGGCCTCCTTCGGCGGCAGCCCTTCCTCGCTCATCACGCGCTCGACGTTCTCCACCACCACGATCGCATCGTCCACCAGCAGCCCGATCGCCAGCACCATGCCGAACATGGTGAGCGTATTGATCGAATACCCCGCGGCCGAGAGCACCGCGAAGGTGCCCAGCAGCACCACCGGCACGGCGATCGCCGGGATCAGCGTGGCGCGGAAGTTCTGCAGGAAGAGGTACATCACCAGCACCACCAGCACCATGGCCTCGGCCAGCGCCTTCACCACTTCGTCGATGGAGGCCTCGACGAAGGGCGTGGTGTCGTAGCTCGTGAACGGCTTGAGCTGGTAGGGGAAGAACGGCTGCAGCTCGGCGATCTTGGCGTTCACCGCCTCGGCCACCGCCATGGCGTTGGCGCCGTCGGCCAGCACCACGCCCATGCCCGCGCCGGGCCGGCCGTTGAGGCGCGAGGTGATGGTGAGGTTCTCCGCGCCCAGCTCGATGCGCGCCACGTCCTTCAGGCGCACCACCGAGCCGTCGGTGGCCACCTTGAGCACGATGTTCTCGAACTCTTCCCGGCTCTGCAGCTTGCTGCGCGCGGTGATGGTGGCATTGAGCTGCTGGCCGCCCACGGCGGGCAGGGCGCCGAGCTGCCCGGCCGAGACCTGCGCGTTCTGCGCGTTGATCGCGCCGCCCACGTCGGAGGGCATGAGCGCGTACTTTTCGAGCTTGGCCGGGTCCATCCAGACGCGCATCGCGTAGGGCGTGCCCAGGGTCGCCACGTCGCCCACGCCGTCGATGCGGCTGATCACGTCCACCAGGTTGCTGGAGATGTAGTCGCCGATGTCCACTTGCGTGACCGACGGATCGGGCGAGGTGAAGGTGACGATCATCAGGTAGTCGTTGCCACCCTTCGTCACCGTCACGCCGCGGCTCTGCACGGCGGGCGGCAGGCGCGACATGGCCTGCTGCAGCTTGTTCTGCACCTGCACCTGCGCCACGTCGATGTTGGTGCCGGCATTGAAGGTGAGGGTGGTGCGCGAGCTGCCCGAGGCGTCGCTGGTCGAGCCCATGTAGATGAGGTTGTCCAGGCCCTTGAGCTGCTGCTCGATCACCTGCGTGACCGATTCCTCCACCGTCTTGGCCGATGCGCCCGTGTAGGTGGCGCTGATGGAGACGCGCGGCGGCGCGATGTCGGGGTACTGCTCCAGCGGCAGGCTGCGGATCGACATCGCGCCCGCGAGCATGATGACGATGGCGATGACCCACGCGAAGATGGGCCGGTTGATGAAGAACTGGGCCATGGCGCGTCCTCAGCGCGAGGCCGCGGGAGCGCTGCCCGCCGCACCGGGAGCCGATGCCGGTGCCGAAGCGCCCTGCGCGGGCGTGGCCCCTTGCGGCGGGCTCTTCACCTCGACCGCCTTCACCGTGTCGCCCGGCTGGATGCGCTGCAGGCCGTCCACGATGACGCGGTCGCCCGCGGTCACGCCCGCCATCGCCACCCAGCGGTTGCCCACGGCCGCGCCCACTTCGATGTTGCGGCGCTCCACCTTGTCCTGCGCGTTGGCGACCAGCACGCTGGCATTGCCGGCCGCGTCGCGCGTCACCCCCTGCTGGGGCACGAGCAGGGCCTGCTCGTTCATGCCGGTCTCCAGCGCCGCGCGCACGTACATGCCGGGCAGCAGCAGCCCGTCCGGGTTGGGCACCACGCCGCGCAGCGTCACGGCGCCGGTGGTCGGGTTCACGGTGACGCCGCTGAACTGCAGCCGGCCCGGGTGGGCGTAGGTGCTGCCGTCCTCCAGCTTGAGCCGCATGCGCGCCTGGCCTTCGCCCGCGCGCTGCAACCGGCCCTGCGCGAGGTCGGTCTTCCAGCGCAGCACCTCCGTGCTCGACTGGGTGACGTCCACGTAGAGCGGATCGAGCTGCGAGATGGTCGTGAGCGCGGTGGTCTGGTTGGCGGTGACCAGCGCGCCGGGCGTGACGGTGGAGATCGCCGTGCGGCCCGAGATCGGTGCGCGGATGCGCGCATAGCCCAGGTTGATGCGGGCGGTCTCGACCGAGGCGCGCGCCACGGCCACGTCCGACCGCGCCTGCTGGGCCGCGGCCTGGCTGTCGTCGGACACCTGCCGGCTCACCGCCTCGATCTTCGCCAGCTCGGCATTGCGCCGTGCGTTCGATTCCGCGGAGCCGGCCGTGGCCTGGGCGCGGGCGAGCGACGCCTCGGCACTGGCGAGCGCGGCTTCGAACGGGGCCGGGTCGAGCTGGTAGAGCACCTGGCCGGCCTTCACGTCCGCCCCTTCGGTGAACAGCCGCTTCTGCACGATGCCCCCCACCTGCGGCCGGATCTCGGCCACGAGGTGCGCGCTGGTGCGGCCGGGCAGCTCGGTGGTCACCGACTGGCGTTCCGGCTGCACCGTGACCACGCCCACCTCCACCGGGCCGCGCGGCGCCGGCGGCGGGGCCTTGTCCGAGCAGCCGGCCAGGGCCAGGCCCAGCGCGAGCCACAGGGCGCGCGCGCCTCGGGCGGCGGGAGCGGCGTGCGGCAGCGCGGGCGGGTGAAGGACGTCGGGAGCGGCAGACGCGGGAGCGGGGCGGGCGGTGCGGTGGGGCGTGGAATTCATGGCGGGCGCTGCGGGGGAGCCGGCCATTCTCGCCGCCGAATGAAAACGGCTTGTGAAGTACGGGCCTCGTCGCCGCCACGTTCCATTTCGGCGCCGGTGGCACGCGCACGTCTTCACGCGCACAGCGCGGAACGCCTGCACCAGACTTGCGCAGCGGAGGCGGCGCGACAGTGGCTGCGACGTCGTTGAATTCCGAATTCCGTCGTCACGTGACCGTGCGTTCCGCCGTGCGGCAACCTCTTCACCTTTCCGTGAAAAAATTCCGATGCAACAATGACTTGCGGTGTAGGACACCGGCGCGACATCGGATGGGGAAATTACCTTTTGCGTCCCACGCCTCGGTTCGTGCTATGGACCGGTTGTATCCAACTGCATCAATTTTGTCGCATTTCGGTCATATTTGCAGGGTGACCGGCTGGAATCGCCCAGGGCCGCACATTCCGACAAGACACCCCACAGCGAGGAGATCCCATGCGCGTCAACCTTCCCGTCACCAACCAGGAATACCCCTTCCCGCGCGGCGAGACCCTGGTGTCCACCACCGATCTGCAGGGACGCATCCTCTACTGCAACCCGATGTTCGTCGAAGTCAGCGGCTACGAACGCGTGGAACTGCTGGGCCAGCCGCACAACATGATCCGCCATCCGGAGATGCCGGAAGAGGCGTTCCGCGACATGTGGGAAACCATCGCGTCCGGCTGGCCGTGGTCCGCCGCCGTCAAGAACCGCCGCAAGAACGGCGATTACTACTGGGTCATGGCGAACGTGACGCCGCTCATGGAAGAGGGCCGGCCGGTGGGCTACATGTCGGTGCGCACCGAGGCGTCGCGCGAACAGATCGCGGCGGCGGAAGCGCTCTATGCCCGCATGCGCGCCGAGAAGCAGGCCGGCCGCACGGTGCATGCGCTGCAGCGCGGCCGGCTGGTGCGCCGGACGCTCTCGGGGCGCATCGCGCAGGCGCTGGACATCGGCCTGTCCGGCCGCGTGGCGCTGGCGTTCGCCGCCCTGTGGGTGGCCGCCGCGCTCGCGGCCTGGGTGGGCCCGCAAGAGGGCATGCCCGCCGCGCTGGCCTGGCTGGCCGTCACGGCGGTGGCCGTCGGCGGCTTCGCCTACGTGCGCCGCGCCGCGGTGCTGCCGCTCGCCCAGATGGTGGGCGCCGCCAACCGCATGGCCGCCGGCGATCTCACGCAGAGCATGGCGGTGACGCGGACGGGCCTGACCGGGGAATTGCAGCGGGCGCTGGCGCAGCTCAACGTGAACCTGCTGTCGATCGTGCGCGACGCCCGGCAGGAGAGCGACAAGATGCGCCTGTCGAGCCGCGAGATCGCCCAGGGCAACCAGGACCTGTCCTCGCGTACCGAGAGCCAGGCGAGCAACCTGCAGCAGACGGCCGCCTCGATGGAGGAGATCACCGGCACGGTGAAGCAGACGGCCGACTCCGCGCGCCAGGCGAGCGAACTCGCGCAGCAGGCGACCGGCGTGGCCGAGCGCACCAGCGGCGCCGTGGACGAGGTGGCCGTGACCATGCGGGAGATCCAGACCTCGTCCGGCCGCATCGGCGAGATCACCGGGCTGATCGACTCCATCGCCTTCCAGACCAACATCCTCGCGCTGAACGCGGCCGTGGAGGCGGCGCGCGCGGGCGAGCACGGCCGGGGCTTCGCCGTGGTGGCCGCCGAGGTGCGCAGCCTGTCGCAGCGCACCCAGGCCGCCGCGCGGGAGATCCGCCAGCTCATCGAAGAGTCCGCCGCACGGGTGCGCGAAGGCCACGACCGCACGGACGGTGCGCGGCGGACCATGCAGGAATCGCTCGACCTCGTGCGCCGCGTGGGCGTGTTCATCGCCGAGATCCACGGCGCCTCGACCGAGCAGCTGTCGGGCATCTCGCAGGTGAACGCCGCGGTCGCCCAGCTGGACACCATCACCCAGCAGAACGCCGCGCTGGTCGAGGAGAGCGCCGCCCTCGCCATGGAACTGGAGCGCCAGGCCCAGACCGTGTCGGAGTCGGTGCAGGTGTTCCGCCTGGAACGGGGCGCCCGCACCTCGGCACCCGACGCGGTGGCCCTGCGCAAGGCGGCCAGGGCCGGCCGGGGCGGCGCGGCCGCGCTGCCCGCGCCGCGCTGAGAACGGCCCCGTTGCAGTTCACCCGGCGAGGCTGCACACTGGGGCCGAGGGCCGTTCGCCCCTCAGCACCGGGAGGTTTCCATGACCGCAGTTGCAGACATCCTCAAATCCAAGGCCCACCAGGGCGTCTACTCCGTCGCGCCCTCGGACTCGATGCTCGACGCCCTGCGCCTGATGGCCGACAAGGGCATCGGCGCGCTGCTCGTGCTGGAAGAGGGCCGCATCGCCGGCATCGTCACTGAACGCGACTACGCGCGCAAGGTGGCGCTGCTGGGCCGCACCTCGGGCGAGACGCGCGTGTCGGAGGTGATGACCAGCGCCGTGCGATTCGTGCGGCCCGCCCAGACGAGCGGCCAGTGCCTCGCGCTCATGAGCGAGAACCGGCTGCGCCACCTGCCCGTGGTGCAGGAGGACGGCACGCTCGCCGGCCTGATCTCGATCGGCGATCTGGTGAAGGACGTGATCTCGGAGCAGCAGTTCCTCATCGAGCAGATGGAGCAGTACATCATCGGCGGTGGTACGCGGCCGGCCTGATCGCCCCCCGCGCGGGAGACGGGCGCTCGGGTCGGGCCGGTACGGCCGGGTAGGGCGTGTCCGACGCGGCGGCGGGGCGTTGGCGACGCGCCCGGCCATGCGCGGTGGTGTCCAATGGGACATGCTCGGCCGTACCTGCTGGACGGCCGGTTCCCATGACCGCCCCATGGCCGATGCTCCGGCGAGCGTGCCATGGCCGGCCATCCTCCCCCTGCCGCCACGCACGCATGTCCGCCCAGCCATCTTCCCTCGACAGCCCTCCCCAGCCCGGGCCCGCCCCTTTGCCGCACGCGCTCCGCACGGCCGGCGCGGCGGACGGAACCAAGCCGCCCATCGAGGGCGCCGGCCCGATCGATGCATCGCCCTCGGCGCGCGAGGCGGCGGCCCGCAGCGTCCCCCAGCCGGACACGCGCTCGCCCGCCGACCGGTACCAGGAACTGTTCGTGGAAGTGCAGCGCCAGCGCGTCTTCGAGGATTCGAAGACCTTCGTGGACTGCGCGCCGCTCATGCCGCCCGAGGAGATCCTCGGCGCCTACCGCGCCGAGCAGGGCCGGCCCGGGTTCGACCTCGCCGCCTTCGTGCACCGGCACTTCGCGCCGCCGCGCAGCGCCTGCGAGCGCGCCACCGCGCCCCCGGGCCTGCCGCTGGCCGCGCACATCGATGCGCTGTGGGACGAATTGGCGCGCCACCCCGCCCACCATCCGCACCGCGGATCGCTGCTGGAATTGCCGCATGCCTATGTGGTGCCCGGAGGGCGGTTCGTGGAGATGTACTACTGGGATTCCTACTTCACCATGCTGGGCCTGGTGCCGAGCGACCGCCCGCGGCTGCTGCATGCGATGACGGACAACTTCGCCTACCTGATCGACACCTACGGCCACGTGCCCAACGGCACCCGCACCTACTACCTGAGCCGGTCGCAGCCGCCGGTGTTCGCGCTGATGGCGGACCTGTGCGAATCCACCCGCGGGCAGGGCGCGCTCCGCTACCTCCCGCAGATGCTGCGCGAATACGCGTTCTGGATGGACGGCGCCGATGGCTTGGCCGATGGCGGCGTCCACCGCCGCGTTGTGGGACTGCCGGGGGGCCACGTGCTCAACCGCTACTGGGACGACCGCGACACCCCGCGGGAAGAATCGTGGCGCGAAGACATGGAGACCGCCGCCGCCTGCACCCGCCCAGCTTCGGAAGTGTTCCGCAATCTGCGGGCCGCCGCTGAGTCGGGCTGGGATTTCAGCTCGCGCTGGCTCGACGACCTGAACGCTGCGGCCACCCGCACCGCCTGCCTCGCGGGCATCTGCACCACGCGCATCCTGCCGGTGGATTTGAACGCGCTGCTGCATGCGAGCGAGACGATGATCGCGCGCCTCAGCCGCGAATCGGGCGATACCGCCACCGCCGGGGAGTTCGACGGCCGCGCCGCGCGCCGCGCCGAGGCGATCACCCGCTTCCTCTGGAACGACGAGGCCGGCGCCTTCCTCGACTACGACTGGGGGAACCGCGTGCCCCGGCCGGCCCTCAACGGCGCGACGGTGGCGCCGCTCTTCACCGGCACCGCCACCCTGGCGCAGGCGCGCGCGCTCGCCGCCACGGTCCGGCGGCGCCTGCTGGTGCGCGGCGGCCTCGCCACCACCGAGATCGCGAGCGGCGAACAGTGGGACCGGCCCAACGGCTGGGCGCCCCTGCAGTGGATGGGCGCGGAAGGCTTCGCGCGCTACGGCGACCAGGACGAGATCTGCCGCCGACTCGCGCAGGACATCCGCGAGCGCTGGCTCGCCACGGTGCGCCACGTGTACGACCAGGAGGGCCGGCTCGTGGAGAAGTACGCGCTCGGTGAGGGCGACGGCGAGGCGTCCGCGGGGGGCGACGGCGGCGAATACCCGCTGCAGGACGGCTTCGGCTGGACCAACGGCGTGGTGCGCGGCTGGCTGGACGATCCGGCGTGGAAGGGCTGATGCCCGCGGGGTGACCGGCCGTGCGGATCAGCCGGCCCGGTCCTGCCAGGCCCGCACGTGCTCCACCAGGGCCCGCAGCTTGCGCGGCGGGTTCCGGCGGCTCGGGAAGTACAGGAAGAAGCCGGGAAATCGCGGCAGGAAATCCTCCAGCACCGGCGCCAGTTCGCCGCGCGCGACGTAGGGCGCGAAGGTTTCCTCCATGCCGATGGTGATGCCGGCGCCCGCCAGCGCGGTGCGGATCATCAGCAGCATGTCGTTGGTGGTGATGCGCGGCTCCACCGCCAGATCGAAGTCGCGGCCGTCGTCGCGGAACTCCCAGCGGTAGGGGGCCACGCCGGGAGCGGGGCGCCAGCCGATGCAGGCATGCGCGAGCAGGTCGCGCGGGTGCTGCGGCCGGCCGTGCGCCGCCAGGTACTCCGGCGTGGCGACCACCATCTGGCGCTGCGGCCCGGTGAGCGGCACGGCCACCATGTCCTGCTCGATGACCTCGCCCAGCCGCACGCCGGCATCGAAGCCGGCCGCGACGATGTCCGATTCCTCGTCCGTGACCGTGACGTCCAGCGTCACGCCCGGGTGCGCCTGCACGAACGAAGCGATCAGCGGGCCCGACAGGAACCGCTCGGCGATCGAGGTGGCGGCCACCCGCAGCAGGCCGCGCGCCGGGCCATCCTCCGCGACTTCCTCCAGCGCCGCGCCCACGGTCGACAGCGGGCCGGCGATCTGCCGGTGCAGCCGTTCGCCGGCTTCCGTCAGGCGCACGTGGCGCGTCGAGCGCTGCACCAGCGCGATTCCCAGGCCGTCCTCCAGCCGCCGGATGCCCTGGCTCACGGCCGAGCGCGTCACGCCCAGGTGGTCGGCCGCCGCGCGGAAGTTCTGTTCTTTCGCGACGGCCAGGAAGAAGCGCAGCAGGTTGAGATCGGCGGGCATTGGCAAAAAATTCTAAACACCCCGGTCAGCGATCGGGGAGTACCGCCGGCCAGGCCGTGTTCCTAGATTCCCTGCAGGGCCGCGAACGGTGCTTCCACGCGGAGCCCGTGGCCCCCGCAAGCGGCTTCGTCCGCCATCTTTCACCGCTCGAAAAGGGACTTCCCATGCAAGACAGCCACCAAGGCAACCACCTTTCCAAAGTCGTTCTCATCACCGGCGCCAGCAGCGGCATCGGCGAAGCCACGGCGCGGCTGCTCGCCGCCAGCGGTGCGACGGTGCTCCTCGGCGCGCGCCGCACCGACCGGCTCGAACGCATCGTGGCCGACACCACCGCGCGCGGCGGCATCGCCGAGGCCCGCGCGCTCGACGTGACCCGCCGCGCCGACGCCGAAGCCTTCGCCGCCCATGCGGTCGCGCGCTTCGGCCGCATCGACGTGATCGTCAACAACGCGGGCGTGATGCCGCTGTCGCCGATCGCCTCGCTGCGGGTGGACGAATGGGACCGCATGATCGACGTCAACATCCGGGGCGTGCTGCACGGCATCGCCGCGGTGCTGCCCACCATGCAGGCGCAGCGCTCGGGCCACGTGGTGAACGTGGCCTCGATCGGCGCGCACGCGGTCTCGCCCACGGCCGCCGTCTACTGCGCCACCAAGTACGCCGTCTGGGCGATCTCCGAGGGGCTGCGCCAGGAACATTCGGACCTGCGCGTCACCACGATCAGCCCGGGCGTCACCGAGTCGGAACTGGCGGAAACCATCTCGGACGCGCAGGGGCGCGAAGAGATGAAGGCCTTCCGCAGCGTGGCCATCGGCGCCGACGCCATCGCGCGCGCGATCCGCTTCGCCATCTCGCAGCCGGACGACGTGGACACCAGCGAGATCGTCATCCGCCCCACGGCCAGCCCGCACTGAGCGGGAGGGGCGGCGCAGCCCGCGGTGCCGTGTCGGGTGTTGCGCCCCACGGGCTTTGTCATCTGCCCGCCACATGGTGATTCCATACTTGAATCATCTTGTTACACGCGTGCACCGCCACTGCAATGACCGTCCGTTTGCGCATCACCCTGCTGATCGTTCTCGCCTTCCTCGCCCTGTGCTCCGTCGGGGGCTTCGCGCTCTACCAGTCCGCCGACGGCGCCCGCCAGGTCAAGCGGGTGACGGAGGGCGTGGTGCCCAGTGCCATCCATTCCGTCGAGCTGATGGGCCAGCTCAAGGATGTGCAGATGGCCGCGCTCGGCATGGTGACCGCCAGCGACAAGGACGCCGCCCAGAAGCTGCACGAGCAGCTGGTGGAGCGCAAGGCGGTGCTGCAGAAGGCGCTCGAAAAGCAGCTGCAGGAGGCCGACAGCGACGCGCAGCGCGGCCTCGTGAAGGAAGCCTCGATGAGCCTCGAGAACTACTTCGCGGCCATCGACGACACCGCGCGCTTCAAGCTCGCGGGCCAGCAGGAAGCGGCCGAGGCCTTCATGGCCGCCACGGTCGACCAGTACCTGCGCGAGCAGGGCCAGATGATCGAGGCGATCCAGGTCGAGAAGCGCCGCAGCAAGGACGAGGCCATCGGCTCCCTCAACGCGCAGCTGGAACACACCACGACCACGCTGCTGGCCGTGGCCGCCGTCGCCATCCTCGGCTTGGCCGCCGCCGGCACCATGCTCTACCGCCAGATCGTGCGCCCGATCCGCGAGATGGAGCTCAAGATGACCGAGATCGCCACCAGCCAGGACTTCTCGCACCGGGTGCCCGTCGCCCGCATGGACGAGATCGGCCGCTCGCTCACCGCGTTCAACGCGATGGTGGCGAAGATCGAGGAAAGCTCCGAACTGGTGCGCCGCAAGACGGCCGACATCCAGGCCATGCTGCACACCATCCCGCAAGGCATCCTGACCTTGCAGGCCGGCCGCACCATCCACCCGGAATACTCCGACCACCTCACGCGCATCCTGGAAGAGGACCACATCGCCGGCCGCGCGCTCGATGCGCTGCTGTTCGACCGCTCCGACCTGAGCGCGGACGCCCGGGCCCAGACCCTGGCCGCGATCGACGCCTGCATCGGCGAAGATGAACTCAACTTCTCCTTCAACGCCCACCTGCTGCCCCAGGAACTGCAGGTCCGTTTCGACGGCGACCGCGTGAAGGTGGTCGAGCTGGGCTGGTCGCCCATCACCGCCGCCGACGGCACCGTGGAGCGCCTGCTGCTGAGCCTACGCGACGTGACCGAGCTGCGTGCGCTGGCCCGCGATGCCCAGGCCCGCAAGGAAGAGCTGGACATGGTCGGCGAGCTGCTGGCCGTCGACCCCGACAAGTTCCAGGCGTTCGCAGACAGCGCGGACCACCTGCTGCGCGACATCCGTGCCCTGCTCGACACCGCCGCGGCCCGGCCCGATGCGCGCGCCGATGCGATCGCGGCGATGTTCCGCCACATGCACACGATCAAGGGCAATGCCCGCACCTATGGCCTGCTGCGCATCGCCGACGCCGCCCACGTGGCCGAGCAGCGCTACGCCAACCTGCGCGACGACCCGTCGGCCTGGGACGACGCTGCGCTGCAGTCCGAACACGGCGCGGTGGCCGCGGCACTGGCGGCCTATGTCCGTGTGAACACCGAGACGCTGGGCCGCGGTGCGGCACCCGCGGCTGGCGAAGCCGAGGCCGTGCGCATCCCGCGCGCCCGCATCGACGCCCTGCGCATGCGCCTCGCGGCGCTGTCCGGTGACGCCGGCTGCACGCCGGACCACCGCGCCGCACTGGAGCGCGTCGCCGAGGCACTCGCGAACGCCGACGCGCCCGGGCTGGCCGACGTGATCGGCGGTGTCGCCGCCTCGCTACCGGCACTCGCCCACGACCTGGGCAAGGAAGCGCCCGACGTCGCGGTGCACGAAGACACCCCCGTGGCCGTGCGCCCCGAAGCCGCCGAAGCCCTGCGCAATGCCTTCGTCCACCTGCTGCGCAACGCGCTCGACCACGGCATCGAGCCGGCGGCGGACCGCACGGCCCGGGGCAAGGCGCCGGCCGGCCGCATCCGCATCGCGACCGCACTCCGCGCATCCGGGCTGGAGATCCGCCTGGCCGACGACGGGCGCGGCCTGAACCTGGACCGCATCCGCGACAAGGCGCGTGCGCAGGGCCTGCTGGCCGAAGGCGCCGCGCTGTCGCCCGCAGAGACCGCGCAGCTGATCTTCGCTCCCGGCTTCTCCACGGCCGGCCAGGTGACCGACGTGTCCGGCCGCGGCGTGGGCATGGACGCCGTCCGGGCCTTCGTGGAGTCGCTGGGCGGGGACATCGCCCTGGTGCTGGCCGAAGGCTCCCCGCCGTCGGCCACCCCGTTCGAGACCGTGTTGCGCGTGCCGGCCCGCTGGGCCGTCGCGGTCGCGGCCTGACCTGCGGCAGGGAGCAAGCGATGTCGCAGGAATGGATGTGGCTGGCGGCGGGTTGCCTGCTGGGCGGCGGATCGGCCCTGGCGATCGCCGCCTGGCGCGCGGCGCGCCGCCGGGCCGGCGAGGAACACGCCCGCTCGCAGGCCCTGGCCGTGCGGCAGGCCGGCGATGCCGCGCGCGAGGCCGCCACGGCGCTGCAGGAACGCTGCGCGCAGCTGGAGGCCGAACTGGCCCAGGCGCAACGGCAGTTCGATGATGCCGCCGCCGAATGGCAGCGCCGGCTCGAAGAAACCGGCCAGGACTCCGAGCAGCGCGCCCTCCAGCTCGGCGAGAACACGCTGCACCACGCGCGCACCCAGGCCGAGGCGCTGCGCGAGCTGCAGGGCATCGGCAAGACCTTCGAGCGCTGGCATGCGGACATGAGCACCCTCGTGGCGCACAACCGCAGCCTGCACGACAAGAACGACGCGTTCTCGCAGATCGTGCGCAAGATGGTGATCGTGGCGCTCAACGCCTCGATCGAGGCGGCGCGCGCGGGCGTCGCGGGGCGCGGCTTCGACGTGGTCGCCACGGAAATGCGCGAACTCTCGGCCAGCGCCGAGCGGCTCTCGCGCGACTACCGCACCAGCCTCTACGAGAACGACCTGATCGCCACCACCACCTTCCAGGACATGCAGGCCGGCGGCAAGATGGTCATCAACGCCGCGATGGGCCTGGAACTGGCGAACCGCCGCATCCAGGCCACCCTCGACGGCGGCGGCGGCAGCGACGGCGGGCAGGGCGGCCTGCTGGAGACCGCATGAAGGCGCCGGTCCCTTCCACCACCCTCGCGACCGGCTTCATCAGCGCGCGGGCCCAGGGCAGCCTCGACCGCATGATGGTCTCCGCCCTGCGCCAGAGCGTGGTGCGCAGCGACGCCGTCGCCGTGCAGCCCGTGGATGCGCTGCCCGCCAACGGCGCCACGCACATGGCGGTGCTCTCCATCGCCTCGTTCTCGTTCCGCGTCGTCGCCGCGCTGCACTTCGACCACGGCCCGGCATGGCGCGGCTGGGTCGCGGAGATGAGCGGGCAGGGGGCCGGTCCTTTCAGCGACCAGGCGTTCCTCGACCGCGTCTGCGAGATGGGCAACCTCTGCAGCGGCGCCATCAACCGCGACCTGGGCGGCTTCCAGGCGTTCCTGGGCCTCTCCACCCCGCAGATCCTGGACGCGCGCTGCGCGCCGTACTTCACGCGCGCCGGCTTCGAGCACGTGCGGCATTTCCGCATGGACGTGCGGCCGGACCTGTCCCTGCACGCCTCGCTCTGCGCGCGCGCCTATGCGCCCCTGGACTTCCACTGGGCCGGCCCCGAGCCGGAAGCGGTGGAGTCCGGCGAACTCGAAATGTTCTAAGCGACGAAAGACCCTCCCATGAACACCCGCGACCCTTCCGAAGCCACCGCGCCGGCCGCCCTGGAAAGCAAGGTGCTGGTCATAGAGACCGACGCCGCCGTGCTCGACGCCATCCGCGCCTTCTGCGGCGACAACGCCCTGCAGGGCCACCGCGTGCATCCCCTCAACGTGGCCGGCGTGCTGCGCTCGCGCATCGACCTCGGCGCGGTCTTCGTCGGCGGCCGGCTGCAGGGCGCCGTCAGCGATGGCGTCGAACTCGCCCGCGAGATCGCCCGCCTGCGTCCCGAACTGCCGCTCTTCCTGCGCACCGACGGCGTGGAGCTGCCCGATCCCGGCGCGCTGCCCTCCATCGTGCCCTACACCCTGGCGGACATCGGCGCGCTGCGCGGCGAACTCGACCGCAAGATTTTCGACCGCGTCTACCCGACCTCGCTGGTGCGCGCACTCGGCGAGATGACGCAGTCGGCCCTCGCCAGCCAGTTCAAGGGCATGGAAGTGCGCATGGACCCGCCCTACGTGGTGCGCGACCGCCTCATCCATGGCGAGATGTTCACCCTGATCCCGATGGAAACGCCCTGGTGCCGCGGCTTCATGACGCTGCAGACCGATGCCGAATCGCTGCGCCGCGTCGTCTCCGCGGGGCACACGGTGTTCTCCGCGGAAGACGGCGCGGACTTCCGCAACCTGAACGCCCTGCTGGGCGAACTCACCAACCTTATCTGGGGCGGCTTCCGCAACCGCTACGGCACCGAAGGCGCGGGCGGCACCTTCGGCGTGCAGGTGCCGATCATCGTCAATCACCTGCACCGCTACATCAGCTTCGGCACCGAGAGCCCCCAGCTCTGCTTCAAGTGCCAGGCCTGGTCGCCGGACGACCCGGAAGGCACCACCGTCACGATCTACCAGCGCTTCGCCTTCAGCCTGAGCTGGGCACCCGAGCTCTACCGCGAGAGCGAGACGCTGCTGAGCGGCTTCGTCGAATCGGGCGAGCTGGAGCTGTTTTGAGCGGCGCCGTTTCCCTTTCTCTTTCCTTTGTCTTTCCCTGTTTTTCTCGAGGAGCATTCCACCATGGCCAACGTTCTTGTCGTCGATGATTCGAGCACCGTGCGCAGCGAAGTGGGCAACTTCCTGGGCAGCAACGGCTTCCAGGTCGCGCTGGCCGTCGACGGCCGCGACGGGCTCGCCAAGCTCAAGCAGCACAGCGGCATCAAACTCATCGTGTGCGACGTCAACATGCCCAACATGGACGGCCTCACCATGGCCGAGCGCGTGCGCAGCGAACTCGGCAACCAGCGCGTGAACATCGTCATGCTCACCACCGAAAGCTCCCCCGCCATGAAGGAACGCGGCAAGGCCGCGGGCGTGAAGGGCTGGATCGTGAAGCCGTTCAACGGGCCGGCGGTGCTGGGGTCGTTCCAGAAGCTCGCGGCCTGAGAGCGCCTTTCCACCGCTTCGTGCAGGGCTGGCGAAAGAACAGGGCGCTCGCCTACCGCCATCGCGCAGGCACGGCGTAGGCTAGGGGCCCCGAAAGAGCCCCGCCCGCCCGCCATGAAAATCGCCACCTTCAACGTCAACAGCGTCCGCGCGCGGCTGCCCGCGCTGCTCCAGTGGCTGCAGGAAACACGCCCCGACGTCGCCTGCCTGCAGGAGCTCAAGTGCATGGACGACGCCTTTCCGGCGGAGGCCATCCGCGAGGCCGGCTACGGCGCGCTCTGGCACGGCCAGAAGGCCTGGAACGGCGTGGCCATCCTCGCGCGCGGCACCGATCCGATCGAGGTACAGCGCGGCCTGCCCGGCGACGAGGCCGACACCCAGAGCCGCTACCTGGAGGCCGCCGTGGACGGCGTGCTCGTCGCCTGCCTCTACCTGCCCAACGGCAACCCGGCCCCGGGCCCGAAATTCGACTACAAGCTCGCCTGGCTGGAGCGCCTCGCCCGGCGCGCCGCGATGCTGCGCACCCGCCCCGAGCCGGTCGTGATCGCGGGCGACTTCAACATCATCCCCACCGAGCGCGACGTCTACAAGCCTGACGCCTGGGTGGATGACGCCCTGTTCCGCCCGGAAGTGCGCGAAGCCTTCCGCGCCCTGGTGGACAGCGGCTGGACCGACGCGCTGCGTGCCCTGCACCCCGACGAGACCATCTACACCTTCTGGGACTACCTGCGCCAGCGCTGGCAGCGCAACTCCGGCCTGCGCATCGACCATCTGCTGCTCAACCCGGCAGCGGCAAAGCGTTTGAAGGACGCCGGCGTGGACAAGGACGTGCGGGGCAGGCCGCAGCCCAGCGACCATGCGCCGGCCTGGGCGGTGCTGGGCTCGGAACGATGAATCGCCTTCCCGGGCCGTCTCGTGGCTCGCCGCAATAGCGGGGCACCCCAGGCAGTCCGGCGGCCGGGGCGCAGCGCGACCAGGGGCTGGCTGTTGGAACCCATGACGGTCAGGAGATGCCCTGCGGTAGCTTAAGCCGCCGTGCCCGTTGCCGCCCGGGCGCTGGTCACCCTGGCCCGGGCGATGCCATCAGCCCCACTTCATCTCGCCCTTGGCGACCTTCGCACCCAACTGCAGCGCGACGGGCAAGCCCGCGTCGGGGTAGCGCTTGGTCATCGCAGCGATCACGGCTTCGCTGTTGGCCGCCTTGGCGACTTCCTGCTCGAAGGCCAGCAGGTAATCGCGGGTGTAGTTCACGGCCGAGACGTCCAGCGCGCCGCCGGCCGACAGATGGCCGGCCACCACCACGGCCGGCTTGCGGGCGGCGATGGCTTCGAGGTTCTTCACCCAGGCCGCACGCGCGGCGGGCGTCGGGGTGTCCGCCGTCCACACGTGCAGACCCGAGAAGACCAGCACGCCGCCGAACACAGCGTTCAGCGACGGCGCCCAGAGGTAGCGGCGGTTGTCCAGGCCCTGCGCCTTCACGATCTCGATCACGTTGCCTTCCAGGCTCAGCGAAGGGCCGTCGAAGGGCTCGGGGAAGACGACGTCCACCAGCTTCTGCGGTCCATTTTCCTTGAGCTGCGGAGACCAGGTATCGATCTTCTTCTGCACGTTGGCGCGGATCGCGGCGATCGTGTCGGACGCGGCCAGCACCCGGGCGGCGGGGAAGGCGGCCTTGATCGCGCCCAGGCTGAAGTAGTAGTCGGGGTCGCTCTGGCTGATGTAGATGGTGGTCAGCGTCTTGCCCGAGGCCTGGATGGCGTCGGCCACGGCGCGGCCGTCGGGCAGCGAGAAGCCTGCGTCGATGAGGATCGCCTCCTTCGCGCCCGAGAGCAGCACTGGGGCGCGGAAGAAACCCTTCTCGCCGGCCGGGAAGTGCTTCCACTGCAGCGGCGTGGGCGTTACTGCCGGGGCGGCGCAGCCCGAGAGGGCGGTGGCGGCGCCGGCGGATGCGGCGGTCTGAACGAAGTCTCGGCGGGTCATCATGGGTGGTCCTTGGGGAGTGAGAGGTGGAGATCGAGATAAGCGTGGGACGAGGCGGAGAGGGATCAGATCGGGCGAGCGCCTTTACCGGAGAACAGGCCGCCGGGCACCCGCCGCAGGACGACGCCGGGCAGGGCCGCCACTTCCGCCACCGTGCCGCCGGCGCCGTCGCACCAGCCGCAGAGCGGATCGAAAAGGCAGTGCAGTGTCTTGGTCATGGGGGCGCTTCGGAGGGGCTGGGAAAAGCCCCGATGTGGTCGATGCACGGATGGTAGGTAGCCCTCATTGACAAATAAATCACGCCAAGGCTGATAATCTGTATGCCAATGGCAGACAATGATTTCGAACCCGGCGCCAGCCACCTCGCCAACCTCAAGCGCATGGCGTATTTCGCGGCGGTGGTCGAGACGGGCAGCTTCACGGCGGCCGCCCTGCGGCTGGGCATCACCAAGGCGGTGGTCAGCCAGCAGGTGGCACGGCTGGAGCGGGAATTCCGCACGACGCTGCTCACCCGCACCACCCGCAGGGTGGCGCCCACGGATGCGGGCAAGGCCTTCCATGCGCGATGCGCGCTGGTCCTGAAGGAAGCGCACGACGCGTTCGATGAACTCGGCGAGGGGGCGACCGAACCTTCGGGCACGCTGCGCCTGACGGCCGCGCTGGATTACGGCATCACGACCATCGTGCCGGCCGTCACCGAGTTCACGCGCCGGTATCCGCAATGCAAGGTGGACGCGATCCTCAGCGACCAGTCGATCGACGTGATGTCCGGCCAGGTGGAGCTGGCGATCCGCGTAGGGTGGCTGACAGACCCGGGCGTGCAGGCCCGGCAGATCGGCGCATTCCGCCAGTTGCTGGTCGCGGCGCCCGCGTGGCAGCACGAGGTGAGCGCCCTGCAGGATCCGCAGGGCATTGCCCGCATCCCGTTCGTCGCCAACACCGCCTTGCGCGAGCCCACGCGCTGGAGTTTTTCGCGCGGCGAACTGGAGCGCGAGGGCGTCTCCGTGCATGCCGTGGTGTCCCTGGACGCGACGCTGGCAGTGCGCGAGGCGGTGCGCCTCGGCGCCGGGCTGTCCGTGCTGCCGGACTATGCGGTGGCCGAGGACCTGGCGGCGGGCCGGCTGGTCCACGTGCTGCCGCAATGGGCGCTGCCGTCCGGGGGCATCCACGCGGTGTTTCCTCCGGCGCGCTTCCGGCCGGCGAAGGTGCGGGCATTCGTGGACCTGTTGCAGGAGACCGCGTCGACGGGCGCGCATGCGGGGCGGACGCTCCCTGGCGCACCGGCCCGGCCGTAGGGCGGCGCCGATGCAGTTGCGTATGCAGATCGGGCACATTGCGTTCGGCTTCGAACGGAGGTGCCTGGGCGAGTCTGTCGTGCGATCTACCTCATGCTCGGCGCTTCGGTGGAGGATGGGGTGACATAGAGGCGAGGACTGTGCGTGCGCCGATGTGGGTCAGGCCAGGCCGGCAGTGGTACCTCAGGTTTCGTCATGGGAATCCATCGCTGCCTTCGGAGCACGGCCTCCCTCGACTGGCGAATCCCAGGCGCAGTGCCCGGTTTGAATGTGCCGGCCTGCTGCGGCATGCCGGAACGATCGCACGCGGGCGCACTTTTTGATACAAAGATTTGGAATTTTCTTATTCTCTGTCGTTATACTTTCATAAAAAGCAGTCCTTAGTAAAGACGCGCGGCAGGCTACAGTCCTGCATCGATCCCGACAGTGGATCGAGCAAAAATTTCAGGGAGGGGAAATACCATGCGAACCCATGCAGATGGGGCAGCGAGTGTGCCGGTGGCCGAGGGGATACGCGGCGGATGCCATCGGTTGGATGTGCATCGCTCCAAAAGAATCGCTCAACGTGCTCGGATCCGATGCTTGACGGTAACGTCTCAAAGCCATTTCGGCCATCTCGGCCCCGATTTCTCTGCCATAGATATCCTGACTGTCCTGTACGGATCGGTCATGGCATCCCGTGCCTTCAGCGACCCATTGCGAGACCGTTTTGTCCTCAGCAAAGGGCATGCCGCCTTGGCCCTCTATTCGGTATTGATCGAATTGGGGTTTTGGAACGAAGACATGTTGCTGAATTACGGCCGTTCGGGAGGATTGCTCGGCGGCCATCCCTCGTCCTCAGTCAGCGGGATCGAAACCTGTACCGGTGCGCTGGGTCATGGATTGCCTTTCGCCGTGGGGGCGGCTGCCGCTGCAGCAGCGAGCAGTGGCAAACAAAAGACGTTCGTGCTTCTCGGAGACGGCGAGTTGCAAGAAGGCAGTAATTGGGAGGCGGCGATGTTTGCGAGTGCACGCTGCCTCGGTAATTTGACGGCCATCATAGATCGCAACGGACTGCAGCAAGGACGAGAAACGGAACAGGTCAATCCCTTGGGTCCTTTGGCAGACAAATGGCGTGCTTTCGGATGGGACGTCGAGGAAATCGACGGCCATGATCACATTGCGATTTTCGAGGCTCTTGCTCGGGCCGAGCGTTCAACGCGGCCGCGGTGCCTGATCGCGATGACAAAAAAAGGCAGGGGTGTTTCTTTCATGGAGGGGAATGCAGCATGGCATCACAAATTGCCTTCTCTGTCGGAGGCCGCTCAGGCACTGGAAGAGCTGAGCCGATGAACGTCGACGAGGGGTTGGAAGATCCGAAAGATGCCTTCGCCGCGGAAGTGTTGAACCTCGCCCGGCACGATCCCAGGGTGTGCCTGGTCATCAACGATTGCCTGTCTTCGACGAATGCCAGGTTCTTTTTGGAAGAGTTTCCGGATCGCGTCTTTGACGTCGGCATTGCCGAGCAGAACATGGTGGGAGTGGCGGCCGGTCTGGCAAGCGGCGGGATGATCCCGTTCGTCTGCGCTGCGTCATGCTTTCTTTCTGGGAGAGCACTGGAGCAGATCAAGGTGGACATTGCCATGTCGAAGGCCAACGTGAAGCTGTGCGGGTTCAGCAGCGGTTTCACCTACGGCTCGCTCGGGGCGACGCACCATGCGATCGAGGACATCGCATGGATCAGAGTGCTCCCGAATGTCCGCTTTGCCGCGCCATGCGACGCCCGCGAAGCGAGGGCCGTCGCCAGGGCCCTGCATGCGCATGAGGGGCCGGCGTTCGTTCGGCTGGCGCGAGGTGGCAGGCGCAACATCACCAGCCGCGACGAGTACCAGTTTGGTCGTGCCGAGACACTCCGCGACGGACGCGATGTCGCGCTGCTGGGTACCGGTTCGATGGTGCACAACCTGGTCCAGGCCGCGCAACTTCTGGAAGATGACGGCATCACGTGCAGGGTCCTGAATTTCTCCAGCATCGCCCCGATCGACACGGCGGCCATTGTCCAGGCATGCCGGGATACGAGGGGCATCGTCTGCGCCGAGGAGCACCAAGTCGGGGGAGGGCTGTTCGGTGCCGTCGCGGAGGTGGTCGTCAGCCGAGCGCCGGCACCGATGCTGGCGCTCGGCGTGCCGGGTGTATTCGCGCCAGTAGGCGACAGCGGTGATCTGCTCAGGCATTTCGGACTGGAGCCTGCGCAGATGGCCTCGCGTGTGCGGCATTGGCTGGCTGCGATGAATCGAGAAAAAAAGGAAATGGCCAGTGCATAAGCAACCACTATTACCGGGGGCTGCGCCCAACGTCAGTTTCGAAGAAAGACCCACCAGCACTTTCTTCGTGGTATCCGGGCCCGGTGGTACGGGAAAGACCACCTTGATCAAACGTTGGCTCCGCGACTCTCCCGACCTGGGCTATGTTCCCAATGTCACGACGCGCGCGCCGCGTGCGTCCTCTGCCGTCGATGAGTCCGGGTTCTACGAATTCGTGTCGAGACAGGAATTCCAGGAAATGGTCAAGGCGGAGGCTTTTGCGCAATGGGTGAATCCTTCGGAAGGGAAGTACTACGGCACGCCGATCAAACCCTTGCAGGAGGCGATCGTGGCGGGTAAGGACCTGGTTTTCGACTACACGCCGCAGCTGTACATCAACCTCCGCCGCCAGTTCAGGGAGCAGGTCGTCGGTATATTCGTCATTCCTCCGACATTCGAGGAGCTGCTTTCGCGCCTCGAGAGGCGGGGAACGGAGCGAGGCGAGGAGCTGTACATCAAGCAGCAGATGGCATTGCAGGACCTCAGCTACGTCGATGAACATGAATACCACCTCGTAAACAAGGATCTGGATTGCAGCCTCGAGGTTCTCAAGGCCATACGAACCGCCGAAAGACACAGGCTCACTCGACTGAGAAATGTGGGGCCGAACTGCAAGAAGCTGTCGCCGCGGTCGATGATGTTCTACTACGATCCATTGTTCGAGCGCGTCAATGGCATCGCACAACTGCAGCCGCAAAATGCCGATGCAGCTTGAATACGGTGAATTGCTCTCGCTGCTAACCGTACAGGAGGCGAAGATCCAGGCGTATCGAAACGATTTCGTTTCGGAGGAGGCTTGGGAAATCCTGCGCCGGGTCTGGGGCGATCGAGTCGGCGAATTCCTCTACGGCCATTCATTCGTACTGATCAAGCCTGAGGCCCTGGCCAGGCGTTGCAGCCAGTCGGTGCTTTCATTCCTGCACAAAAAGCGGCTAGTACCTGTTGCGATGACGCAGGTATCCGTTGACCGGAATGCCGCGCATCTCATATGGCGTTTCCAGTGGAATGCAGCGACGGTGGATCGGGTGCGGTTGACGAACATGGTCAATGCGCAAAGCAGTTCCATCCTGGTCCTGGTGCGTGATTCCGACCCGGGAGTGATTCCGGCGTCGGTCAAGCTTTGGGGTATGAAGGGGTCGGCCCATGCGGATCGGCGCAATGAACAGCATCTACGCACCTTGCTCCGCATGCACAACCGGATGCTGGGTTTCGTCCACACGCCCGACGAGCCGGCGGATCTTGTTCGTGACCTCTCGATTCTGCTCGGTGGTCCGGCACTGGTTGCGCTGATGCGCGACTGCGCCGCCGCTCCGACGAGGCCAGTCGTTGATCTTTCCGCCAGCTTGTGCGCCGAAGTGCGGCGCATCGAGGCTGCGTCGCTGAAGAACGAAATCGATCCCGTTGGCTCCATGGCGCGGCTGGAGGATGCCTTGTGCGAGAGATCCCCCGGAATGCGCGTGCTGGCGGATGCCATGCAAAGCCATACCAAGATACCGCTCGACGTGGTCCTTGATGCAACTGGTGGCGGGCAGGCGCAGTTCTGGGACGTTCTTACCGTCGCTTCTGAATTGATCCAGCACGACAGGCCCGGCGTCAAGCCCCTGATCGATGCCCGTGCGGTCGGCGAAGTCACCTCGCGCTGGGCCGAACACGGCGCGGTTCTGAAAAACGCACTCGATGAATCAATTCATGCCTTCTAAAGATGAGGAACGCGGGCAGGTGTACAGCCTGCTCAACGGCACCGTGAGCCTGTCCAGTGACTTCATTCTGGACAATGCCTATCTCCGTGACGGTGATGCTGCCTTCGTCGGCGGCTCATTGATCGAGGGCATCGGAAATGCCATGTCCGACGTGGATGTCCACGTGGTAACCGACGATCTTCGGCGGGAGCGGGACATTGCGCTGGATATGCACTACAGGACGCTCAGCAAGGACCGGTCCATCCTGACGGGGACGGCGCCGATGGCGGAGGTTTTCCTGATACACACCGTCGTGCCGTCGACGCACATCAAGGTGGACATCGAATACCGCTCGAAGGCCGAGATGGACGCACTGGTGTCCCAGGTTCGCGGTACCTTCGATTACGCCACCCAGTCGCTGGTGTTGCTTACGAAGTACATGAGCGCTCGCGACATGGCCTTCGTGCATCGGCTCTTCAATTCGCATGGGCTCGCCGGAAAGGCCTATCTCGACGATCTGCGCGACCGAACGGGTCTCAAGATCTTCCTGTACCTGATGTACCGGTGGAAAGCTTCCGATTTCTCGGTGCTGCTCGACATTGTCGGCGCGTGGAATGAGGGCGAATGGGCTCGTTGCGCCGACCTTGCACGCGAGAACATGGTCACCCAGTTCCACGCCTACACGCATCTGTGCGGTAATACCAACTATCACAGGAAGTGGATCGTCCGGTATGGGGCGAGGGCGGGTGTGGATGCGCGTCTCTACGAGCGCTACCTGCATCTGCTGCTGGCCAGCTGCGGCCGTGAAGCCGGGGAGACGAAGGCGTACATACTCGCCACCATCGATTTCATCGATGAGCTTTTCGAAGCCAGCCGCCTGTTGCTTGAGGCCGAACCGATCTTTCCCTCCGGCGCTCAGGCAAAGGAGCGCATTTCCACGTTCTTCCGGCATGAGACGGAAGAGTATTCAGACATGGAAATGCAATATCGCCTGAGGGTGTACGAACCCACCGGCAAAGCCACGCGGGCATGGTTCGCATGAGCGATCTGCGACCTCTCGTGGGCGTTTCATGCTGTCTGCGCGGCATCGCTTTTGGTGACTATCCCCCTACGCCACATCACACCGTGTTCCACAAGTACGTGGACTACGTTCTCGATGAACTGCAGGCCGTACCGGTCCTGATTCCCGCTACCCCGTCGCTTGGCGGGCCCACCGGCGCGCTGTCATTGCTCGCCGAACGCCTGGATGGAGTGTTGTTCACGGGTTCGCCGAGCAACGTCGGTCTTCGGCGCCGGGACGATGAACTGGTCGAGATCGAACCTGTCGGCCAGCCGGATAGAGCGCGCGATGAGACAACGCATTGGTTGATCCGGCATTGCCTGTCGCAAGGAGTACCCATGTTGGGAATTTGCCGTGGAATGCAGGAGATGAACGTGGCTTGTGGCGGGGAATTGCATGAACAGGTCCACGAGCTTGGCTGTTTCGAGGATCACCGGTCGGACAAGTCGCTCCCCTACCAGGAACGATACAAGGCGCGCCATTCGATTCGCATCCACAGAGGAAGTTATTTGAGCGACTTGATCGAACGTTCGGGCAGCATGGGCCTGGAGCTGAAAGTCAACTCCCTGCATTCGCAGGCAGTGTCGGACCTTGGGGATGGGGTCTCCGTTCAAGCCACGAGCGAGGACGGCGTGACCGAAGCGATCGTCCTGACCCGTGCGCGTGAATTCGCGTTGGGCGTCCAATGGCACATTGAATGGGGTGCTAGCGCGTGCGACCTGGACAAGGTCATTTCAAGCGCTTTTCGTGCAGCGTGTGTCCGGCGGGCCCGGCGCACAGGTCGCAAGGCGGTGCCATGAGCGGCGGGTCCATTGGCGCTCAAGACCGGGGCCTGACCGGCAAGGTGGCGATCATTACGGGAGCGTCCAGCGGCATCGGTATGGCGCTGGCGGGCAAGCTGGCGCAGATGGGAATGCAACTGGTCGTGCATGGTCGCCGCGAGAGCCGTTTGAAGTCGCTGGCATCCAGGTACACCGGCATCGAATGGATCGCAGGTGATCTGGTGGAGGGCGACGCATGCGCGTTATTGCTCGAGCGAGCGGTGAGCTGTTTCGGGCACGTCGATTTCGCCATCAACAATGCAGGCGTCAACCATACCGGGACCATTGAGCAGATCGATGTCGACCAAGTCTGCGCCATGTCGCGCATCAATGTCGAAGCAGCCTATCGATTCACATACACCTTGCTGAAACACTTCCGCAGCCAGGAATATGGCCACCTGATACACACCACCAGCATCATGGGCCACAAGGTGCGGGAGACCGCGGGGGCCTATGCAGGGACCAAACATGCCATCGAGGCGCTGTGCGAAGCGCTGCGCATGGAGCTTGCCCGAAGCCGGATCAAGGTGTCGTGCGTTGCACCGGGCCTCGTGGAAACGGAGCTGCACCGCGGCGCGGCGGTGCGGCCGGCCGTCGCCCGGAACATTGCCCGGCCGCTCCAGCCGGGCGACGTTGCCGAGAGGATTGTCTGGCTCATGCTGCAGCCTCCTCACATCAACGTTCCTCAGCTCATCGTGCTTCCCCAGGATCATCCGATCTGACGGAATTTCCCCAATTTCTGACCGAAGAACTTCATTTTGGACACCGTATCACTAGGCCTCGTCATGCTCTCTGCGGTGATGCATGCGGCATGGAATCTCGTCGTCAAGAAGGATGACGACAAGTTTCTCTCGCTGACCGTGATGGCTGCTACCTCCGGAGGCATTTGCCTGGCAATGCTGCCATTTTTCCCCGCTATGGAGCCGGGGGCATGGAAGTGGCTGGCGGTCTCCGCGCCATTGCATGCCGGTTACCGGATCTGTCTCAGCGCGGGCTACAAGCACGGAGACATGAGCCAGGTGTATCCCATCGCCCGTGGTGCGACACCGCTGATGGTGACCGCGATCTCGGTCCTGTTGCTGGGTACGGTGCTGGCGCCGTGGAAATATGTAGGCATAGCCGTCATCGGCGTGGGCATCATGGGCTTGTCCTTTTCCCGGGGGGTGCCGAAAAGGCACGAGGGCCGTGCCATCGCTTTCGCATTGGCTACCGCGGCATTCATCGCGGTGTTTACCTTGCTGGACAGCCAGGGTGCACGCGTCAGCGGGCAGGCGTTCACGTACGTGCTTTGGCTGTTCGTACTGGAAGGACTGCTGATGCTTCTGATCGCGGCTGCGACCGGATTCAGCAGGCTGCAGTCTTATGTCGCGAGAAACGGGCGCAACTGCCTGGTCAACGGCTTTGTCATGTCGGCAGCCCACGGGCTCGTGATTATTGCGCTGTCCCGCAGCCAGCCTGCGCTGGTTTCGGCACTGCGTGAGACAAGTGTCGTGTTCGGAGCACTCTTCGGGGCCATTTTCCTGAAGGAAAAAGTGACGGGCGTGCGGCTGACCTGCACGCTGTTCGTGACCGTCGGCCTTGTGGTGAGCGTACTGGGCTGAGGTCGCGAAGGGGGCAGCATGGCGACTCGGCCCCCAGGCCGCTACGCTTCGAAGGCTGATGACCAGGCGTTGAATACATCGGCGGCCAAATCCGCGCTGTCTTCCAGGCCGAGCCAGAACCGTGCGATGCAGCCCGCACCAGGTCGGGAGTTCTCCAACTGCTGTGCGCAAGCGCTGTCCTTGCCGTAGAACATCACCAGGCTGGTGGGGCCTCCCCATGAGAAGCCGAAGTGAAAGAGTGTCAGCGCTCCGAGGAATGCTTCTATTTTCGTGGTGGGGACGAATGCGCCGAATGCGATACTGAACAGGCCCGTCGACGCCGTGAAATATTGTTTCCAGTTTTCATGGCCCTTGCTCCCGGCGAATGCCGGATGCATGACGGCCGCAACCTCTTTTCTTTCCGAAAACCATTGTGCGAGACGCAAGGACGCTTCCGTGCTGGCCGTGTAGCGGAGGCTGAGCGTGGGCAGGCCCCTCAGCACCAGATAGATATCGTCCGGCGAAACGTGCATTCCAAGAAAATGACGTGTCTCGGACAGGCTGCGCGAGATATCCTCGCGCACGCTTGCCACGCTTCCCATCACCACATCCGCACCGCCGGACTGGAGCTTCGTCAGCGCCTGGACGGACACATGAAAGCCGAGTTCGAACGCGCGCAGATGCATTCCTGCGCTGTAGGTGTTGTCGATCGCGGCGATGCATCCCCGTTCGTCTGCCCACCCGGCCAGGCGCCGCAGATCCGGAACTTCCATGGTGACCGAACCTGGTGCTTCGACCCACAGGAGGCGGGCGGATGAAGGAATGGCCTCGTTCCACGTATCCGGCGCCATGGGGTCGTAGAGCACGATCCCGATGCCGAAACGTCGGAACACATGGCGCAGCATCTGCTGTGCAGTTCCGTAGCCGTTCGTCGGAATCGCAACGATATCGCCTGGTGCCAGCAGGGCCATGCAGGTCAACGAATAGGCCGCCAGTCCGGAGGACACCAGAAGCGCCTGTCGGGCGCCCTCGATCCGGGCGAGTTTGGTCTCCAGTTCGTATGCGGCCCGGGAACCGTCTCTTCCGTACGGCGGCCGGCTGCGGTCGCGCCAGTCAGCGCTTTTCAGCCGTGCAAGCGTCGGCAGAAAAATGGTGGACGCGCGGTGAACCGGAGGGAGCGCCGAGACTGGATCGTCCGTTTCCTCTGCAGCCATCGGCTGAGACAGGAGGGTCCGGGGTGTATGGTGATGCATCCAGGTACGAACGTTGGTAGCTATGTTGAAGGGAGACGAGACTTGAAGCGATTCACGATAGCTGGAAATTCCCCGCTGACCCCCGGCAAGTGGAGGGATTCCTTCAAGTTCTCCATGCTGGGCCTGGCGTCTTTTCTCGGCGGGCGACGTTGGGGGCCAGCGCACGATGACTGGTTGCGGAGATGGCTTCCCCTGCTTCACCAGAGTGTAGGTGACCGGGTGACCGTCGAACTCGGCTGCGGCAATGGAGCGGATCTCGCGATGCTGGCCGCCGAAGGGTTACGCGTGATCGGACTCGATCGTTCACCGACGGCAATCGCCGAGGCAGGAAAGAAGATTTCTCCGCAGCTCCTGTATTGCCAGGATCTCTGCGACCGGTTTCCGCCAGCGGCCCAAGGCGCCGGCGCCGTGATCGCGAGCCTGTCCCTGCACTATTTTTCCGTGGACCAGACGAATGACGTGATGCTCCGCATACGCGAGTGTCTCGCTCCTGGCGGCATCTTTCTTTGCCGCGTGAATTCGACGCAGGATACCCATTTCGGCGCGGGCGGCCATCGCCCGCTGGCAGAGAACCAGTATCTCGTCCATGGCCAGTTGAAGCGCTTCTTCGATGAAGCGGCAGCCCGTTCCCTGTGCGGCGAAGGCTGGGAGGTTCTCAGTGTCGAGGAGAAGACGATACAGCGCTATGCGCTGCCAAAGGCGGTCTGGGAAATCGTTGCACGCCGCACCGGTTCGGTATCCGTTCTCGACGGTTGAATGGCGCGCCCGGCGGTGCCGTCAACCGGCGACCGGTCCCGCGAGACGGGGCGACACCACTTGGACAATGCCATCCATGTTGGCCGGCTTGGTGAAGTGGTGGTCGAACGGACTGCCGTGCCGCAGCGCTGAAATGCTGTGGATGTTGCCCGACAGTGCCACCAGCAGCAGCGAGTCATGTGGAAATGCTTTTTTTGAGCGCCGAGGCCAGCTGATTTCATCGTGCGGCAAATCGCCAGAGCGGACGGTGGCTATTACAACGGGCGCGTGGCGAGGACGAAAAAAAACCGGCCCAGAAGCCGGTTTCCTGTGGAAGGTGCTGCGCGGTCAGTACCGGCCGCCGCCGAAGCCGCCATTGCCATAGCCGACATCGGAGCGCTTGTCCACGGCGTAGCCGGCTGGGCTGTAGCCGCCGGAGCCGCCGTTCGCTTCACGCGGGCGGGCCAGGTTGACCACGATGGAGCGTCCATCGACGGACAGGCCGTTCAGGCCGGTGATCGCCGACTGCGCGTCTTCGGCGGAGGACATTTCCACGAAGCCGAAACCTTTGGAGCGACCGGTTTCGCGGTCCATCATGATCTTGGACGAAGTGACGCCGCCGAACTCGGCGAAATTGCTGCGCAGGCTGTCGTCGGTCACGGAATAGGGCAGGTTGCCCACGTAGATTTTGCAGCTCATGAGGAGCCTTTCTGAAAGAGGGCGGGCGAGGAGCCCGCAGGAGGAATGCCCGGCCCGGCGAGCGGGGCGATGATGCCGCGCCCGTCAGGGCGAGGGGCGTCTGCGACGGCGGAGGTCAACAGACGGGAGGGTGCGCCATGCATGTCTGCAGCCAGCCCTGGGTGACTGCGAAGAGCCGGGCAGCTTCGCGCGAGGCGAATGTCCTGTCGAAACGGAACACCCGGCAGTAGCTGCCGCTGCTCTGGGCGCGGTGGACGGCGAAGGAGGCTCGGAAGCGACCGCAACCGGTCGGATGTGTCGCGGGCGAAACGACGTACTTGCCCATGGAAATAGCGGTATTAGGGATCTGGAGCATTCAATGACGCAGGTCGAAACCGGCCTGCGTGAGCTGGGGGACATTCGGGGATCTGCAGCTCAGCAGATCCGCCGTGCGACGGAGTCGCCATGTCTCTGCGAGGCGGTGTCCACCCGGGCAGAGCGTTCTGGTGGCGGTACGGTGGAGTAGCCGCCAGACCCAGAATGACGTCCATCATACCATCCAGGAATTTTATTGTCGATCAATATTCCTATTGGTTTTAAAAAAGCCCGGCAGGCCCTGGTCAGGCCGCCTTCTCCACATGCCCCTGCCGCGTGTACAGAAAATCGATCACGGCCTTGCGGCACTGCAGATACACCGGGTCCTCCGCCAGCTCCACGCGGCTGCGCGGCCGTGGAATGTCCACCTGCAGCACCTCGCCGATGGTCGCCGCCGGCCCGTTGGTCATCATCACGATCTTGTCGGACAGCAGCACCGCCTCGTCCACGTCGTGGGTCACCATCACCACGGTGCTCTGCGTGCGCGCCACGATCTCCAGCAGCTCGTCCTGCAGCTTGGCGCGGGTGAGGGCGTCCAGGGCGCCGAAGGGCTCGTCCATCAGCAGCACCTGGGGCTCCATCGACAGCGCCCGGGCGATGCCCACGCGCTGCTTCATGCCGCCGGAGATCTCGCCGGGGCGCTTGTGCGCGGCGTGGGCGAGGCCCACCAGCGCCAGGGCGGCGGCGGTGCGCTCTTTCAGGCGCGCCTTGGATTCGGTGGCGCCGAAAACGCGCTCCACGGCCAGGTGCACGTTGCCTTCGCAGGTCAGCCAGGGCAGCAGGGAGTGGTTCTGGAAGACGACGGCGCGGTCCGGGCCCGGGCCCCTGATTTCCTTGTTGGCGCAGATCAGGGCGCCGGCCGTGGGCGTGGTCAGGCCCGCGATCAGGTTCAGCAGGGTGGATTTGCCGCATCCCGAGTGCCCGATGAGCGAAACGAACTCGCCCTTGGCGATCGCCAGG
Organism: Acidovorax sp. PRC11; assembly: GCF_031844105.1. Lineage (NCBI taxonomy): Bacteria > Pseudomonadati > Pseudomonadota > Betaproteobacteria > Burkholderiales > Comamonadaceae > Acidovorax > Acidovorax sp. PRC11. The sequence continues at coordinate 22,753 of NZ_JAUZUQ010000027.1, read as the reverse complement.
TCGATGCCGCGCAGCGCGGGGAACAGGCCCTTGGTGGTCTTGAAGGTCTGCTCCACGCCCTGTATTTCGATGAACTTGGTGTTGAGGGAGGCATGCATGGGGAACTCCGGTGTGGGGTGGGTCGGGCCGGGCCGGATCAGGCCTTGACCTCTTCGAACGAGAAGGCCGTGGCGAGCTTGACCAGGGCGTATTCGAGCAGCAGGCCGACGATGCCGATCACGAAGATCGCGATCAGGATGTTCTTCACGTTCAGGTTGTTCCACTCGTCCCACACCCAGAAGCCGATGCCCACGCCGCCGGTCAGCATCTCGGCGGCGACGATCACCAGCCACGCGGTGCCGACGGCCAGGCGCACGCCGGTGAGCATGTACGGCAGTACCGAGGGGAAGAGGATGGTGGTGGCGATCTTCCATTCGGAGAGGTTCAGCACCCGGGCGACGTTCATGTAGTCCTGCGGCACGCGCTGCACGCCCACGGCGGTGTTGATGATCATCGGCCAGATGGAGCAGATGAAGATGGTCCAGATGGCCGCGGGGTTCGCGCCCTTGAAGACCAGCAGGCCGATCGGCAGCCAGGCCAGCGGCGAGACCGGGCGCAGCAGGCTGATGAGCGGGTTGAACATGCGCGAGAGGAAGGTGAAGCGCCCGATCACGAAGCCCGCCGGGATGCCCACCACCGCCGCGAGGCCGAAGCCGACGGCCACGCGTTCGAGCGAGGCGAGCACGTTCCAGCCCACGCCCTGGTCGTTGGGGCCGTTGCGGTAGAACGGATTGCTGAAGATCTCCACGGCCTGTTTCCAGGTGTCGGCCGGGTTGGGGATGCTCCCGCCGGTGGTGGAGGACACGATCGCCCACACCACGAGCAGCAGGCCGATGCCGCAGGCCGGCGGCAGCACCGCGAGCCAGAAGCCGCGCAGCGCGGCCGAGGTGTCGCGGGGCGTGGAGGTGGCGGCGGGCGCGGGGGCCCGGGGGGGAGATGCGTTCGTCGTCATCGTCGTGGAGGCGGTGGGCGCTGCGCCGGCAGGCGCGGCGGCGTGGTGGGCGGCGGCGGAGCCGGGCTCCGGGGCGGCATGGAAGACGGCACTGACCATGGAGAACTCCTTCGCGTGGATGCGTCGTGGGGGCGTGTGGAGGAGGGCTTCAGGGAGCCCGGTCAGGCCTTGATCCTGAAGCCGTCCGCGTACTTCGCCGGGTCCTTGCCGTCCCAGACGATGCCGTCCACCAGCTTGCTGGTGCGCATGTCGCTCTTCGGCAGCGGGGCCTTGGCGGCGGTGGCAGCCTGCTTGTAGAGGTCGATGCGGTTGATGGACTTCGCCACGCCGAGGTAGTCGGGGTGGTCCTTGATCAGGCCCCAGCGCTTGTGCTGGGTGAGGAACCACATGCCGTCCGACAGGTAGGGGAAGTTCACCGCGCCATCGTTGTAGAACTTCATGTAGTCGGGGTCGTCCCAGGTCTTGCCCAGGCCGTCCTGGTAGCGGCCCAGGATGCGCTGGTTGATCGCGTCCACGCCGGTGTTCACGTAGGCCTTGCCGGCGATGGTCTCGGCCATCCTGGTCTTGTTGGCGAGGCTCTCGTCGATCCAGCGGCCCGCTTCCAGGATGGCGGCCGTCACGGCACGCGCGGTGTTGGGATACTTCTGCACGAACTCCGACGTGGTGCCGAGCACCTTCTCGGGATGGTCCTTCCAGATCGCCTGGGTGGTGGTGGCGGTGATGCCGATGCCGTCCATGATGGCGCGGTGGTTCCAGGGCTCGCCCACGCAGAAGCCGTCCATGTTGCCCACGCGCATGTTGGCCACCATCTGCGGCGGCGGAACGGTGATCACCTTGGCGCCCTTCATCGGGTCGATGCCGTTGGCGGCCAGCCAGTAGTAGAGCCACATCGCGTGCGTGCCGGTGGGGAAGGTCTGGGCGAAGGTGTATTCGCGCTTTTCCGTGGCCATGAGCTTGGCGAGCGAGGCACCGTTCACCGCGCCCTTCTCGGCGAGCTTCTTGGAGAGCGTGATGGCCTGGCCGTTGTTGTTCAGGGTCATGAGCACGGCCATGTCCTTCTTCGGACCGCCCACGCCCAGGTGCACGCCGTAGACGAGGCCGTAGAGCACGTGGGCGAAGTCCAGCTCGCCGTTCACGAGCTTGTCGCGCACGCCCGCCCAGCTCGCCTCCTTGCTGGGGATGATCTTCACGCCGTATTTCTCGTCGATGCCCAGGACCGAGGCCATCACCACGCTCGCGCAGTCGGTGAGCGGGATGAAGCCGATCTTCACTTCCTTCTTCTCGGGCGCGTCGGAGCCGGCGGCATGCACCAGGGCGCGCAGGGCGGGGCTCACGCCCACGGCGCCGACCGCGGCGGCCTGCAGCACGGTGCGGCGGTGGAGGCTGGTTTTCGAGAGGTCGGTCATCGGGGCTTCCTTGTGGAACGGTTGCGGGCGCGGGCCCGGTGGCAGGTGGCGAAAAAACGAAAAGGCGTCCGCACCGCTTCGCGGCGGGTGGGCCGCGAAGGATGGGGACGCCTTTGTCCTTTGGTTCGGGGCGCCTGTCCGCCGTTGGACGGGTGCCTCGATGACCCAGCGATGGGTGCTGGCCGGATCAATGCAAGGGCTGTGCCAGCGGTTGCGTGCGGGGGCGCTGGATGGGAAGGCCTCTGCCGCCCGTCCCGCCGGGCGCCGCGCGGGCCTGCCGCGGTGCCTGATTGGTGCGGGCGCGCACCCGGTTCGTGCGGCGGGTGCCACGCGGTTGTGCGTTGCACCATCGCGCGGCAGGAAGAAGGTTCGGGCGGCGCCTAGCTCAGCAGGTCGAAGGCGTCGAGCATGCGCTGGGCGACTTCCCCCAGCTTCATGCCCTTGTCCATCGCGGCCTTGCGCAGCTTCTCGTAGGCGGCCTGTTCGGTCAAGCCCTGGCGCTGCATGAGCAGGCCCTTGGCGCGGTCGATGGTCTTGCGGTCCTGCAGGGCGCCGCGCGCGTCGGCCAGTTCGGCCCGCAGCGCCTGCTCGTGCTGGAAGCGCGCCATGGCCACGTCCAGGATCGGGCGGATGCGCTGGGGCGCGAGGCCCGCCACGATGTACGCGGTGACGCCCGCGGCCACCGCGTCCTTGACGTGGGTGGTGTCCTCGTCGTTGGTGAAGAGCACGATCGGCCGGGGCGCCTCGCGCGTGGCGAGCACGACGTGCTCCAGCGCGTCGCGGGCGGCGCTTTCGGCGTCCACGATCACCATGTCCGGCTGCAGCTGCGCGATGCGGTCGCTGAGGAACACGTCGGCGGGCAGTGTGGCGACGAGGTTGTAGCCGTTTTCCAGCAGGCCGATGTGCAGCGCCCGCGAGCGCTCGGCCTGCGCGCGGGCGTGCTCGTCGTCCTCCCCGGCCAGGGCCAGGTCCGGGGCCACCACCACGATGCGCATCGACTCGTTCATGGCGCGCACTGCAGCAAGAAATACGCCTGGCCTGCGCCGGTTTCTGGGGAGTGCCGGCCGGACAGAAAAGGGCTTCCCCCCTGGCGCGCGACGCGATACGCTCGCGTACCTCTGGTTACAAGAGGCATCGATCAATCCGAAGGGGAGCACACGCATGGCAACGGGACGATGGGTTACGGTGGGGCAGGGGTCTGCGGCGCGGCGAAAACGGTCCGGCCGGGAAGCGGCAGCCGGGCGGGGACCGGCGCGGCGCGCGTTGCTGGCGGGCGCATGCATCGCGGCACTCGGCCTGACAGGCTGCAGCCGCGTGCCGGACACCATCAAGATCGGCGTGGCGCAACCCCTGTCGGGGCCGCTCGCGGCGCTCGGGCAGGACATGCTCAACGGCGTGCGCCTGGCGGTGGACGAGCTGAACCAGTCCGGCTTCAAGGTGGACGGCAAGCGCGTCACCCTGGAGGTGGTGGCGCAGGACGACCGCGCCGACGCGGCCACGGGCAAGACCGTGGCGCAGCAGCTCGTCGAATCCGGCGTGGTGGCGGTGATCGGGCACCTCAATTCCGGCGTGAGCATCGAGGCGGCGCCGATCTATGCGGCGCAGGGCATTCCGCAACTGGCGATCTCCACCCATCCGCGCTTCACGGAACTGGGGCTGCCGGGCACGTTCCGCCTCGTCGCGAACGACAACCTGCAGTCGCGCGCCATGGGGTCCTTCGCGGCCACGCAGCTCGCCGCCAATGCCTACGCCGTGCTCGACGACGGCACGCCCTATGGCAAGGGCCTGGCCGACGGCGCGGCGCAGCAGATCGAGGCGGAGAAGCGGCGCGTGGCCGTGCGCCAGTCCTTCGACGACCAGACCACCGATTTCAAGGCGCTGGCCGCGCGCCTGCAGCAGGAGCGGGTGGGGGTGATCGTCAGCACGCTCAACGATTTCCAGGTGCTCGCCCTCATCGATGCGCTGGCGCAGTTGAACTACACCGGCGTGAGCATCCTGGGCGGCGACACCATCAAGACCACCGACATGCTCAAGGGCGACCGCAAGGTGGCCGCGATCTACGCCACCTCGCCGGTGCTGGAGGCGCGCGAATTCGTCACCGGGCGCCAGTTCCTGGACCGCTACGACCGCGCTTTCAAGAAGGCCCCGGCCTATGGCGGGCACTACAGCTACGACGCCACCTACGTGCTTTCGGCCGCCCTGCAGCAGGCCAAATCCGCCGATCCCAAGGCGATCGCCAAGGTGCTGCACGGCATCAACGGCTATGCGCCGGTCACCGGCACCATGAAGTGGGACGAGAAGGGCGAGCAGCGCTATGGCGCCGTGGGCGTGTACGGCATGCGCGCGGGCCAGTGGGAGCTGCGCATGCGTTCCGACCGCTGGTGACGCGGCGCGCGGCGCGCGGCGCCACCGTCGCCGCAAAGACCGTGCGCGGTGCACCAGGCCCCCGGGGCGCCTACACTTGCGCGCCTATGGCCCAGAGTCAGCTCATCCTCGGAATCGAATCCTCCTGCGACGAAACCGGCGTGGCGCTCGTGCGCACGCCCGAAGGCGGCGGCGTGCCCACGCTGCTCGCCCACGCCCTGCACAGCCAGATCGACATGCACCAGGCCTATGGCGGCGTGGTGCCCGAGCTGGCGAGCCGCGACCACATCCGGCGCGTGCTGCCGCTCACCGACGCCGTGCTGGCCGAGGCGGATTGCCGCCTGGCGGACGTGGACGTGGTGGCCTACACCCGCGGCCCGGGCCTGGCCGGAGCGCTGCTGGTGGGCGCGGGCGTGGCCTGCGCGCTCGGCGCGGCGCTGGACCGGCCGGTGCTCGGCGTGCACCACCTGGAGGGGCACCTGCTCTCGCCGTTCCTGAGCGCGGATCCGCCCGAGTTCCCGTTCGTCGCACTGCTCGTTTCGGGCGGGCACACCCAGCTGATGCGCGTGGACGGGGTGGGCCGCTATGAACTGCTGGGCGAGACCATCGACGATGCGGCCGGCGAGGCCTTCGACAAATCCGCCAAGCTGATGGGCCTCGGGTATCCCGGCGGGCCCGCACTGTCGCGGCTGGCGGAGCAGGGCGATGCCGCGGCCTTCAAGCTGCCGCGGCCGCTGCTGCACAGCGGCAACCTCGATTTCTCGTTCGCGGGCCTGAAAACCGCCGTGCTCACGCAGGCGAAAAAGCTCGGCGACCAGCTGGAGGCGCGCAAGGCCGACCTGGCCGCCAGCACCCAGGCGGCCATCGTCGACGTGCTCGTCAAAAAGACCCTGGCGGCGCTGGAGGGCTCCGGCCTGCGCCGCGTGGTGGTGGCCGGCGGCGTGGGTGCCAACCGGCTGCTGCGCGCGCAGCTCGACGCCGCCTGTGCCCGCATGGGCGTGCGCGTGCACTACCCCGAGCTGCACCTGTGCACCGACAACGGCGCCATGATCGCGATGGCCGCCGCCATGCGCCTGCAGGCCGGCCGCGAGGCGCCGAACCGCGACTATGCGTTCGACGTCAAGCCGCGCTGGCCGCTGGACGCACTCGCCTGAACCGAAAACCCCGTGCGCCTGTGCCTGTGCCTGTGCCTGCGCCTGGCCGGCGCCGGGGCGTAAAAAAGCGCCCGGCCATCGAGGGCACGGGCGCAAGGGCGACAACTGTCTGCCGGCGCGGCGGGGAAGTCCCCCGGCGCGGCCGGCGCATGCCGTTCGATCAGCCGATGGTGAGCTGCGTGGCGCGGCTCTCGGGCACCACCTTGGCGAGCACCAGCGTCAGCACGCCGTTCTCGAGCTTGGCGCTGCTGGCCGAGGCATCGATCTCGTCGGCCAGTTCCCAGGCGCGCTGCACCTGGCGGGGGGCGCCCTCGACGCTTGCGAGGCGCACTTGCTGGCCCTCGATGGTCACGTTGAGCTGTTCGCGGGACAGGCCTGGAACGTCGATCTGCAGGGTCACGGTCTTGTCGTCCTGGCTCACGGAAGTGCCGGGGTTCGCCAGGGTGCTCTGCATGAAGCGCTGGAGCGCGAAATCTGCGGGAGCGGCGGAACGGGCGACGTACGGGGAGCGGCGGATGACGGGGGCGAAGAACATGGTGGAACTCCTTGGAAAACGAGGTGGCGCGCAATGCGCCTGACATGGGGGGGGCGCGGCGCCCGGGTTCGCCGCTTGGGTTGCAGATGCGCATGCCGCGGCGCATTTCAAGAGGATTTTTTGCGGGGCGCCGCGGGCGGGCTGGCAAGCCAAACCCGGCGGTTGCCAGGGGTTACAACCCATTTGCGGGCGCACCAAAGTGCAACCAGCACAATGCGGGTTCAGGAATCCGCCGCCATGCCCATGCCCCTTCGCTTCACCGCTCCCTCGCGCCCGCAGTTCCGCCTGCCGCGGCCCGCGGCCACCATGGCCGTGGCTGCCGCCGCCCTGCTCGCCGGCTGCGCGGGCGTGCCCAACTCCATGCCCGGCCTGGACCGCAGTGCCCGCTTCGATCCCGACGATTTCAATACCAGCGCCAGCATCTACACGCGCCACATCGACGCGCCGCCCGCCCGCGTGTGCGAGGGCGCCCGCCGCGCGCTGCTGAGCCAGGGCTATCTGGTGGGCACGGCCAGTGCCGAGGTCGTGGCCGGCCGCAAGTACTTCCAGCCCTCCACCGACATCCACTACCAGGTGGAGATGCGCGTCGTCTGCGCGTCCGAAGGGCCGCTCAAGCAGCGCACGGCCGTGTTCGCGAGCGCGCTGCAGGACCGCTACGTCATCAAGAAGATCAACAACTCCGCCTCGCTTGGCGTGGGGGCCCTGGGCTCGCTGTCGCTGCCCGTCACGGCCAGCGACGACACGCTGGTGAAGGTGGGCAGCGAGACGGTGACGGATGCGCGTTTCTACGACCGCTTCTTCCAGGTCTTCGACCGGTTCATTCCGCCGCGCGAAGCGCCGACCGAGGTCGGCCAGGCGTCTCCGAAGGTGCCGAAGACCGCCGACACCGAGGCCATGGTGCGCGAAGCCCGCGAATCCGGCGAGGTGAAGGACCCGGCCGAGGGCGGGGTGACCACCTCGCCGGTGGTGCCGCAGGCCGCACCGGCCGCCGACCCGCTGCCGCAGGTGCTTCCGTATCCGGTGTTCCCCACCGCCACGCCGCCCGCCGCCGCCGCGTCGGTCCCTTCGCTGCCGGCGGTGCCCGCATCTGCGCCCTCGGCCCTTCCCTGACGGCCCGGCCCTCCGCTTCGCCGTCCGGTCCGTGGTGGCCCGTGCCGGCGCCGGACTGCGGGCCGCTCCCGTACCGGCGCGCCCGATGCGCCTGCCGTTTCGCGCTTCTCCCTCTCCGCTTTCCATGAACGTTACCGTGTCCGCTCTCCGTTCCATCGCCTCCCTTCCCGCCGCCATGCGCTCCGGCGTCGCCGCGGCCGCTTCCGCCATGGCCCTGCTGGGCATGGCCCTGCCCGCCGGCGCCGGCCCGGCCTCCGCGCCGGCGGCACCGACGTCCGCCGCACCGGCCGCAGCGCCCATCCGTATCGCCCTCATCGAAAGCCTCTCCGGTCCCTTCGCCAACACCGGCGAAGCCGTGTACCGCAACGTGCTCTGGGCCACCGAACGCGTGAACGCGCGCGGCGGCGTGCGGCTGCCCGCTGCGGCCGGCGGCGCGCGCCCGCTGGCGCTGGAGCGCTACGACAGCAAGGGGCAGAACGAGGAGGCGCTCTCGGCCCTGCGCGCCGCCATCGATGCCGGCGCGCGCGTCGTGCTGCAGGGCAATTCGTCGGCCACGGCGGCCGTGCTGATCGAAGCGATCAACAAGCACAACGAGCGCGATCCCGCGCGGCGCGTGCTGTTCCTCAACTATTCCGCCGTCGACCCCATCCTGACCAACGAGAAGTGCAGCTTCTGGCACTTCCGCTTCGACGCCCATGCCGACATGCGCATGGCCGCCCTGATGGAGGCGATCCGCGCGGACAAGGGCCTGCAGGGCGTCTACCTCATCGGGCAGGACTACAGCTTCGGCCAGGCCGTGCTGCGCGAGGCGCGGCGCCAGCTGGCGGCGCAGCGTCCCGACGTGAAGGTCCTCGGCGAGGAACTGCACCCCGTGGGCCGCGTGAAGGACTTCGCGCCCTACGCGGTGAAGATCCAGGCGAGCGGCGCGCAGGCCGTCGTCACCGGCAACTGGGGCAACGACCTCACGCTGCTGGTGAAGGCCGCGCGCGAGGTGGGCTATGCCGGCACCTTCTACACGTTCTACGGCAACGCCCTGGGCGCGCCCGCGGCGCTGGGCGATGCGGGCGTGGGCAAGGTGGTGGCGGTGGCCGACTGGCTGCCCAACGTGCCCACGAAGGAGAGCGAGGCCTTCTACCGCTCCTTCCGCCAGCGCTTCCCCAGCCCCGCCGACGACTACGTGCACATGCGCATGCAGCTCATGGTCGAATCGCTCGCCGAATCGATGGAGCGCGCGGGCACCACCGACACTACCGCCGTCGCCCGCGCGATGGAAACCTCGCGCGTGCAGCTGGCCGGGCAGGGCGGTGCGATGCGCGCGGCCGACCACCAGTTCCAGCAGCCGCTGGCCGTCGGCGTCATGGAGCGCGCCGGGACCCCGGGCGTGCCCTTCGACGTCGAAGGCTCGGGCTACGGGTTCCGCGTGGTGCGCCGCATCGCGGCGCAGCAGGCGGAGCTGCCGCCGCGCTGCGACATGCGGCGCCCGGGCTGATCCGGCGTGCCCCGGCCTCAGTCGGTGACGCGGAAGGTCGCGTCGCTGCGCGAGGTCGCGTCGTCGCCGATGGGGTCCAGGCGCAACTGGTAGGCATAGTGGCGCATGTAGTGGTTCGGACGGCTGTAGGACTGGAAGGAAGAGCCCGTCGTGTCGCCCAGGCCGAGCACCTCCGCGAAGGTGGCATCGGCCGCGAACTCGGGCGATCCGTCGTACGGAGCGAGTTCGAACGCGGAGTTCTTCTGGCGCAGGTAGTAGCCGGGCTGGTTGACCGACGCGAAGGACACGTAGCCGGCGTTGTCGGCCAGTCCCCTGACGATGCGGAACTTCGCATCGTCCTCGGGCGAGACATTGGCGTCGATGCGCACCGACGTGAAATTGGCGTGCCGCACGTACCGATCCGGGAAGTTGCTGGACTGCAGCCGGGTGATCGGGGTGGTGCCGCCCCACTGCGCCTGCAGGCGGCTCAGCTCCGCATCGTTCAGGGGCAGGATGCCGCCGTGGCGCTTGTGGCTCGCGCCCAGGTTGTACGAGCCTTCGGACGCGATCTTCCAGTTGTCCGCGCTGCCCATGTTGGCCGAGGTGAGCGGCAGGTAGCCCCTGCCCGAGGCATATTGGTCGACCCACAGGCCCCACTTCGGCTCGCCGTTGAACTTGAAGAGGATGGGGCCTTCGACCATCTGCCCCGTGAGGCCCACCTGCGACAGATCGCCGATGGTCGTCCACGCGCCCAGTATCGACTGGCTGCCTTCCAGCGTGATCTGGCCGTCGCCGGAAGCGCGCACGTATTGGTACCCGCCCACGCTGCCCGCCACGTGGATGATCTGCGTGTCGATGATGGGTTGGTCGCCCGGCCGGTCGATGTAGAGCTGCGGCGGCGTGAAAGTCACGAAGTCGGTGGTCTTGGCATAGTAGATGCGGGGCTTGTCGACGCCGTTGAGCGGCGATATGGTGGTCCAGTACACGATGTAGGCGTTGGATTCCGGGTCCCAGATGGCCTCGGGCGCCCAGGCGCAGCCCGCGTTCGGAATGGCGCCGGCCACGTCGGCCAGGCGCGGCGCGGACCAGTGCACCAGGTCGGAGGATTCCCAGATCACGAGCTTGGTGCTGCCGCTGTGCATGGCCGTGCCCCAGCCCTTGCCGCTCGCGATGCGCAGATCCGTGGCGAGGATCCAGTACTTGGAGCCGTCGGGCGAACGCACGATGGAGTGGTCGCGCACGCCTTTCTCTCCCACGGTGGAAATGAGGACGGGCTGGCTGTTGTTCAGGTCCGTCCAGTGCATGCCGTCGGTGCTCACCGCCATGTAGGTCTGCTCGCCCGATTCCGACTCGCCGGTGAAATGGACCAGCAGGTAGCCGCCGGACTGGGCCTGCGCGCTGCCGAAGGACACGGCCAGCGTGGCGGCCGCGAAGAGCGCCCGAAGGGCCTTGCGGGTTTTTTTCATGAGTGAACTCCTGTCTCCATGTGTTGTCGGTTCACGGCAGGCGGCCGGTGCCGGATGCATTCCGGGGTGCGGGTCGGGCCCTGCCGTGAAGTCGTTCCGCGCGCCCGAGCCCCTGTCCGGCGATGGCGATCGCGATGGGCGGTGCTGGGCTGGCGGGGCTGCGTGCTTCTCGCTTTTTACTGTCGAGTCGGCAAGGCCATGCTAGGGAAGTTGCTGCGCCAGGACCAATCGTTTTTTGACGGTCTGCGATAACCGATGGGCCTGCACCCCCCGATCAATGGGGCGGGCGCGGCGCGCTGAAGTTCTGGCGGCGGACGATTTCTTCGGGTGTCGATGCCGCGGCGGGACGCGGGTGCCCAAGATGGCGGAATCATCCTTTTCCACCGTCACACGCCATGGACTTCTTCCGCACACCCCGAGTTCTCAACGATCCTGCGGCCTATGCCGGCTGGCAGCAAAGCGAGCATGCTGGAAGGCGCGAGACGCCGCCGGGTTCGCCGCGAGGCTCCTCATCCTTTTCGATGCATTCTCTGCACGAGGCACTCCCGGGCCTTCGGAGCCGCTCGCCGTCTCCGGAGCCCTCCGGCCACTGGTATGGCCCGGGCGCGGCCGAGATGCACCAGCGCGAACAGGAATGGGCGCACCTGTCCGCCCGCACGCTGAGGCACCACCCGGCGGACGCGCAGGCGGGCCAGGCGATCCATGACCTCTCTCTGGTGTACGCAGGGTCCGAGACGTTCCGGCGGACGATGGCGACCGTGGATGCGGAAGGGCCCGTGAATGTCCGCGTGGACCCGGAAGTGTCCACCGCGTACTTCCGCCCGCATGGCAGAGAGGTGGTGTTGGGGCAGGCGTACACGGGCAGTCGTCCTTACGCGATGGGCGTTCTTGCCTTCGAGCTGACCAACGCTTCCCTGTCCGAAGCATATTCGGCGCATGAGCGTGAGGCCGCCATGAGGCGCATGTCGCCCCATGAATTCGCGGAAGGCGCGGAACGGATCGAGTACAACTCGGTGCGCGACACGCACCGCTATTACGAAGAGTCGCGCGGCGTGCTCTACGAGGCGGGACTCGACGTTCCGCAGGCCTGGCAAAGCTCGGTCACGGAAGAGGGAGAGGTCGTGCCCTGGACCGGTTCGGAAGACGAGTCCGTGCACAACGCTATGTCGACGGGCCATTTCGGTCAATATGCGCAGAGCTACGCTCGCCGGCCCTATTGATCCGACCGTGCACGGCGCGGGCCTCCGCTGCCCACTGCGCCGGAGCGCGGTGGGCATTCGGTCGCGTGCTAGCGCGCTGCCGCCACTTCGCGCCCGAGGTCGATCACCGCCATCGCGTAGTAGCTCGACCAGTTGTAGCGCGTGACCACGTAGAAGTTGCGCGTGCCGGCCACGTAGGTCGCGGGCGCGCCGCCGTTCTGCAGTTCGATCAGCGCGAGCGGGCCCGCGGCCTCCGGTGCGGTGGCGGCTCCTTCGGCGGGCAGGGGCCGGGCGCCGCGCGCTTCCATGCCGGCGGCATCGAAGGTCGGCAGGATGTCGGGCGCCAGCAGCTCGGGCAGGCGCAGCCGGGTTTCATCGAACGCGAGGGCGTAGTGCGTGGGCAGCCCGGGAACCCAGCCATGGGCCTGGAAGTAGTTGGCCACGGAGCCGATCGCGTCGGCAGGGCTCTGGAACAGATCGATGCGGCCGTCGCCATCGAAATCCACCGCCCAGCGCACCCAGCTGGAGGGCATGAACTGCCCCAGTCCCATCGCGCCCGCGTAGCTGCCGCGCAGCGCGAACGGGTCGGTGCCGGTGCGATCGGCCAGGCTGAGCAACTGCTCCAGCTCGCCCTGGAAGAATGCCTGGCGCTCCGCCGCCCGCGGATGGGCGGCGGGGAAGTCGAAGGCCAGCGTGGCGAGCGCATCCATCACGCGAAAGCTCCCCATGTGCTGGCCGTAGAGCGTCTCGACGCCAAGGATGCCGGCGATGATCTCCGCGGGCACGCCGTATTCGCGTTCTGCCCGCGCCAGCGTGGCCGCGTGCTCGTTCCAGAAGCGCACGCCCGCGCGGATGCGCACGGGCTCCACGAACCGGGCCCGGTAGGCGGCCCAGTTCTTGGGCGCACCCTGGGGCGCCGGCAGCATCAGCCGCGGCACTTGCGGCAGGAACCGCGCCTGCCCGATCGCCTGCCGCACCCATTCGCGGTCGAGGCCGCGGCGCGCGGCGAGGTCGTCGGCGAAGCGCAGCGCGTCGGGCCGGCCGGCGTAGAGCACTTCGGGGGCCGGGGCGGATTTTTCCTTCTTTTTCGCGGGCTTCTGGGCCAGGGCGGCCGGTGCCATGGCGAGGGCGGCTGCGCAGGCAAGGGCGAGGAGGGCGGCGGAGCGGGTCAGGGCCATGCGGGAATCGGTGTCGAAGAAAAAACGGATCACGGGCCCTGGCATTAGAACCCGTCCGGCAGCGGGGCTCAGCGGCGGTGGCCCGCGGCGTCGGCCGGCCAGCGCAGGCCGCGCAGTTCGCGCTGCAGCGCCGCCAGGGCCGTGGCGGGATGCGGTGCGTAGCGCGCCTGCTCCATGCGCAGCAGCCAGCCTGCGGCGGGCGCGGCCGCGGCGTCGCCGAAGCGTTCCTGCAGCGCGCGGGCCAGGGCGCGCGGCGGCAGGTGCCCGGGCAGCGGCAGGCCGGCGCGGGCGATCTCGCGGCGCGCGCGGTCCAGCAGCCGCAGCCAGGGGTCCTGGCGGCGGCGCTCCCACAGGCTCCACCCCACCCCGCCGAGGGCGGCCAGCGCGGCGAGCGCTCCCAGCACCCGTGCCAGGTCCATCGCGTCGGGGGACGGGATGCCGAGCGACTTCAGCAGATCGAGCTGCTGGCTCTGCGTGTAGTTGAGCACCCACTGGTTCCAGCGGTTGTTGACGGCCTCCCACACGGCGCGCGCACGGGCGGCGATGCCGCGGCCGATGACCGTGTCCACGGCGGTGCCGAAGGCGCTGCGCGGCGCCAGCAGGCGCTGGAAGTTGCCGATGCGGCCCGGCGATACGGCGCCGGTAGGGTCCACGCGCACCCAGCCGCGGCCCGCAAGCCACACCTCGGTCCAGGCATGTGCATCGGCCTGCCGCACGGTCCAGTAGCCGTCCACGCCGTTCAGCTCGCCGCCCTGGTAGCCGGTGACGATGCGCACGGGAACGTCGGCCGCGCGCAGCAGCACCGCGAAGGCGGACGCGATGTGCTCGCAGAAGCCGGCCTTCTGGTCGAACCAGAAGGCGTCGGCGGTGTGTTCGGCCACCACGCCGGGCTCCAGCGTGTAGCTGTAGCCGCCCGTGCGCAGGCGCTCCAGCGCGGCCTGCACGAAGGCCGCCGGCCCGCCCGCGGCGATGGCCGGGTCGGCCAGCATCTCGCGCGCCAAGGCTCGCGTGCGCGGGTCGAACCCTTCCGGCAGCTCCCGGTACGGCCGCAGGCGCGGCGTGTCCTGCATCGGCCCGTGGGTGAATTGCGGATAGCTGGCGGCACGGTAGCGCAGCACCTCGTTGATCGGGCGGCTGGCGAGCCACGAGAGTTCGGGCGACATCGCGGCGCGCAGGCCCTGGGGCAGGGTGGGCGCGTCGGGCGCGGCATCGAGAGTGAGCAGCCAGGGCACGCGCAGCGCTTCCAGCGTGACCTCGTAGCGCAGCGGCTCGCCCTGCACTTCGAGCGATGCGGGCACCGGCGGGCGCCATGCTGCCGCGGGGGCGCCGTTCTGCCCGAAGGCGAACCACTCGCGCCCGTCGAACACGGAGAACACCGGCCCGCGGAAGTAGAGCGCATTTTGTGGCGGCGGCTCCCCGCCCAGCGTGTCGAAGCGCGCGCGCAGCGCGATGCCGTCGTCGAGCGCGAGCGAGGCGACGTTGCCGATCTCCATCCGGCCCGACAGGCCGCTGCGGCCCGCGGGGTTCTCGCTGGGCATGCCCCACAGCGGCGCCATGCGCGGGAACAGCAGGAACAGCGCGAGCATGACCGGCGCGCCCAAGAGCGCCATGCGGCACGCGAGCCGCAGCGCCACGGTGAGCGGCGGGCGCCCGACCGGCAGATGGGCGTTGACCAGCGCCGTGAGCAGGCCCAGCAGGGCGATCAGCATCGCCGCGGCCGTGGCTAGCGATTGCGAGAAGAAGAAGTTGCTGAGCATCGTGAAGAAGCTCAGGAAGAAGATCACCATGGCGTCGCGCCGCGCGTTCATCTCCATGGTCTTGAGCGCGAGCAGCATCACGATCAGCGTGACGCCCGCGTCGCGGCCGACGATCGTGCCGTGCGTCACGATGGTGAGCGCGACCGATGCGGCCAGCAGCGTGCCGAGCACCCAGCGCCCCGGCTGCGGCCTGCCGCGCAGCGCCAGCGTGCCGCGCCACGCCAGCACGGCGGCGGCCAGCAGCGTGGTCCACCAGGGCAGGTAGGGCGCGAGCGGCAGCACCACCCAGACGACGGTGGCGAGCAGGAACAGCAGGTCGCGCGTTTCGCGCGGCAGGTGGGCGAGGGTGTGGCGCAGCGCGGTCATGTTGCTGCTTCTGCGCTGCCGGAGCCGGACATGCGCGCGGGCACGGGCGCTGCCGACAACGATGCCGATGCCAATGCCGATGCTGAAGGAGCGCATGCGGCCGGGAGAGGGGGGCGGTCGTTCAGCACAATGCCAGGGCCTCCAGGCAGCGGCGTTCGTGCGCCGGGCCGCTGCCCTGGCCGACCTCGCCGGAGGGCAGGCGCAGGCCGTAGTCCAGGCCCAGGCGCTCGGCCTGCAGCACCCAGGCCGTGACGCGCGACACGCGCGCCTCCGGGTCCTGCAGGCTGGTGAGCGCGAGGTCGAACCACAGCTCCTGCCGGCGCGACTGCTGGGTGTCGTCGCGGCTCACCAGGTCGTCGGTGCCGGTGGCGAGCGACCGCGCGGCCTTCTTCCAGACGACGAGCTTGAGCGGATCGCCGCGGCGGTAGGCGCGCACGCCGTCGAACTCCCCGATGCCCTGCGTGGGCGCGCTGCCCGCGCCGCCCGCGCTCGGCTCGCCGGCAGGCAGCGGCGGCGGAGGCACCTCGGGACGGGGATACACCAGCACCTGCGCGGCCGGGCGCCAGAGCGTCCAGACGCGGAAGGTGCCCAGCGGGAAGCGCGTCTCGGCCGTGAGCAGCGGCACGCCGTGCAGCCCGCGACGCTCGGGCTGGAAGGCGATCTGCACCGAGGCCGTGCCCTGCGCGGGCACGTCCGTCCACGCCCAGCGCGTCGCCCGGCCGGCGCCGTGCACCGCCACCGCGATGCCGTGGCGCGGCGCGGCACGCTCGCTCGTCAATTGCACGTCGAACACCACGCTCTGGCCCAGAAAGCGCGGCTCGGGCGGCAGCAGGTGCAGCGTCAGCCCGCGCAGCGTCGCATGGCACACGTGCATGCCCGCCACCGCGCTGCCCGCGAGCAGGAACGTCAGCAGATAGCCCAGATTCAGCTGGAAATTGATCGACGCCACCAGCAGCACCAGCAGCGTCAGCGCCAGCATCCACCCCGCGCCCGTGGGCAGGATGTAGACATTGCGCTGCGTGAGCAGCACCGTGTCCGTGCGCGGCAGCCGCGCCTGCCACCAGCTATGCAGCCGCGCGCTCAGTACGGCGAGCGGCTTCCGCGCCGATGCTGCGGGCGAGAGGGCGTCGCGCGGGCCGGATGTCATGCCGAAGCCTCCCACAAGGGCCCAGCCGAGCAATCCGCACCGCACGCCACACGCACGGCGCCTGGAAGCCGCGTGGCCTCAATCCGTCCGATGGCCGCGGAGCAGGCCAGGCCAGCAGACGCCGTGGAACCGGCTTCGCCGGGCCACTGGCGTCGTCCCCCTGCCCGCCGTGCTACGCACGGCGAGAGCGGGGGGAAGCGGCGCAGCCGCTCAGGGGGGTGCTCCCTCATTTCAGAGGCACGGATTCCGCCATCGCCACCACCTGTTCGGCCGCACCGCGCCCCGCGTCGCCCACGGGCACGAGCCGGTGCGCGATCGTCTGCGGCAGCACGGCCTGCACGTCGTCGGGCGCCACGTAATCGCGGCCGGCGATCAGCGCCTGCGCCTTGGCCGCGCGGATGAGCGCGATGCCTGCGCGCGGCGACAGGCCCTGCAGGAACCAGCGCCCCGAGCGCGTCGCGGCGATCAGGTCCTGTACGTAGTCGAGCAGCGGCTCGGCCGTGTGCACCGCCAGCACCTGCTGCTGCAGGGCTTCGAGCTCGCCGGGCGACAGCAGCGCCGGCATGCCGTCGACCATGTCGCGGCGGTCGCCGCCGGCCAGCAGCAGCCGTTCCGCCGCGCGGTCCGGATACCCGATCGAGATCCGCATCAGGAACCGGTCGAGCTGGCTCTCGGGCAGCGCGAAGGTGCCGAGCTGGTCGTGCGGGTTCTGGGTGGCGATCACGAAGAAGGGATGGGGCAGGGCGCGCGTCTCGCCTTCCACCGTGACCTGCTTTTCTTCCATGGCCTCCAGCAGCGCGCTCTGCGTCTTGGGACTGGCGCGGTTGATCTCGTCGGCCAGCAGCACCTGGGCGAACACCGGGCCGGGATGGAACACGAACGACTCGCGGCCGCGCTCGTAGACCGAGACGCCCGTGAGGTCGCTGGGCATCAGGTCGGCCGTGAACTGCACGCGCGAGAACTGCAGCCCGAAAGTGCGCGCGAGCGCATGGGCCAGCGTGGTCTTGCCCACGCCCGGCACGTCCTCGATCAGCAGGTGTCCCCCGGCCAGCAGGCAGGCCACGCAGTCCTGGACCTGGGCGTTTTTGCCGACGATCACCGTGTTAAGCTGATCCAGAAGCGACCGGATCTTGTGCTGTGTGTTCATGGCACCCGACGTTATCCGAAAAAAACCAGAGACAAGGGATTCATGGTGGGCTCCACAGGCTATTTCACGCACCGCGAATGCTGGAAGCACGAGATGGGTGCGGGCCACCCCGAGTGCCCGGGGCGGCTGGACGCGATAGAGGACCGGCTGCTGGCCACGGGCGTGGCCGACGCGCTGGAGCGCTTCGAGGCGCCCGAGGCGTCGCTCGCCGATGTCGAGCTGGCGCACGACCGGCTGCACGTGGCCGCGCTGCGCGGCCTCTCCGACCGGCTCGCGGAGGAGATGCTGGCCGGCGGCCCCGCCCATGCGCAGGTCGACCCCGACACCTCCATCAACACCCATACCTGGCCGGCCGCGCTACGGGCCGCGGGCGCCGCGCTCGCCGCGACCGACGCCGTCATGGCGGGCGAGCTGGAGAACGCTTTCTGCTGCGTGCGCCCGCCGGGCCACCATGCCACGCGCAGCAAGGCCATGGGCTTCTGCTTCTTCAACAACGTCGCGATCGCGGCCAAATACGCGCTGCAGCGCTACAAGCTGCAGCGCGTGGCGGTGGTGGATTTCGACGTGCACCACGGCAACGGCACCGAGGACATCCTCGCGAACGATCCGCGTGCGCTGATGGTCGGCATCTTCCAGCACCCGTTCTACCCGTTCAGCGGCGACCAGGATCCGGCGCCCAACATGCTCAACGTGCCCGTGGCCGCCTACACGCGCGGCATGGACATCCGCGAGCTGATCGAGATGCTCTGGATCCCGCGGCTGGAGGCGTTCAAGCCCGAGATGATCTTCGTCTCGGCCGGCTTCGACGGCCACCGCGACGACGACATGGGCCAGCTCGGCCTCACCGAGCAGGACTACGCCTGGATCACGCAGCGCATCAAGGACATCGCCCGCCGGTATTCCAAGGGCCGCATCGTCTCCTGCCTGGAGGGCGGCTACGTGATGGATGCCCTGGCGCGCAGCGTGGAAGCCCACGTGCGCGTGCTGGCCGACCTCTGAGGCGGGCTGTCCGCCGATACAGCCCAAGCTTCTTCGCCGCCATGACCGAACCTGCCGCTTCCCTGTCCGCCGCCGACGCTCCGGTGCTCCACACCACGCGCGACGCCCGCGGCGTCGTGACCCTCACGCTGGCCGATCCGGCGCGGCTGAATGCGCTCGGCGACGGCATGCTCGCCGCGCTGCAGCAGGCGCTCGATGCGGTCGCGCAGGACCCGCAGGCCCGCGTGGTGGTGCTGGCCGCCCAGGGCAAGGCCTTCTGCGCGGGCCACGACCTGAAGGACATGGCCGCTCACCCTGAGGCCGCCTGGTACAGGCGCCTCTTCGCGCAGTGCAGTCGCATGATGGTGTCGATCCAGCGCCTGCCCGTGCCGGTGATCGCGCGCGTGCAGGGCATCGCCACCGCGGCGGGCTGCCAGCTGGTCGCGCAGTGCGACCTCGCCGTGGCGGCCGAGGGCGCGCGCTTCGCCACCAGCGGCATCCACTACGGCCTGTTCTGCTCGACGCCCAGCGTGCCGCTGGTGCGCAACGTGCCGGCGAAACGCGCCATGGAAATGCTGCTCACCGGCGACTTCATCGATGCACGCACCGCGCTGACCGAGGGGCTGGTGAACCGCGTCGTGCCGGCCGAGGCGCTGGACGACGCGGTGGAATCGCTCGTGCGCTCGATCCTCGGCAAGCCCCGCGCCGCGGTGGCGGTGGGCAAGGCGCTCTTCTACCAGCAGCGCGAGCTCGGCGTGGAGGCGGCCTACCAGCTCGCCGGGCAGGCCATGGCCGTGAACATGATGGACGAAGCGGCGCAGGAGGGCGCACGCGCGTTCGCCGAGAAGCGCGCACCGGCCTGGAAGGCTGCAGCCGAAACCCCGCCGCCTGCCACGCGCTGACAAGGCCCGCGCCCGTCGCCAGCGGGGAGGACCGACCCGCCTACCGGCCCGCAAGCGGCGCCGCATGCACAACGGGCTGATGCCCGGATCACTCCCCGACCTTGCGCACTTCGGTAGCGTCCGGAATCAGCACGGTGCCGTCCTTCGCGGCCGGCGCCATGAATGGCACCGGCTTGCCGGTACGCCGGTCGACCAGCACCGAGTGGCGCTCCCCGGGCTGGAACAGCTGCCGCTCCCCCCACTGCCGCAGGGCCACGACGAGCGGAAACAGGCTCTCACCGCGCGGCGTCAGCACGTATTCCCGGTAGGCCGAGCCGTCCGACGCCGGTTGCAGCGCGAGGATGCCGGCCTCCACCAGCCGGCGCAGCCGGTCGGACAGGATGTTGCGGGCCAGCCCGAGGCTGCGCTGGAAATCCCCGAAGCGGCGGATGCCGTCGAACGCGTCGCGCACGACGAGCAGGCACCAGCGGTCACCCACCACGGCGACGCTGCGCGCCACGGGGCAGGGGCTTTCGGACAGGTCTTCGCTGGATGGCATGGCGGCTTCCGGTGATGAAGGGGGTGGCGAGAACAGTCGAGGCAATCAGGTTGCATTTTAAAACTGCCTGGCCTAGCATCCATCTGGTTTTTATTTAAAACCAGATTGGATGGATCGCGATGCCCCCTGCCGAAATGCCCCAGCCCTTGATCGACACGGACACCGATGCGCACACGCACGCCGATACCGCTTCCTCACGCCCCGCCGCCATGCCGGCCAGTGTGGTGCGCCTTTTCGCCGCGGCGGGCGGGCTCGGAGTAGCCGGCGTGTACTACGCGCATCCGCTGCTCGATGCGCTGGCCCGGGACTTCGGCATCGGTGCGGCAGCGATCGGCGCGGTGGTCACCGCGACCCAGGCAGGCTGCGCGCTGGCCCTGGTGCTGCTCGTGCCGCTCGGCGACCGCGTGGACCGGCGGCGGCTCATGGCGGCCCAGTGGCTGGCGCTGACGGGTGCGCTCGCGCTGGTGGGACTGGCGCAGTCGGCCGCCATGCTGTTCGCGGGCATGCTGCTGGTCGGCCTGCTGGGCACCGCCATGGCGCAGGGGCTGGTCGCCTATGCCGCCAGCGCCGCGGCGCCGCACGAACGGGGTCGGGTGGTCGGGGCGGCGCAGGGGGGCATCTTCATCGGCCTGCTGCTGGCGCGGGTGTTCGCGGGTGGTGTGTCCGATCTGGCGGGCTGGCGGGGCGTGTACCTGGGCGCCGCCGCGCTGCTGGCGGCCCTCGCGCTGCCGATGTGGCGGCGGCTTCCGGCGGTCGCCACATCGGACGGTGCACCGTCCTACCTGCGCCTTATCGGCTCGATGGGGACGCTGCTGCGCGAGGAACGCGTGCTGCAGGTGCGCGGCATGCTGGCGCTGCTGATGTTCGCGGCCTTCAACATCTTCTGGAGCGCCCTGGTGCTGCCCCTGAGCGCGCCGCCTTTCGGCTTCTCGCACACCGCCATCGGCGCATTCGGCCTCGTCGGTGCCCTGGGCGCGCTCGCCGCCGCGCGAGCGGGGCGCTGGGCGGACCGCGGCCACGGAGAGCGGGCCAGCGCCGCCGCCCTGGTTGCGCTGCTGATCGCGTGGTGGCCGCTGTCGATGATGGAGCGTTCGCTTGGGGCGCTGGTGGTCGGGATCGTGCTGCTCGACCTGGGCGGGCAGGCCCTGCACGTCACCAACCAAAGCCTGATCTTGCGTACCCGCCCGCAGGCGCACGGCAGGCTGATCGCCGCCTACATGCTGTTCTATGCCGCGGGCAGCGGCCTGGGTGCGATCGGCTCGACGCTGGTGTACGCGCAAGCCGGCTGGCAGGGCGTGTGTGCGCTGGGAGCGTCCGTCAGCTTGGCCGCGCTGCTGTTCTGGCGGGCCACGCTCGCACGCACGCCCGCTGCGCCGGGGTAAGCTTGGCCGCTCTCCCGCCGGGGCCAGCGTTGCGCTCCGGCCCTGCCGTCCACCGATGCCCCGAGGTTCCCGCACCATGGATGCCCTCCACGCGCTGATCCGCGATTTCAGCCCATCCCACACCTGGATCGAAGCGGCCGTGCTGGCCGCCTGCCTGGCGCTCGCCTACGTTGCGAGCCGCATCCTCGGCCGCCAGCAGCCGCCCGATTCGGTGTGGTTCGGCCGCCGCACGGTCGATGGGCTGATGTTCCCGCTGCTGGCGCTGGCCCTGGCCTATGCCGCCCGCGTGGGCGTCGAGACGGTGCTGCTGCAGCCGGTGTTCCTGCTGCGCGTGGCGGTGCCGGTGCTCAGCTCGCTGGTGCTGATCCGGTTCTTCGCGCGCATCCTGGCCAATGCCTTCCCGAAATCGGCCGCCATGCGGCTGGTGGAGCGCATCGTCTCCTGGCTGGCCTGGGGCGTGGCGGTGCTCTGGATCGTGGGCCTGCTGCCCGCGGTGCGCGCCGAGCTGGCCGGCATCGCGATCCATTTCGGCAAGTCGCAGGTCACGGCGCTCACGCTGATCGAAGGATCGCTTTCGGCCACCGTGGTGATGCTGCTGGCGCTGTGGCTGTCGTCCACGCTGGAGCGGCGCCTGCTGGACCGCACGATCGTGGACCTCTCCATGCGCAAGGTGGCCGCCAACGCCACGCGGGCGGGGCTGCTGCTGGTCGGCCTGCTGTTCGCGCTCTCGGCCGTGGGCGTGGACCTGACGGCGCTCTCGGTGCTGGGCGGCGCCGTGGGCGTGGGGCTGGGTTTCGGCCTGCAGAAGCTGGCCTCCAACTACGTGAGCGGTTTCGTGATCCTGCTGGAGCGCTCGCTGCGCATCGGCGACAACGTGCGCGTGGACGGCTTCGAAGGCCGCATCACCGACATCAAGACCCGCTACACCCTGATCCGCGCGGGCAACGGGCGCGAGTCCATCGTGCCCAACGAGACGCTGATCACGCAGCGCGTGGAGAACCTCTCGGACGCCGACCGCAAGTTCAACATCACCACCAACATCACCGTGGGCTACGACAGCGACGTGTCGCAGGTGCAGGCCATCCTCTGCGGCGCCGCCGCCGCCCAGCCGCGTGTGCTCGCCGATCCGGCGCCGGTGGCCTACCTGATGAACTTCGCTCCGGACGGGCTGGAATTCAGCCTCAACTTCTGGGTGAGCGACCCTTCGGCCGGCACGGTCAATCTGCGCTCGGCGATCAACATCGCCATCCTGGACGGCCTGCGCGCCGAGGGCATCGACATCCCGTACCCGCAGCGGGTGGTGCGTCTGCAGGCCGATGCCCCGCCACCCGCCGGGCCCCTGCAGGCCGCGCATGTCGCACAAGCGTCCGCACCGCCGCCCACGGCGTGACCGTACACCGCTATACTTCCGTAAAAAGCACGATCGTTCTTTTTTGTGCAGGGCAGCCAGCCAGCGTGTTCTCCCGGCTGAAGCCCGCCGTTCCGGCCAGGACCGGCGCATAGAATGGACCGGTTTACGTTACGTCAATCAATCAACCCGTTTTAGGAGCCGCAGCAATGAAGGTCTTGGTCCCCGTCAAGCGCGTGGTGGACTACAACGTGAAGGTCCGCGTGAAGTCGGACCACACGGGTGTGGACATCGCGAACGTGAAGATGAGCATGAAT